>NZ_JAYSBK010000008.1:0-54557 GCF_041915465.1 Novosphingobium sp. | reverse complement strand
AGGCTGGCGGGGGAGCGATCGCCGGCCGGGCCAGCGGCGTCTGACCGCCCGGCGCGGCAAGCGCCATCATCGGCCACGCGGCCAAAGCCAGTATCAAGCGCGAAAAGCGCATCATGCCCCCAGGTATCTCCGCGATTACCGATATGAAATGCGGCAATTTTTCCGCTCTGTCGAGTGGAGTCAGCTCTGCGGCGGCGGCATCACCCGGCTCAGGAATTCGATAACGGCGGCGTTAAACTCGTCGTTCTTGTCGCCCGCGACCATGTGGCCGGCGCCCCGAATGTCGGCAATCTCAAGCTTGGGAACACGCCGCCTGAGGTCTTCGACACCTTCATCGTCGACAATGTCGGACTTCATCCCCCGCACCAGCAAGGTCGGCACCCGGTCGGTCCAGTCGGCCGCATCCATCATTTCCAGCAGGTGCCTGGGATCGCCGCGTTCGTCCTGCATCATGCGCGGGTCCCAGTGCCAGTGGTAACGTCCGTCATCGCCCCTGCGCAGGTTCTTGTTGAGGCCGGACAGATCCTTTGGCCGGGGCCGTTCGGGGTAATAGGCGGAAATAGCGTCGGCGGCTTCCTCAAGGCTGGCAAAGCCGCGCGGATTGGCGGTCATGAAGCCGCGAATCTTGCTTACGCCGACCTGCGACATCTTGGGCACGATATCGACCAGCACGATCGCAGACGGCTCAAGCCCGCGCGAAGCCGCGACCATCGCCGTGATCCCGCCAAGCGACGCACCAACCAGCGCCAGCGGGCGCGTGCCGTATTCGGCAACGGCGGCAAGGTCGTTCGCCCGGGTGACAATCGAATAGTCGCCATCAGGCGCCCAGTCGCTGTCGCTATGGCCGCGCAGGTCGTAATTGATCGCGTAATAGCCGGCTGCCGCCAGCTGTTCCTCGCACTTGTCCCAGCTGTGACGGGTCTGGCCGCCCCCGTGGCCGAGGATGACAGTCGGTGCGCCCTTGGTCCCTGCGACGTCGGCGGCAATTTCCACTCCCGGTGCAACCGGAATTCTTATGGTCTGTTTATGCATCGTGGCGGGCAGGTTGCCTGCCCGCCACGCATGGGTCAATCGCAATCTTAATCGCGCGATTAATCTTCCAGCAGTTCGAAGTCGTCCTTTTCGCTTCCGCAATCGGGACAATACCAGTCATCCGGGATGTCTTCGAAGGCCGTGCCCGGGGCGATCCCTTCGTCGGGGATGCCCAGGGCCTCGTCGAGGATGTAGCCGCAATTCCTGCAGCGCCATTTGCGCGTGCCCGGCTGGGACATGGCCGCCCTCCCCTCAGTTCGCGGTGAACTTGATCGGCACGTGCTTGGGGCCGCACACGAAGTTCGAGATCGTGCGTTCGCCCTTGCCGTTCATCTCGACCGATTCGAGGCGCTTGAACAGTTCTTCCCACAGGATCCGCATTTCCATGCGCGCCAGGTGCTGCCCCAGGCACACGTGGACCCCATAGCCGAATGCGATCTGCGGGTTCGATTCGCGGTCGATGCGGAATTCGAAGGGATCTGACCACACGCTCTCGTCGCGGTTGCCCGACTGGTATGACAACATCAGCCAATCGCCGGCCTTGATCTGCTGACCGCCGATTTCGACATCGCTGACCGCCGAGCGCATGAAATGCTTCACCGGCGCTTCCCAACGGATCGATTCCTCGACAAAGGCGTTGATCTTGCTCGGATCGGCCTTCATTTCGGCCAGCAGGTGCGGCCGCTCGGCCAGCGCCCACATTGCGCCCGCCGTGGTGTTGGAAGTGGTGTCGTGACCGGCCGTTGCGGCAATGATGTAGTAACCCATCAGCTGCCGGTGATTGAGGTATTCCCCGTCGATCTTGGCGTTCGCGATCAGGCTGTTGATTTGCGTCGTGGGGTTGGCGCGGAACTTCTCGGTCACGGCCTTGAAATAGTTCTCCAGCTCCATCGTCGTTTCCCAGAGCGACTTCAGCGCCTCTTCGGGGCTCAGTTCGGCGCGGGCACGATTGAGTTCGGGGTCAGCGTTGTTGAACAGTTCCTGCGTCAGCTTGAGCATGAACGGTTCATCTTCCTGCGGCACGCCCAGCACGGTCATGATCACGCGCAGCGGATAGAGGAAGGCGACGTCCTGCGCGAAATCGACTTCGCCGTCGAAGCTCAGCATGTGGTCGACGAATTCCCGGGCGATGCCGCGGATCGCGTCTTCCAGCGGCTTGATCGCGCGCGGAGTTACGTGCGGGAAGACGATGCCGCGCACGTCCTTGTGCTCCTTGCCGTCAAGCGAGACGAGGCTGCGGATGAGGTTCGGCTCACCCCCGGTCAGCATCTTGACCTTGGCTTCATTTTCGCGGTCGGAGAGAAAGGTCGACTTGTCGCCATTATGGAAGATATCGGGCTGGCGCTCGATTTCCTTGATGTCGGCATGGCGGCTGACCACCCAGAACGGATCCATCCCGTCCAGTTCGGCCTTGTCGAGCGGCGCGGTGGCGCGGATCGTCTTGAAGGCTTCGTCCACAATCTCGCGGACCGAATACGACTTGGGATCGATAACCGCCTGCGCGAGTTCCTTGGGCAGTGCCATTGTGCTTGTCCTCTCCTCTCACGGTTCCGGACTTGCCGGAGTCGCTGGATGAGTATAAAATGGTTGGTATACGGTCAACAACTAAGTTACAGCTACAGGACGCCAACAGTCCGGGCGGGAGAACAGTCCAGATGAACGCGCCGGCCAATAGCCAGCTGCCCCGCCGCACCCAGGCGGAGCGCCGCGCCGAATCCGAAAACCGCCTGCTGGCCGCAGCGGCAGAAATCATCGCGTCCGAAGGTTACATGGCCGCGACGCTGGAACGGGTTGGCGAACGAGCCGGCTTCAGCCGCGGGCTTGCGAGCCGCAAATACGGTTCCAAGGACGGGCTGATCGAGGCGGTGATCTGGCGCGTCTCGGCCCATGTCCACGAGCAGGTGGATCTTGCCATCGATGGCATCTCCGATCCGCTCGACCAACTGCTGCGGCTGTTCGACACCTTCGTCGAACTGGTGCTGTCCGACACGTCGGTGCGCGCCTACTTCGTGCTGTTCAGCGCGATGATCGCCAACCGGCTCGATACGCGTACGGTCTTTGACGAGGTCCAGCAGAGGTTCGGCGATCGTATTGCCGCGCTGATCAGCGAAGCCCAGGCCACCGGCTCGGTCCCGCGCACAATCCCCGCGCAGCACTGCGCCTTCATGGTCGGCTGCTTGCTTGCCGGAATTTCGATCGAAACCGCGATTGATTACCGGGTTGAAGGCGATGCCGATCCCCTCGCCCTGCGCCGCGACCTCAACGCAATGCTGCGGCGGGCGCTGGCCGGGTAATATCGTTTGCGAAGTAACGCGCGTCCAATAGGTTGCAGTGCGAGGACGAGGCGGAGCAAAGCGGGAAAAGTCATGCGCTGGTTATGGGTCGTGGCATGGTTCGCTGCAGCACTCGGTACGCTGCTCGCGCCAGCCTTCGCCCAGTCCCCCGATCCGGCCTATACTGCCGCGGACTTCGCCGAACGCAGCGCGCTCGGAGCGGTGCGCATGGCACCCGACGGCAGCCATATCGCCTTCAGCAAACAGGCTGGCAAACGCGTGACCATCGCCGTGATGACCGTGGTCGAGCGCAAGCTTGACCACGAGATTGCACTTCCCGCCAAGGGCCGGCTGGAATGGTACAATTGGGCCGGCAGTCGCCGCCTGCTGGTCTCGATTTCGCACATGGACACGGTCTTCGATCGACAGGTGCGGTTGTCGCGGCTGTTCGTCTACGATCTTGATACGCGCCGGATGGAGCCGGTGGGGCGCGGCAGTGCCACGATCGGCGACAATGTCCTCTATACGGATCCCCGTGGCGACTATGTGCTCGCGATGGTCGCGCGCGATTTCCGTACCTATCCCGCGGTCTGGAAATTCCCCCTGAGCGGGACCGCGGACGCGCGCAAGGGCGGCGTGATCCAGGGAGCCAAGCCCGGCGTCATGCGATGGGCGGCGGACACGTCCGGCGTGATCCGACTGGGCTTCGAATACGGCGGAACCAGCGCCATCACGGTCTGGTACCGCGGCGGTCCGGGCCAGGAATACCGGATCGTCGCCCGGCTCGACGCCAACAATCGGGAAGGCGACTTCTGGAGCGCGGTCGCGATTGTCGGCGAAAGCGACACAGGCTTCGTGCTTAAGCCGGACGCAAGCGGAAGGAACGCGATCCAAAGTTTCAACTTCGCGACGCAGGCCACCGGGAAGACAGTCTTGTCAGCGCAAGGGTGGGACGTGGACAAGGCCGTCGTGGATTCTCGCACCGGCGCGCTGCTGGGCATGGAATATACCGACGATCGCCGCCATGTGGTCTGGATCGATCGGACCTGGAACGCATTGCAGGAACAGCTGTCGCGCGCGCTGGGGGGCAAGGACGTAAGGATCGTGTCGTGGTCCGACGACCAGTCCGCCATGGTCATCTGGGCCGGCGCGGGCGACGATCCGGGGGCCTACTACACCTATGACAGCAAGACCGGATCGCTTGCCCTGTTCGATACGGCCAGGCCCAGGCTTGATCCTGCCAGGCTCGCGCGGCCAACGGCCGTTGCCTATCCAGCGCGCGACGGCATCTTGATCCCGGCGATCCTGACCCTGCCCCGAACCCACGGGGCCAAACCCTTCCCGCTGATCATTCTGCCCCATGGCGGCCCGTTCTGGATCCGCGACCGGTTGGAGTTCGATACCGAGGCACAGTTTCTGGCCAGCCGGGGTTATGCCGTGCTGCAGCCCAATTTTCGCGGATCGGGCGGCTATGGCGAAGCGTTTGACAGGCTCGGCCGGGGGACGATCGGCCGGGCGATGCAGGATGATCTCGACGACGGAATGGATTGGCTGGTGGCCCAGGGCATCGCCGATCCGGCGCGGGCCTGCATCGTCGGCGCCAGTTATGGCGGCTATGCCGCCTTGTGGGGTGTGATCCGCAATCCCGAACGCTATCGCTGTGCCGCCAGCTATGCCGGGGTGACCGACTGGCGTGAATTGCTCAGAAATGACCGGAACTTCTTCAACCGGGGGGCGAGCGGCGCAATCACCGCTCGGCTAAGCGGGGAGGACGAAACGTTCGATTTCGGGCTGATCTCTCCGGCCACGCAGATCGCGCGGTTGCGGCGCCCGGTGCTGCTGGCCCATGGCGAACGCGATCCGATCGTGCCGTTCAGCCAGTTCAAGATCATGCAGGGCGCGGCGAGCAAGGCCGGAGTGCCACTAGAAGTACTGGTCTTCCCTGATGAAGGCCATGGCTTTGCCAGGGCCGAAGACGAGGCCCAGTGGCTGGAGAGGCTTGCCGCGTTTCTGGCGAAGTATAATCCCCCCGACTAGCGCGGGATTGCTCTTGCGGTGCTGGCCGGGCAAGTTGCTGGCATGACATGCCGAACCGCGATCCTCGCTCTCGTTCTTTGCTCAGCCCTGACCACGCCGGCACTCGCCGAAACGGTCTATGTCCGCGCTGGCCATCTGGTCGATCCCGAGGCGGGCAAGGTGCTCGATGATCGCCTGATCCGGATCACGGATGGTCGAGTGGCCGCCGTTACCCCCTGGTCACCGCCCGCCGACAGCGCGCCGGTGATTGACTGGTCCGCATTCTGGGTTTTGCCCGGATTGATTGACGCTCATGTCCACCTTGCCGATGTCGAGCAATCCAGCAATGTCGCGGAGCCACTGCTGCATTCGCCTGAAGAGATCGCCTATATCGGCGCGCGGAACGCCCGCGTGACGCTGCTTGCGGGTTTCACAACCGTCCATGACGTCGGCAGCTTCCGCGGGCTCGCGGATGTCGAACTGCGCAATGCAATCAATCGGGGCGACGTGCCAGGCCCGCGGATCAGCGCGATTGGCGCCTATATCACCATCCCCGGTGGTGGCGGCGAAGTGACCGGCCTTGCGCCCGACGTGACCTTGCCCGCCGACATGCGCATGGGTGTTGCCGCAACACCGGCCGAAGTGGAACTGAAGGTCAACTACCTGTTCCAGCACGGCGCGGATTCGATCAAGTTGATCGCAACCGGCGCGGTCCTGGCCGAAGGGACCGAACCTGGACAGCAGGAAATGTCGGAAGAGATGATGGTGGCTGCGGTCCGGACGGCACAGTCGCGCGGATCTTGGGTTACTGCCCATGCCCATGGCGCTGCCGGAATCAAGTCGGCGATGCGCGCCGGCGTGCGCGGGATCGAACACGCCTCGCTGATCGACGATGAGGGCATCGCGATGGCCAAGGCGAAGGGCGTCTACCTCGACATGGACATCTACGATGGGGACTACATCGCCGAAGTCGGCCGCCGCGATGGCTGGCCCGAAGCGATGCTCCGCAAGAACGACGAGACGACCGAGGCCCAGCGGCGCGGGTTTGCCAAGGCGGTGAAGGCCGGGGTCAAGCTGCCCTTCGGCACCGATGCCGGAGTCTATCCCCACGGCCTCAACGCCCGTCAATTCAAGTACATGGTGCGCTATGGCATGACCCCGATGCAGGCGATCCAGTCGGCCACCACGGTGGCGGCGGAGTTCCTGGGCATGAGCAAGGACGTGGGTGCGCTTTCGCCCGGTCACTGGGCCGACATGATCGCTGTCAGCCGCGACCCCCTGGCCGATATCACCGTGCTGGAAACCGTCGACCACGTGATGAAGGGCGGCACAGTGGTGCGCTGAGTCCATGAAACTCTGGTTCGATGGTTCGGCGCGGCCCAATCCGGGAGCGGTTGTCACGGCCGTGGTCGTGCACGGACAAACCCATATTCGCAACGACTGGGAAGCGGGCGACAACAACGATGCCGAATGGCGCGCCCTGCTCCATGCGCTGAGCATCGCCCGCCAACTTGGCCTGCGCGAGGCTACCCTGCTGGGCGACTCGGCTCTGGTCATATCGCAGGCCAGCGGCACCGCGCCGTGCCGGGACGAGCGCTTTCGCCACTATCTTGCCGCTTACAACGAAGCGGCAGCACACCTCGGCAAGATCCGCATCCGCCGGATCGCCCGCGCGCAGAACCTCGCCGGAATCGCGCTGGAACGTTTGCACGGCCGCCTGTAAGGCAGGGCCACGATGGCGCGGCTGATCCTGTTCAACAAACCCTATGACGTGCTCTCGCAGTTCACCGACAGCCGCTCGCCATCGCCGCGCCGGACGCTCTCGGATTTCATCGCCGTGCCGGGGATCTATCCCGCCGGTCGGCTCGATCGCGACAGCGAGGGTTTACTGCTGCTGACTGACGATGGCCGATTGCAGGCACGGATCGCCGATCCCCGCTTCAAGCTGCCCAAGACCTACCTGGTGCAAGTGGAGGGCGCGCCCGACGAAGCCGCGCTGGAGCAACTGCGAAGGGGTGTGCTGCTAAACGATGGGATGACCCGCCCCGCACAGGTCGAAGCGATCACGCCGCCCGACCTTTGGCCGCGCGATCCGCCGGTTCGCTTCCGCAAGTCCGTACCCGACCACTGGCTGCGCCTGACCATCCGCGAAGGCCGCAACCGGCAGGTCCGGCGCATGACGGCGGCCGTCGGCCTGCCAACCTTGCGGCTGGTGCGATGGAGCGTGGGGGACTGGAACCTAGACGGGATCGCACCCGGCACCTGGTGCGAGGTTCCGGCGCGCTGAGGTTCAGTCTTGCGAGGTCAGGAAGGCGACCAGCGCCCTGACCTTCTTCTGCCGCCATTGCGGCGCGGGCGCGACCAGCCAGTAACCGTGGCGGCAGGGCTCAACCTCGCCGAATTCCTTGAGCCGGCCAAGCGCGATCCAGCTCTGCGCGAGCGTCGCGGGAACGCGGGTGCGGCCCATGCCGGCAGCGGCAGCAGCCAGCGCCAGACCGGCGTCGCCTACGGTCAGCGGCGCGGCATCGTCCGGTCCGTCACCGCCCGGATTGGGATCGCCCGGCCAGGCGATCCAGCTGCCCTCGCCCACGAATACGCGTCCGCTTTCGCCCAGCGGCACGCCCTCAAGCTCGCCTGGCCCTTCGGCCCAGCGCACCGCGAGGTCGAGATTGGCCTCGGTGAAATCGGCATGTTCGCCATCGACCAACGAGAAGCGCACTTCGGGATTGAGGCGGCGGAATTCGGACAGCCGCGGGGCGAGCCAGGCCGCAAAGAATTCGCGCGGGGCAGCGATGGTGTAGACGTGACTCGATTGGCCGGCCTGCATCGCCTGCACCGCATCTTCGAAATGCAGGAACCCGGTTCGCAGCGCCTCAAGCCCGGCGTTCGCCTCATCGGTCAGTTCCAGGCCCTTGGGCGTGCGGCGGAACAGGACTACGCCCAGCACATCTTCAAGCGCCCGGATTTGCTGACCGACAGCCGCCGGAGTCACGGCCAGTTCGTCGGCCGCACGGGTAAACGAAAGGTGCCGCGCCGCAGCGTCGAACACGCGCAGGGCGTTTAGAGGCAGGTGTGTGCGCTTCATGGAAAGCCGCGCCTAGCCCGCCGTGGCGGGAGCCGCCAGCGGGAAGAAGGGAATTGCCACCTCGAACTGCGCACCATCATCGCGGCGGAACACGTAGTATCCCTCCATCGATCCGTGCGGCGTCGTCAGCGGGCAGCCCGAAACGTAATCGTGGCTCTGGCCCGGCGCGAGGATCGGCTGTTCGCCAACCACGCCCTCACCCTCAACCAGGTTGACCATCCCGCGCCCGTCGGTGATCCGCCAATGGCGCGTCAGCAGCTGAACGGAATGCTGCGTGTCGTTCTCGATCCGGATGTGATAGACCCAGAACCACTTGCCCGCCTCGATCCGAGATTGCTCGGGCAGGAAGTTCACCGCGACGCGCACGGTAATGCCATCGGTCATGGCACAGTGCTGGAACAACTCCTTCATGGCACCAAGGTAGCGACTAGGATGCCCCGCGACAATGGGGCGTGGCGCTTCGCGCAACCGAACGCGGCAATGCAACGGCAGCGGTTGCTCTTGGCGCTGCCGGTCCGCGCTGGTAACGCTCCCGGCATGACCTCCGCACCACCGATCAGCGAATTGTTCCTGCTCGCCCTGATAGTGATCTTTGCACTGCCTTACCTGGTCTGGCGGCTTGGTCGGACCGACTATTTTGCGCCCCTGGTGGTTGTCCAGATCGTCACCGGAATCCTCCTTGGCCCCGGCGTGCTCGGTGCAGCATTTCCAGGGTTTTACACCTCATTGTTCACACCGGGTGTGATTGGCGCGCTGAACGGGATCGCGTGGTGGGCGGTGATGCTGTTCGTCTTCGTGGCCGGGCTGGAACTCGACCTCAGCCACGCGTGGGAACAGCGCCGCGAAACCGGCATGACGGCCAGCCTCGCGTTCATTGTGCCCTTCGCCCTTTCAAGCCTGGCGGCACTCGCGATCCATGCCTTGTTTCCGGGCTGGGTCGGCAGGAACGGCACGCCGCTGCAATTCGTGCTCGGGATCGGAATGGCCTGTGCGGTCACGGCCCTTCCCATCCTGGTGCTGTTTCTGGAGCGCCTCGGGATTCTCCGCCTGCCATTCGGGCAACGGATCCTGCGCTATGCCAGCCTGGAGGACATCTTTGTCTGGGGCGTCCTGGCGCTGGTCCTTGCCGACTGGGAGCGCGCGGGCCGACAGATCGTGTTCTTCTTGTCCTACCTTGCCGTCGCCTGGGCCATGCGCAAACTGATGCGCGCGCTTGCCTTGCGCGATCGCTGGTACGTGGCCCTGATCTGGCTTGCCGCGATCGGATACTGGGCCGACTGGTCGGGCCTGCACTTCATGGTTGGCGCATTCCTGGCAGGGGCCGTGCTTGAGGCGGAATGGTTCGGGATCGAACGCGTCGATGCCTTCCGCGATACGGTCCTGCTTGCTCTGATGCCGGTGTTCTTTCTTTCGACCGGGCTCAAAACCAGCTGGGAAGTCGGCTCCGGCGCCGTATTTCTGGGGGCGGCGCTGCTGCTGTTAAGCTCGGTCGCGGGGAAACTGCTGGGCGTAGGCCTTGCCGGAAAGCTGCTTGGCTGGGGCAAGGGCGAGGCCTGGGTGATCGGCTGGCTGCTTCAGACCAAGGCGCTGATCATGATCATCTTCGTCAACATCCTGTTCGACAAGCAACTCATCTCCAGCGGCGCCTTCACCGCGCTCCTGCTGGCCGCCGTGGGCAGCACGATGCTGACAATCCCGGCTGTAACGCCGGCGCTCAGGCTGCTCGACGAAGTAAAGCGCAAGTCGGCCTAGAGGCCGACCTTGACCAGCGCCTGGTCGAGATCCTCGATCAGGTCATCGGGATCTTCCAACCCGACGTTGAGCCGCAGCATGCCGTCGGTCACGCCCATTTCGGCGCGCGCATCCGGGCTCACCGAATAGTGCGTGGTCGAAGCATTGTGGCACATCAACGAACGCGAATCCCCGATGTTGTTCGAAATGTCGATCAGGGTCAGCGCATTGAGCAGGCCAAAGGCTTGTTCGCGGTCTTCGACTTCGAACGAGAAGATCGAACCGCAGGCGTCCATCTGCTGCATCGCCAGGCTGTGCTGGGGATGGCTGGCAAGGCCGGGGTGGTTGATCTTGGGCACCCGGCCTTCGAGGAACTTGCCGACCTTCAGCGCGTTCTCGCTTTGCTTCTTCACCCGCAGGTCAAGCGTTTCAAGGCCCTTCAGCACCACCCAGGCGTTGAACGGCGAGAGGTTCGGGCCGGTGTTGCGCTGGAACGGCAGCAGCTTGTTGTTGATGAAATCGGCTGAGCCGGACACGGCCCCGGCCAGCACGCGGCCCTGCCCGTCCATCAGCTTGGTCGCCGAATAGGCCACCACATCGGCGCCCCATTCGATCGGGCGCTGCAAAGCGGACGTGCAGAACGCGTTGTCGACCACGGTGGTGATCCCGCGCGACCTGGCAAGATCGCAGACGAACTTGAGGTCGACGATGTCCATCGTCGGATTAGCGGGCGTTTCGAAGAAGAACACCTTGGTGTTGGGCCGGATCGCGGCTTCCCACTGGGCATTGTCGCGCGCGTCGATCGTGGTCGATTCGATCCCGAAGCGCGGGAACAGCTGATCGACCAGCCAGCGGCACGAACCGAACGCGGCACGCGCCGCGACGATGTGATCGCCCATCGAAAGCTGGCACAGCAGCGCCGCCGTCATCGCCGCCATGCCGGTCGACTGGACACGGCACGCCTCGGCCCCGTCCATCAGCGCAATGCGTTCTTCCAGCATCGCCACGGTCGGGTTCTGGAGGCGGGAATAGGTCATCCCCTGAGCCTGACCGGCAAACCGTGCGGCGACGGTTTCGGCATCGTCGAACGAATAGCCCGAGGTCATGAAGATGGCCTCGCTCGTCTCGCCGTGTTCGCTGCGCCAGGTGCCCGCGCGGACGGCCTGGGTTGCAGGGCGCCAGGTGCGGGTGATCGAACGGTCGGTTCCGGTGGTGCGTTTCATAGTACCAGCGGCTCTAGGAGCCTGCCCGCAAGCGCGCAAGACCGTTGCACTGGGGCGCACCCGCCCGTAAATCGCCAGCGATGCAGGGCCGCTTTACCACGCAGCAGGATCCAGCCGACTGGTGCGGCGTGATCGCGGTATTCTTCCTGGCGCTGGCCTGGTGGCGGCTGGGCATCCCGTCGGACATCTACTTCGACGAGGTTCACTACGTGAACGCCGCGCGCAAGCTGATCGAAGGGGTGCGCGCCAATCCCGAACATCCGCTGCTGGCCAAGGAAGTGATCGCCGCCTCGATCCGCTGGCTGGGCGACAAGCCGCTTTATTGGCGGCTGCCATCCGCCTTTGCCGGGACGATCGGCCTGTTCGCTTTTTCGCGCCTGGTCTGGTTCACCAGCGGACGGCGCCTGGCGACAATCCTGGCCACTCTCCTGCTCGCGACCAATTTCATGTGGTTCGTGCAAAGCCGGATCGCGATGCTCGACATGGTCATGGCCGGGCTCGGCATGGTCGGCCTGTGGCAATTCGCCGCCGCCATGCGCAAGCCCGGGCAAGGACACTGGAGGCTCGCGCTGGCCGGGACTGCGCTTGGTCTCGCAGTCGCGGCGAAATGGTCAATCGTGCCCGCCGCAATGCTGCCTGGGCTGTTGTTCCTGGCGGTCAGACTGCGCATGCATGGGCCGAACTTCGTCACCGCGACGAGCGGCGGCCCGGTGCCGGGCGTCAGCCTGCTCGAGGCCGGGCTGTGGCTCGGCGCTCTGCCCATGCTGGTCTATTGGCTGACCTACTGGCCAGCGTTCTTCTATGCGAAGCAGGCGATCGACCCGTTCGACCCGATCGGCTGGCATCAGTACATGCTGAGACTGCAGGACAGCGTGATGAAGCCGCACCCCTACCGCTCGGTCTGGTACCAGTGGATCGGGAATATCCGCGCGATCTGGTACCTCTACCGCGAAACCGACGGCGCCTGGCGCGGGATCGTGATGGTCGGCAATCCGCTGACCATGCTGGCGGGCCTTCCCGCGCTGGCCTGGGGGTTGTGGGCCGGGATCCGGCGGGGGCGCGGCGATGCTCTCGCCTTTGCCGCGCTCTATGCCGCCTCGCTGGGCATGTGGGCGGTCTCGGGCAAGCCGGTGCAGTTCTATTACCACTACCTGCTGCCGGGCGCCTTCCTGATGGCCCTGCTGGCGCTGGCGCTGGACGAATTGTGGCAGCGCAAGGATCGCTGGCGCTGGCTGCCGCGCGGCCTGCTGGCGGCGAATATCGCCGTCTTCGTGTGGTTCTATCCGATCATCTCGGCCGCGCCGCTCCACAATGGCAAGGCCAGTTTCGAGCAATGGATGTGGCTTGCTAGCTGGCGCTGACCTCGCACATCTGCATATTGCGAATCAAACAGACAGGATTCGCAACAAATGACCAAGCTTTCCGCTCCGCTGAATTTCGTCCACGGCCCGACCATGCACAACCGCATGATGCTGGCTCCGCTGACCAACATGCAAAGTCATCCCGACGGGACGCTCTCCGACGACGAGGTGCGCTGGCTCGAAATGCGTGGTCAGGGCGGCTTCGGCCTGGTGATGACCGCTGCCGCTCACGTCCAGCGCGGCGGGCAAGGTTTTCCGGGGCAACTCGGCATCTGGTCCGACGATCACCTTCCGGGCCTCACCGCCCTTGCCGACAAGCTGCGCGCAACCGGGGCGCTGTCTTCGGTCCAGCTGCACCATGCCGGCATGCGCAGCCCCAAGGACCTGATCGGCGAGGCTCCGCAAGGCCCCTTCGCCGACGCGGAGACCGGCACCCGCGCACTGACCACTGCCGAGGTCGAGATCCTGCGCGACGATTTCATCGCCGCAGCCGTCCGCGCCGAACAGGCCGGGTTCAACGGGGCCGAAATCCACGGTGCGCATGGCTATGTCCTCGCCCAGTTCCTGGATGCCGAGAACAATCAGCGCAGCGACGGCTGGGGCGGCAGCTTCGCGGCCCGCAAGCGCATCATCCTCGAAATCATCGACGGCATCCGCGCCGCCACCGGGCCGCAGTTCCAGCTCGGCCTGCGCCTCTCGCCCGAACGCTTCAACATCCGCATGGCCGAGGCATTGGCGCTCGCCGAGGAAGTAATGACCGGCGGCAAGCTCGACTATCTCGACATGTCGCTGTGGGACTGCTTCAAGGCGCCCGAGGAAGCCGAATTCGCCGGCAAGCCACTGATCGAACACTTTACCGCGCTCGAACGCGGCACCACCAAGCTGGGGGTCGCGGGCAAGATCATGGACGCAGCCAAGGCGCAGGCCTGCCTCGATGCGGGGGCCGACTTCGTGCTGATCGGACGCGGCGCGATCCTGCACCACGATTTCGCGAGGCAGGCGCTCGCCGACGTCAGCTTTGCCAGCACGAGCGTCCCAGTTACCCGCGCCCACCTCAAGGCCGAGGGGCTGGGCGATGCGTTCGTGGATTATATGGCGACGTGGAAGGGTTTCGTGGAAGGGTGATTAGGCTTAGGCTGGTGTGCGTCTGCGCAGCACCAGCCAGCCGACCGCGATCAGAGCACCACTGACGGCGCAAGCCATGTCCTTTTGGGCGTCCCAAATGTCGCCTTGTTGTCCATTGTAGGCATCGGCGTTGGGGCCAGCCATAACCAAGGTCAGCACCCACTCAAAGATTTCGTAAAGCGCCGAGCCAGCAAACACGAATTCAACCGCGATGTAGAGCGCCACGCCGTTACTAACGGCGCCACTGCGGCTCAGAAATTGAGCAATCGGGTAGACCATCAACAGTCCGAAACTGAAGTGGACCAGCCGATCATAGCTGTTGCGCGTCAGGCCGAAAAACTCGCCAGGTTCCGGCAGGCCGAGCGAAGTGAACCAGGCATCATAGGGGACGTAAGAATAGGCATAGCGCCCACCCAGCGTGTGTAGCCACAAGAACAGGCACAAACACCAGACCACAGTATCCGGCATGGGGTGCCGTCGCAGTACCCAGCCAAGCGCGGCCACAATTGCGAGGGTTGGCAGATTTTGCAGCGGCGCCAGGTCAGGAAAAGGCGTGTCGATCAAACTTGCAAGTGCAAGCAGCGCCGTAACACTCAGCAGCGCCAATTGACTGGCAGGCAGTCGGGCTGCCTCGCTCAATACTTGCCCCAGACGAACTTCGAGGACAACGCGAAGTTCCACACCGAACCCAGTACGATCCCGACGATCGCCGCCGGATAGGGGTTGAACCCGATCCGCACCAGCGCGGTCGCCGCGCCGATATTGGCGAGCAGGCCGAACGAGCAGGTCAGCGCAAACCGCGCCCAGCCCATCATCAGCGGACCGACGCCGCGCAGGCGCTTGTCCGAATAGGTCAGTTCGTTGTTGAGTACGAAGTTGAAGGTCATCGCCACGACTGCCGCGAGGGTCTGGCCGACGATAAAGGCCGCTTCCTTGGGATAGTGGCTGACCGCGAATTCCGCGCCGAACAGGTTGAGCACTGCGGCCAGGACCGCCATGTGCACCACGACGCCCATCGCGCCGATCGTGCCGAACAGGGCGAAGCGCGTCGGGATGATCCGGCCCAGCCACTTGTCGTACAGCCCGACCAGGAATTCGAACACGACCGTGCGGTCGAGCTTGCTTTCGCCATCGGCACGGGCGGCGAAATTCATCGGGAATTCCTTGATCCGCAGCGGCGCTTCGACCGTGGCGAGAATATCGAGCAGGATCTTGAAGCCTACGCCCGACAGGCGGTGCGCGTCGGCACGCAGCACTTCGCTGCGCAGCATGAAATAGCCGCTCATCGGGTCGGACAGTTCGACTCCGGTGACCTTGTTCGCAATGCGGTTGGCAAGGTTCGAAGCCTTGACCCGGTCAGGCCGGCCCCAGGCTTCGGTGCTTGCGCCTTCAGCAAAGCGCGAGGCGTAGGAAACGTCGTATTCCCCGCCTTCGATTGCGGCCAGCATGCCGGGCAGCAGATTGGGATCGTGCTGGTGATCGGCGTCCATCACCGCGACGACCGGGGCGGCGGTCGCGCACATCCCCTCGATCGCGGCCGAGGACAGGCCGCGTCGGCCAATGCGCTGGATCACCCGCACCCGCGTGTCTTCTTGGGCCAGTGCGCGCGCTTCGTCGGCCGTCCCATCGGGGCTGTTGTCATCGACAACAATGACTTCCCAGGCGATGCCCGTGAGCGCCGCATCGAGCCGCTGGACCATGCCGCGCAGGTTGCCGCGTTCGTTATAGGTGGGCAGGACGACGCCCAGGCGAAGAGTCATGTCAGAGCCTTTCGAGGACCGCGTCGCCGATGGCAGCCGTGCCGAAGCTACCGCCGAGGTCTCCGCCACGGATACCATCCGCCAGCGTCTTGGCAACCGCTGCCTCGATCCGGGCTGCCTGCGCTTCGAAGCCCAGACTGTGGCGCAGCAGCATCGCGGCGGACAGGATCGTCGCCATTGGATTGGCCAACCCCTTGCCCGCAATGTCGGGGGCCGAACCGTGGATCGGCTCGTAAAGGCCGCTGGTGCCTTCGGACAGCGAGGCCGAAGCAAGCAGGCCGATCGAGCCCACGCACATCGAGGCCTGATCCGAAAGAATATCGCCGAACAGGTTGCCGGTAACGATCACGTCGAACTGGCCGGGGTTGCGCACCAGCTGCATCGCCGCGTTGTCGACATACATGTGGCTGAGTTCGACATCGGGATAGTCCGCCGACACTTCGATCATCACGTCGCGCCAGAGCTGCGAGGTTTCGAGCACATTGGCCTTGTCGACCGAGCAGAGCTTGCCCTTCTCGCCCGGCTTGGCGCGGCCCTGCGCCGCCTTGAAGCCGACGTGGGCGATGCGGCGCACTTCGTCTTCGGCATAGGACATCATGTCCCAGCCCTGGCGGCGGCCATCTTCCAGCTTGCGGATGCCCTTTTCGCCGAAATAGACATCGCCGTTAAGCTCGCGCACGATGAGGAGATCGATGGCGCCGGCCACTTCGGGGCGCAGTGCGGAGAAGTCCTCCAGCCCAGCAAAGACTCGCGCGGGGCGCAAGTTGGCGAAAAAGCCCATCGCCTTGCGCAGGCCCAGGATCGCCTGTTCGGGGCGCAGCGAACGCTCAAGATTGTCGCAATCGGGATCGCCCACCGCACCGAACAGGATCGCATCGCACTCGCGGGCAATGTCCAGCGTGGCTTGCGGCAGAGGGTGGCCATGGCGCTTGTATGCCGCACCGCCGACGTCGCCTTCAATGAGCTCGAGCCCTGGCAGCGCCAGCGCTTCAAGCACGCGGACCGCTTCGCGCGTCACTTCGGGACCGATGCCGTCACCGGCGAAAACCGCAATCTTCATGGAATACCCGCTTCTAGTCTATTCGGGCCAGCCGCTCGCGCAGCATGGCGCGGGCCCCCATAACATCGCCGCGCCTTTCGGCAAGCGGATAGCGTGATAGCACGCCTGCCTGGGCGTCGAATTGCGCCAGCAAAGCGGTCATTCCTGCGTCTTCCGGCGGGATCGGCATGTTTCCATAGCCAAGCTCGCGCAGCACCAGCGCCTCGTATCGCAACAAGCCCGGCACCCAGCCGCGCGCGGAAGGGGCGTGGCAAACCGCTTCGAGCAGCGCGCAAAGCGCCGCGAACAGCGCCGGATACGGGTGGCGTTCGGGCAGCGCGGCAGCGGTCAGCGCGCAGGCCCAGCCGATCGCGGCGGCGGGCAGGGGCTCGGTCAACCAAGGGCCGCGACTGGCGACCAGTTCAAGCCGCGCAAAGGGCAGCTGACTATCGGAGCGGCTGCGCAGTTCGGCCTCAACCAAATTGCCCGGGATCAGCACCGGGCGCAGCTGGCGCCCTCGCCCGCCCGCGACATAACCTGCCACAAGTCCGTCCTCGGCGGTCAGCAGCCGAACGATTGCAGCGGTTTCGCCGTGCGGACGCGAGGCGCAGACGATGGCGGGGGCGCGCAGGTTCATCGCGGCGGTGTGGCCGCAAAGCGCGTGCAACTCAAGCGGGGGGTAGCGGGCTTACTTCTTCGCCTTGGCGGCAAGAGCGGCCTCAAGGGCGGCGATCCGCTCCTTCAGGGCATCAACCTCGTCCAGCGCCTTGGCGGCCATGTCCTTGACCACGTCGAATTCATCGCGGCTGACAAAATCGAGGCCGCCAAGCCCCTCACGCATCCGTTCGCGCGCGGCATCGCGGGCTTCGCGGCCCATCCCGGCCACGGTTCCGGCAGCGCTGTTCAGCAGTTTGGCGATATCGGCGAGCAGAGGGTTTTCGCTTTGCATGGCGACCAGATGGCCCCGTTCGCGACGCGATTCAAGAGTTCACTTGAATTCGACAGTGGCAACCGGTTCACCGCCGTCGGTGCCGTCTGCGCCGGGGTTCGCCTCAAGGAACTGCCAGTTGAGCGTGGTCGCGAACAGGCACCAGGCGAGATAGGGCAGCATCAACCAGGCTGCCAATGGACGCACCCGGAAGAACAGGATTACGGTCACGATCACCACAACATCGAGCGCAGCCAGCAGATACAGCGCAAGGCTGATCTGATGCATTGCGAAGAAGAGCGGCGACCAGGCGAGGTTGAGCAGGAACTGCGCCGCGAATACTGCCACGGCAAGCCCGCGTCCCGCAGCGCCGCGTGCGGTCACGATCATGGCCAGGGCAAGGCCCATCAGCAGATAGAGGATCGACCAGACGATCCCGAAGGTTGCCGGCGGCGGATAGAGCGACGGCTTGGTCAGGTCCATGAACCATGGGTTGCCCGCCCCGCTGCCGGAAACCGCGCCCGACAGGAACCCCAGCAAGAGCAGCAGGGGCGAAAACAGCAAGGTCCAGCGCAGCAATGCCGCGCGCAACTGGCCCGGCGATGCAAGCTCACTCATCAGGAAGCCTCGATTCGGATTTGCGAACTGCCGGATATTGGCGAGAGGCAGGCCGCGAGGCAATGCCCGAGGCGCTACCCCCCACCAACGTCTAACCCCTTTGAGCCGAAATCAGAAATTCGACATTTCCTTCCGGCCCCTTGATCGGGGATTCGACGATTCCCTCGACCGTCCAGCCGCTTGCCTCAAGCCAGCTGCGCACTTCGGCGCAGACCCGTTCGTGCAGTGCAGGATCGCGCACCACCCCGCCCTTGCCCACTTCCTCGCGCCCGACTTCGAACTGGGGCTTGATCAGGGCCAGCAGCCGGCACTGCGGCGCAGCCAGTTTCAGCGGTACTTCCAACACCTTGGAGAGCGAAATGAAACTGGCGTCGCAAACCACCCAGCTGCACGGCGCGGTGATATGCTGGGGGGTGAGGATGCGGGCGCTGGTCTGCTCCAGCACGGTCACACGCGGGTCCTGCCGCAATTTCCAGGCAAGCTGGTTGGTCCCTGAATCGACCGCGAAGACATGCGCTGCGCCCTTGGTGAGCAGCACATCGGTGAACCCGCCGGTCGAACTGCCGATGTCCATCGCGGTAACGCCACTGGGATCGAGCCCGAAATGTTCGATCGCGTGGGCCAGCTTGATCCCGCCGCGCGAAACCCACGGGTGGTCGCGTCCGCGCACGTCCAGCGGCGCATCGGCGGGCAGCGTCTGCCCCGGCTTGGCGATCCTGGTTTCGCCCGAAAAGACCACGCCCGCCAGCACCAGCGCCTGCGCGCGGGTGCGGCTTTCGGCGTGGCCGCGCTCGACCAGCAGCTGATCGACGCGGATTTTGGCGGGTTTGCTCATGGGTAACAGGCTCTTGCTGCGCGGGCCGCCTCATTCCATAGGAACAGCGTGAAAGCAATTCGTCCCAATCATCGCCCCCTGCCCATTGCCCATGCGCTTGGCGTGCTCGGCTTCCTGACCAGCTGCGCCGCGCCCCAGCAGGCTCCGGCGCCGCTGCCCGCGCCTGCCCCCGCTCCCTCGCTCATGCCCAAGCCGCAGCCCGCCCCCTTGCCTCCACCCCCGGCGGACTGGCGCGATGCGCCGCGCACGCCGGGCAATTGGAGCTGGAGCAATGCCGGGGGCAAGTCGGTTGCGACATATGGCAGCAGCCCCGCGGCTGCGCTCGTCACCTTCACCTGCGACCGCGTGCGCGGCGAAGTGCTGATTGCCCGCGCGGCGCTGGGCGGCGGGCAAGTGCCGATGGCGCTGACCTCAACCACCGGGACGCGCGCCCTGCTGAGCCAGGGCGGGCCCAACAGCGAAAGCTGGCAGGTTGCGGCGCTCAAGGCCGGCGACCCGGTGCTGGATGCCATCGCCTTTTCGCGCGGCCGGTTTGCGCTTGAAGTTGCCGGCCAGCCAACGCTGTACCTGCCAAGCTGGCCGGAGGTCGGTCGGGTAGTCCAGGATTGCCGCTGATCGGGGATTTTCCGTGCCGCCATTACAGGCCGGAAGTCCTGATACTGACGCCAAAATAAATAAGTGCAAGTCTTGTTGTGCAGTGCGGAATCGGTATTCCTGTGTGCAAGGACGGAGCGGCACAAAGCCGGTTCCGGCCTAGCCTTCGAGAGAAGGTGTCTTTGGCTCAAACAGCGCGAAAGGAGGTGACCGATGTCTCATGGTTCAGCAGGGAGGTCGGTAATCCGCAGCGCGAGGCATTATCGCTGATTGATCACGCGATAGAGGCCTCGTGAGCGGCGCTTTCCGGCCGCTGACCATGCGAAGGGCTGCTTCCGGTTAGGCCGGGGCAGCCCTTCTCATTTGGAGCCTTCCCTAACAGACGATGCGATTGAAGGCGGCGATTTCCGCTCCTGCCGAACATGGCCCTCTTGGCCTTTGGCGTGTTTGGCCCTAAAGAAACGAGTGAGCGAACGCCCGTTCGTTTATTTCATTTCGCTTGCCATTGACGTAATTTTCGTTCAATCGCCGCGTTTCGCCATGCAAAGGGACCAATCTGCCATGTCCGCCGATCTCCAGTTTACGCGCCTGCCCCATCCCGCCCCGACGGCGGCCGATGTACGCGCGGCGGTGCTGGCCGATCCCGGGTTCGGCAAGGCGTTCTCCGATTACATGGTCGTGATCGAATGGTCGGAAGAGGCCGGCTGGCACGATGCCACGCTGGCCCCCTATGGCCCGATCC
Source organism: Novosphingobium sp. (assembly GCF_041915465.1). Lineage (GTDB taxonomy): Bacteria > Pseudomonadota > Alphaproteobacteria > Sphingomonadales > Sphingomonadaceae > Novosphingobium. Next base: position 34,195 of record NZ_JAYSBK010000008.1, on the reverse strand, counting down.
CGCTCGATCCGGCGGCGGCGGTGCTGCACTATGCGCAGGAAATCTTCGAAGGGCTGAAGGCCTACCGCCTCAAGGACGGCGGCATCGCCCTGTTCCGGCCCGAGGCGAACGCCCAGCGCTTCAACGCCTCGGCCCGCCGCCTCGCCATGCCGGAAATCCCGGAAGACCTGTTCGTCGCCGCGATCAAAGAGCTGGTCGCCGCCGATGCCGACTGGTTCCCGACCGTCGAGGGCGGCTCGCTCTACCTGCGCCCGTTCATGATCGCGACCGAGGCGTTCCTCGGCGTGCGCCCGGCCAAGAGCTACAAGTTCATCGTCATCGCCAGCCCGGCGGGCAACTATTTCAAGTCGGGCGCTCCGGCGGTGTCGATCTGGGTGTCGGACTATACCCGCGCGGCCCCGGGCGGCACGGGCGCGGCCAAGTGCGGCGGCAACTATGCCGCCAGCCTCGTCCCCACCGCCGAAGCCTTTGCAAAGGGGCACGACCAGGTGCTGTTCCTCGATGCGGCCGAGCACCGCTGGATCGAGGAACTGGGCGGCATGAACCTGTTCTTCGTATTCAATGACGGCAGCCTGATCACCCCGCCGCTGACCGGCACGATCCTGCCCGGCATCACGCGCGACAGCCTGCTGGCGCTGGCGCAGGAAGAAGGCCTCAACGTGCGCGAAGAACGCTACAGCCTCGACGCCTGGCGCGAGGATGCGGCCTCGGGCAAGCTGGTCGAAGCCTTCGCTTGCGGCACGGCGGCGGTCGTCACCCCGGTCGGCAAGGTTGCCGACCACGGCGGCGAATTCGTGATCGGTTCGGGCGGCCCGGGCCAACTCACGCAAAAGCTGAAAGCCCGCCTGGTCGACATCCAGCGCGGCGAAGCCCCCGACCCGCACGGCTGGGTGATGCGGCTGGCCTGAGGCTCGCGCGCCCGGTTGTTGGGCTAGCGGGAGAAGATTGCACGAGAATTGGGCGTGGCAAACACGGCTCCAAATGAAGGCTCCCCATCCTCCAGTGTGTAGGGGAAATACACGGTTACTGCATAGCCGCTATGGTCCTCCAGCTCGGCAGCAACAGCATCAGTCATTGCACTGGTGGATGGTGGCGTGACACGAACATCATAAATAAGGGCTGTAGTGCAGTATTTGCCCTCTGCAGCACCCTGTCGCAGGCCACTTGCAAGTAGTTCAATCAACTCATTCGACGGTGGTCGCTCAGATTCAACATAAGCTGCGATCGACAATACCTGTCCCTCACGATCAAATGCACGGGCAAACGGGAAAAACTCACCATACTGCACAAGCAATTGCTCCGCGAATGGCATTGCCTCGTTCAAGAGTCTTTCCGCTTCAGATTTTCCATCGGGCATAAGTGTGAATCGCTTCTGATACTGACAGCGCCCCGGTGAATTGCGCGGGACAGTCGCTATGAGCTTAACGCTCCCTAGCGCCCCACATTCCCCCGCGCCGCTGCAAATTCGCTGCCCGGCTTCCACAGCGGCCAGCGGTTCGAATTGGCGAGGTCTTGCCCGATCCCCGCGACCAGTTCGATATCTTGCACCGCGCCGTCCAGGTTCCAGCCCGCATCCCAGGCATCGCAGGCCTGGTGATAGCAGCGCCCGGTATAGTCATCGATCCACGCCTGCCCCGCAGGCCGCCCACCCACTTCAAGGTCCGATGCGCCCGCAAGGCTCATCATCAGCAGCACCGGCACGCCGCGCCGTGCGAAGGGGAAATGGTCGGCGCGGAAGAACAGGCCGCGTTCGGGCAGGTTTTCCTGCGTGACGTAGCGGCCCTGCTGGCCCGCGAAGGCGGCAAGTTCGTCTTCCATGGTCGATTGGCCCTTGCCGATCAGCACCACGTCGCGCGCGCGGCCTGCAGTTTGCAGCACATCGATGGTAAGGTTGGCGACGGTCTTGTCCATCGGATAGACCGGGTTCTGCGCATAGTATTCCGAGCCGAGCAGCCCGCGTTCCTCGGCCGTCCAGAACGCGAAGACCACGCTGCGCTTTGGCGGCTGCGCCACAAAGCGCCGCGCCACTTCGAACACGCCAGCCACGCCCAGCGCATCGTCGTTGGCCCCGGCGCGGTAGATCCGGCCCTGCGCATCGGGCGCGCCCTGGCCATAGGCATCCCAGTGCGCGCCGAACATCACCACTTCATCCGGCCGCTCGGTGCCGGGCACCTTGCCCAGCACGTTGTGGCTGGTGACGACCTGGTGCGCGGACGGAATCGCCACCGCAAGGGTGACGCCCTTCAGCGCCACCGGTTTGAACTTCGCCGATCGGGCCGCCACGCGCAGCTTGCCAAGGTCCAGCCCTGCGGCGCTGAACAGGTGGTCAGACATGTCGTGCGACAGCCAGCCCTGCAGCGCGAGGCTGGTCTGCGAACCGTCCTTGGCGACCAGGCCGTAATTCTCGCCGCCCGGGCTGATGACCACGTTCCAGCCATAGCCCGCGCCGTCGGTATCGTGGACGATCAGCGCCGCCACCGCCCCGCGCCGTGCGGCTTCCTCGAACTTGTAGGTCCAGCGCCCGTAATAGGTCATCGCCTTGCCGCCGAACTTGCCCGCGACCTTTTCCTTGGGTGCGGCGGCGAAATCGGGGTCGTTGATCAGGAACACGGCGACCTTGCCTTTAAGGTCCTGCCCCTTGAAATCGTCCCACTGCCGCTCGGGCGCGGTAACGCCATAGCCGACGAAGACCAGCGGCGCGTCGGCAACGCGCACCACATCGTAATTGCGCAGGGTAGAGAGGTAGACGTCGGTCCCCGGCTTCAGCGGAATTTCGCCCTGCGGCGTGGTCAGCGCCAGCCGCTCCGGCGCACCCAGCCGCGTGTGGAGCAGCGGCACTTCCTGCACCCAGCGGCCGTTCGGCCCGCCCGGCTGGAGCCCCATTTCCTGGAACCGGCCGATCAGGTAACTGACCGTGCGGTCTTCCCCAACGGTTCCTGGCGCGCGGCCTTCGAACCAATCCTGCGTCATTACGCGAACCGTCGAGGTGATCCGCGCCGGATCGATCGGAAACGGGGCGGTCGAAGCCGTGGCGGCAACGGAAAACAGCGCGGTCAGCGCGGCGAACAACGAAATCTTGCGAACCATGGGGGCGTTCCTAACAGGTTGACCGTCCATCGCAACGCTGTTGCCGGACAGAATTTGTTTCGCCAAACTTGCCCCTTGCGAAGCGCTCGCAAGCGGCGCAATTAGTATATGTTGCATACAAAATCTCGACGAGAGGATACACCGATGGCCGATGCTGAATACACCCCGCCCGCAGTCTGGGTTTGGGACACCACCAACGGCGGCCCTTTTGCCAGCATCAACCGCCCCACCGCCGGCGCGCAGCAGGAAAAGGAGCTGCCCGTCGGCAAGCATCCCTTCCAGCTCTATTCGCTGGGCACGCCCAACGGCCAGAAGGTAACGATCATGCTCGAAGAGCTGCTCGCCGCGGGCCATACCGGCGCCGAATACGACGCGTGGCTGATCAACATCGGCCAGGGCGATCAGTTCGGTTCGGGCTTTGTCGAGCTTAACCCCAACAGCAAGATTCCCGCGATGTGCGACCGTTCGGGTGACAAGCCGATGCGCCTGTTCGAAAGCGGCGCGATGCTTCTGCACCTGGCCGACAAGTTCAAGGCCTTCATCCCGCAGGACCTGGCCGGGCGGACCGAGACGATCTGCTGGCTGATGTGGCAGATGGGCAGCGCCCCGTTCATCGGCGGCGGCTATGGCCACTTCTACCACTATGCCCCGGTCAAGATCGAATATGCGATCAACCGCTATGCGATGGAAACCAAGCGCCTGTTCAGCGTGGCCGACAACCAGCTGAAAACGACGCGCTTCCTGGCGGGCGACGAATATACCATCGCCGACATCGCCGCCTTCACCTGGCTCGGCAATCTCTATACCGGCGAAGCCTATGGGAGCACCCGCGAATTCCTGCAGATGCAGGAATATGAAGCGGTTGGCCGCTGGGTGGAAGAAATCGGCGCGCGTCCGGCGGTGAAGCGCGGGCGGCTGGTCAACACCGGCAAGGGCCTGCCCGAACGCCACGACGCCAGCGATTTCGACAAGGTCGATCCCGCGCTGCTCTGATTGCACAATTTAGGTCGGGGGCGGGCTATCCGCCCCCTTCCCTTCCCCTCAAGTCCTGCTATGAGCCGCCCGTCTGCTGGGGCGTCGCCAAGTGGTAAGGCACCGGTTTTTGGTACCGGCATTCGCAGGTTCGAATCCTGCCGCCCCAGCCAACCGAATTCTCATGATTCGGTTATGGTACAGTGATTTACGGGCAACTCCTGGCAAAAATCAGTTAGACTCGGTTTGCCCGCGTTGGGCCGAGTTTGACCTGTATTGTGCCACGATTTGTGTCGTGATTTCACTGCTCCGGAGACCGTCCGGAGCAAGACACATGCCGAAGAAGCCATTGTTTTCACCTGCAAATATTGATTCCCTTCGGAAGGGATCGTTGGCCGATCCTGTGTCACCCGGACTGGTCGTCGAAGTCATGCCGCGAAAGGGAAGAAAACGCTGGAAGTTACGGAGAAGAATACCAAAAACGTCTGTGATCGTGACGATGCGGAGCGGATTCTACCCCAACGTCACAATCGCCGATGCCCGCGAGTGGGCGGAAAAAATCAATGAACTGATTGACGCCGGCATCGATCCTCGAGTGGCCCTGCGCGAGGAAAAGCGCCGCGACATCATGACCGTGTCCAAAGCCCACGAGCTCTATATGGTGGCAGTGAGAGAAGGCAGATCCTCTCGCGCTAAGCGGCCCAACAAGCCCAGAACCATCAAAGACAAGGGCGATATTTTTGAACTCGATATCAAGCCAGTGCTTGGCATGCGGTGCGTTTACGATGTTACCGAGCGCGACCTGATCAACCTGGTCGAAAGGAAGGGTAAGACGGCCAAGATCCGGGCAAATCGCCTCGCTGCTGAACTCAAGGTATTCTTCGGCTGGGCCGCTTCGCTACGCGGACTTGCTGTTGGATTGGAGTCTGATCCATCGCGCCGACTTGGTGATCTGCGTTTTCCGGAAAGTCCGCGATCGAGGATGCTCAGCCTGCAGGAGATCGAATGGTTCCTCGTGGCACTGGTCGAGGAACCTAAGCACTTTCAGAGGGGCATGCTGCTATGGCTGCTCACAGCTGCCCGGATCTCGGAAGTAGCCAATGCGCGCACCGACGAAATTGATGACGGAATCTGGACTATTCCCAGCGAGCGCTCCAAGAACTCCACCGCTCATCGGATCGCGCTCGGGCCATGGGGGCTCTCGCTGATGGCAAGTGAGTCCGAATGGGTCTTCCCAGGCGATAAGATCCAGGGACCGCGCAATCGTTCGGTCTGGTACAAGGCCAGAGACCGGGTCCACGCCCGGATGGTCGACGCTTCGGGCCAGCAAATCGAGCGATTTACGCCGCACGATTTTCGCAGAACGGCCCGTTCAAATACGAGGCGACTGAACGTGGGCTTCGACACTGCAGAAGCGATGCTCAATCACGTCAAGAAGGGATTGGAGCGCACTTATGACCTCTACGAAATGGAGGACCAAAAGCGCGCCTGGTTCAAACTTTGGGAGGACGAGATTATAAGAATCGCACGAGAGGCAGGGGTCGCCGACGCATTGGGTGCACCGCAGCCTTCCGCCGGAAATCAGGACCAATCCGTAGTTCGTCCCGTATCTCCAAAAACTGCTCAGGCTGGGGCCGATACCCGCATCGGGTTTATTGAAGCAGGGAGCGTCCCGTCCTTTACCTGCACTGCTTCTAAAATCAGAATCTCGGTGAATTCAGAGTGGCCGGTCATGGTGCAGTCGATCAATCGGGCACCCGGCCAGCCGCACAAACGGGACGAATTCATCGATATCGATAACGTGTAACCAAACTGCCTGATCGCCTGGCTCTGACCAATGCTGAGGACTTCGCCCTGCGCTCAAAGCTGGTCGGCGACCGCAAGTCCGGCTCGTGCCGGACGTCAAGTGGCGGGCCGCACACATAATGCTGAAAGGCGCGAAATGGCGTTCAATCGGGTGTGACGTGATGTCGTGGACAACCTCCGCGGCGCAAGAACATTCGGCATTGGTGACCTCGGTCGAGTGCATCCACGTCAGGTGGCGCAAGGGAACTAAGGGATGCCTGTCCGCGCGCCTTGCCGCCCTTCGTGTACGTATTGCCGTCGAAGCGCTCCAGCGGGTCGGGTTCGCAGGAGCCCAGCCTGCCAGCAATGGCAATATGACGAGCCATTCTTGAATATTAGTCACGGCAGCACCCCTTACCGGGGCTTCGCTGCGAGGGCCCACTGGGCAAAATGGCGGTGGCACTGCGGCCATAGTCGCGCGAGCCGCCCAAACGCTTCACAGCAACAAATTCGCCCTTGTCGCTCGCGCCGATCGGAGCTCTCAACCTACCGATAGCCGCCAAATTGCAATTGTGATTATCACAAACAGAATCAGGCCGGACAGGCCTACTTTGATGGCTTCTTCTCTCGCAAAGCGACTGCTGGAGCGGAAGCGATGTTCACCGCACCAACAATTCCTGTCAGTTATAGACCAGCCGTTGTATTCAGGCGGAAAGCGCCGGCAGATCCCAACGCGTTCATCATCAGGCTGGACATCCCAGTACATGCAGCTGCGACAATCGCGTCCGGTAGGTCTCACTCACACCCCACAGTTTAATTCCGTCGTCGCGCCAGCCCGATACGGACAAACTAAGCGTTCGCGCCCTTACCGCTAACTTTGCCAACGTGTCGAGCAATACCGGCCAGATCTCTCAATAATTGCCCACCCGAATTTGCACTTCAGCCTCGGTCGTTTAATCTCTTCAGCTGAAATTTACTGATAGGCTCTACGCCAATGGCATGACTTGGCTTGCCACTCTTGTTCCGTCAATTTTCGTTGTCATTGCACTGACGCTGGTCGAAATTCGGGCCGGAAAGGATGGCGGCGACTGGAAGATTAACCTTCAAAACTGGGCGATCAATCTTGCAGCTGGCGTAACAGTATACCGATTGTTCCCGGTCTGGAATGGGCCGTCCCTAATTGATGGAAGCGCACTCCCGATCTGGCTAGCTGTACCCATATATATTGTGGCTCAGGATCTCGGTGAATACCTTTTTCACCGTGCACAACACGCAGTCCCGTTCCTTTGGGCGATGCATTCCCTGCATCACTCGGACCCGAACATGTCAGCCCTGACTTCAACGCGACATTTTTGGGGCGATCGACTTATAAAGTCATTCACCGTTTGGCCGCTAGCCTATCTGGTGATCTCTCCGACAACGGCTGCGCTTGCGACCTATTTCGGATTGAGCCTCTGGCATTTTCTTGTCCACTCCAACCTCAAGTTGGATTTTGGCAGATGGACCTGGCTGCTTAACGGTCCCGCCTATCACCGGATCCACCATTCACGCCTGCCAGAGCACTTTAACTGTAACTTTGCCTCGTTGCTCCCCATATTCGACGTGCTGGCTGGTAGTTACCGCAATCCAGACTGCACCCCGGTTACTGGATTGCAGCAACAGCCGAAAAACGCGCTGCAATTGCTGGCTTGGCCACTCGTTTCTTGGCGCTTTGAAAGAGGAGCAATGGAAGCGTGTGCGACTCTCGCTCAGGAAAGAGATTGCAATACAGCCAATGATCCGGCCCCATTTGAGCTGGACACCCACAGACGGTTGCAGGCTGATCCGCGATGAACTCGCGGGGTGAACGCATTTTTAGCCCTGCCTGCGGATCAGCGCGCGCAGGCGCTCAATCAGTCCACTTGCAGGCACCATTTCGCTCTGCCAGGCAGAACCAAGCACAATGTCGACCGGCAGCCCGAGCGCATCGACTACCGCGTGTACCCTGGTGACGAACCCGCTGCGCGAGCGACCAAGAACCTGGGCTTGAATGCCGCTTGCTGCTCTTTACTCTCGTCCGTGCGGCCAAGGTCGGGGCGCGGATCATGGCGGCATCGATCGCCAGCCATTCCATGCCGGGATCGTCAGTTACTGGCGCAAAAATGCGGTCGATCACCCCTTGCTCGCCCCAGCAGTCGTAACGCCGATGAACCGCCCGACAGGATCCGAGGCTCTCGGGCAGATCGCGCCAGCCTCCACCCGAACGCGCCATCCGCAGCGAGGTATCCGAGAAACCGCCGCTCGGTGCTGCGCGGAACACGCCTGCCATTTCGGCCGTCAGGCACAAGTTCTTACAGCCGCTCACCTCGATCGTCCCGAGGACCCTCGCCCGAGACACCAACCTCCAAAAGCAAGTGCTGAATCAGAAGATCGGCCCACCGGGATCCCTAAATGGTTACTACGGCGCAGCGCGCTGACTGCCTTGACCGGCTTACCCGATCAAACCGTCGGGGAATGGCCATGGCGAATCAAGTTCGGCGATCCGCGCCAGCCGCAGCAGCACATCGTCGCGGTGACGCCGCGCGGTCACCTGCAGGCCGACCGGCAGGCCAGCAGAAGTGAAGCCTGCGGGAATCGATATCGACGGATTCCAGCAGGCATTGGCCAGCATCCCAAATGGCTCGGCTCCCGTCTCCGATGCGTCGCGCCCATCGACCACGCTGGGGACCAGCTCATTCGCGCCGTAGGGAGCACACGAGGTGGCGGGAGAGAGCAGCAGGTCGGTCTGCGTGAACAATTCCGCCACCTGACGCTCCAACAGATAGACCTGCTCCCACGATTGCTTGACGTCGATCTCATCGCGCCGGGCGCGGATCTTGGTCAGCAGGCTCTGCACCGGGGCGGACAGCATGTCGAAGCCGTCCGGCAGGATACCATCGCGCACGAAGTCCGCCTCCAGGTTGCTGCCCATGATCGCGCCGAAGTGGCGGTAGATGTTGACCGGACGGAAGGGCACCTTCCGCTCCTCCAGCTGGGCGGCGCGGATCAGGCGATTGGCGGCCTCGCGGCATATTTCGATTATTTCCGGCTCGACCGGGGCATAGCCGTAGTCCGGTGTCCAGACGGCACGTAGACCGGATACGTCCAGCGTCTCGATGCTCTCCTCGAACAAGCCAGGGAAAGCGGGCAGCGATTGCCGGTCGCCGTCGTGCGGTCCACCCGCGACATCGAGATGCCGCGCCGCGTCGGCAGCCGTGCGGACCAGCGCGCCGTGGACCGACCAGTTGGCGAACCCGTTCATCTTGGGAATGCGGCCGTGGCTAGGCTTCAACCCGATAATCCCGGTGAAGGCAGCGGGCTCTCGGATCGAGCCGCCGGCGTCGGTGCCGGTCGCCAGCGGGACCATGCCCGCCGCCACGGCTGCAGAAGAGCCCCCGCTGCTGCCGCCGGGCGTCGTGTCGAGGTTCCATGGATTGCGGGTAATGCCCCACAGCCTCGAAGTGGTGGCCGAATCCATGCCGAATTCGGAGCATGCGGTCGTGCCGACGATCACCGCGCCGGCTGCGCGAAGTCGGGCGACATGACGCGAATCCTCCTTTTCCGGAGGAGCATCTCGCAAGAACCAGCTGCCCTGGGTCATCCTGAAGCCCTTGCAGGCCTCCATGTCCTTGACCCCGATTGGCACCCCTGCGAGCGGGCCAGGATCCTGCCCTGCGGCGACTTGTCGGTCGATTGCCTCGGCGGCCTGCATTGCTCCTTCGGCATCCAGCATCACGAAGGCGTTTACCGCGGGGTTCATACGCTCGATCGCATCGAGCGAAGCGCGCACGCGCCGCGCCGCCTTGAGCTGCCCATTGCGGATCAGATCCGCGGATTCCACGACAGTCTGCATATTCGTCACCTTGCCAGATTTATACATTTCAGGGCGGCGCGGGCCTGACAAGCCCATCGGCTCGAGCGAACCCGGCACCGCGACGAAACTTGCGAAACCAGTGTGAGCATTGTTGACATCAATCGATTCGCCGTTCAACATCCAAAATGATCAGCGATCACATTAAACGAATTGCTGACACGCAGGACTGGAACTGGTCTAGGCAAGGAGGAATGGATGAGGTCGAAGCGTAAAATCCGGTCGTCGCTGCTCATGGCAGTGGCTGTGATGGCATATGTGGATTGCGCGCCTGCTCTGGCGCAGGACGCCGCTCCGGCAGAAGGTGCCAGCAATGGCAATTCCGCCGCGATCGTCGTCACCGCCCGCCGCCGTGCGGAGGTGCTGACCGAGGTGCCGGCCACCGTCAGCGTGGTCGATGGCGCCATGCTGCGCGATCAGGGCATCTCGAACATCCGCGAAATCGTCGGACTGGTGCCCAACGCGGTTATCCAGGATTCGGCCAACGGTCTCAACACCTTCATCAACATCCGCGGCATGCAGCTGGTTAACACTCAGGCCGAGCCCAATGTCGGCGTCTACCGCAACGGCCTTTACGCCGGCGGTCACCGGCAGAGCCTCGGGGCCCAGGTCGATATCGAACGGATCGAAGTGCTGCGCGGCCCGCAGGGCGGCTTCTATGGCCGCAGCTCGCTGGGCGGCACGGTAGACCTGATCGCCACCATGCCCAAGGCTGAATTCGGCGGCTATGTCCGCGCCTCTTATGGCAGCTATCACCGCAGCGAGTTTGAAGGCGCGATCAACGTTCCGCTGTCTGACAACGTCGCCGTGCGCCTGACCGGCTGGCACTTCAACCAGACCCGCGCCGAGATGAAAAACGAGACGCTGGAGGAATACATCGGCAGGATGACCGACAAGGGCATCCGCGGCACGCTGAAGGCAAACCTGACGCCAGATTTCACCATCCAGGCCTTGGCCGAGTACCAGGAATACGACGGGCCCTCGCTGATTTCCTTCGCACCGAACGGGATCACTGGGAACGGCTTGACCTTCCAGCCCTCCAAACACGAAACCTATTCCTCGGTGTTCCGCGACACGACCTCGGTTTCGGCCAAGTCGAACGCCTACTTCTTTCTCAAGGCGGAATACGATCCGGGCTTTGCAACCTTCGCGCTCAACGGCAGCTACCGCGAATACCGCTTCAACGCGACCTATGACCTTGACCAGACAGACCTTGGTCCACCGTACAATGTCAAGGGCGTGGCCTCGCCGCGCGACAAGGTGGAGGACACTTATGTCGAGGCGCTGATCACCTCGAACCAGGACGGTGCGTTCACCTGGATGCTGGGCGCTTCCTACTTCAAGGAGGACTACGCCTATGACGTGCACAGCGACTACATCTTGAACGTCGATGCAGTCACCGGCTTGCCGCTGGGTCTGGGCGTCCAGACGGTGCCGGTCGGAAGCCCCAAGCCCGGGACGACAATCCGCACAGATTCGCGCTCGGTATTTGCCACGGCAGCCTATGACATCACCGATCAGCTCACGCTCAGCGGCGGCCTGCGCTACAACTCGGACCGCAAGCAGCTGACCTTCCTGTCTGGCATCGAGCCGATCGCCAACCCGACCCTGGCGTATGTCGCCAACGCGGCATTCTCGTCCACTTTCCCGACCTATAATCTGAACTCGGAAAAGACGTTCAACTTCACCTCGCCCACAGTGACGCTGCGCTACATGCCCAGCAAGGACCTGAACTTCTACTTCACCTATGGCACCGGGTTCCGACCCGGCGCGTTCAACCTGACGCCGGTGTCGGCCGAAACGATCCCATATGATGAGGAAACCGCCAAGAACTTCGAGGTCGGCTTCCGCGCCAATCTGATGGACGGCAAGCTGGCGATCAACGGCGCTTTGTTCTACATGCCGCAGAACAACGTGCTGGTTACCCAGTCGACCCCGCTAGCCCAGTCGTATTACGCCAATGTCGGCTCCAGCAAGACCAAGGGTCTGGAACTTGAAATCCTGGCGCGGCCGACCTCGTGGCTGAGTGGCGGCGTCTCGCTGGGTCTGCTCAACGCGCGCTTCGACAAGGCGACTGTCAATGCCGGGCGACCCAATGCCTTCGTGCTTGACGACAAGCTCCTGCCCTACACTCGGCGCGGCTCGATCAACGCAATGTTCAATGTCGATGCACCAATGACGGACAGTCTGGACTTCGTCGCCAGCGGCGTGTTCCGGTTTGAATGGGGTGGCGTGCTGGGCGACTATGTTGGCGTCAGCGAGCCCTATCCGGCCTACAACAAGATCGACCTGCAGGCCGGGCTGCAGCTGCAGAATAAGACCCGCCTGACGGTAGGTGTGAAGAACCTGCTCGATGAGCATGTGCCGCAGTTCTACTTCTACAACGGCGCGCAGACGGTCACCCCCGGGCGGACCTTTAGCATTGACCTGAGCCATCGGTTCTAACCGGCGGCTCGGCAGACAAGTTCGGAGAAGCATTGATGTTGGCTCTTGATGGCAAGGTGGCGCTAGTGACGGCGGCGGGACAGGGGATCGGGCGAGCCATCGCTGAAACCTTCGCCGCGGCCGGGGCACAGGTCATCGCGGCCGACATCAATGCCGATGCACTGGACAGCCTCGAGGGGGTGGAACGTCTGCGGCTCGATGCGACCGATCCGCAGGCGATTGCCGCCGCTGCCCGTGCCCATGGCGATATCGGCATCCTGGTTAACGCAGTGGGCTTCGTCCACGCCGGTACGATTCTCGATTGCGAAATTGCGGACTGGGACGCCTCGATCCGGATCAACGTCACCTCGATGTACCACACGGTGCGCGCCTTTCTGCCCGCCATGCTGGACAGGGGTACGGGCGTGATCCTTAACATTTCCTCGGTCGCCAGCTCGATCAAGGGAGTGCCCAACCGGTTCGCCTATTCCGCCACCAAGGCGGCGGTGAATGGCCTGACCAAGTCGATCGCGGCCGATTTTGTCAGCCGGGGCATCCGCTGCAACGCGATCTGCCCAGGCACGGTCGAATCTCCTTCGCTTCAGGACCGGCTACGCGCGACCGGCAATTACGAACAGGCGCTGGCTGATTTCCGCGCCCGCCAGCCGATGGGCCGGTTGGGGCGCCCGGAAGAGATCGCGGCGATGGCCCGCTATCTTGCCAGCGACGAGGCCGCCTTTACCACGGGGCAGACTTACATAATCGATGGCGGCTGGGCGAACTGAGCTACGCCGGCCCCAAGGAAGGATACCTCGAGTGAAGTTCTTTCGTCATGGCCCGGCAGGGTCGGAAAAGCCCGGTGTGCTGGATGGCCAGGGGGCCATGCGCGACCTGTCCGGTCATATTGCCGATATCGACGCCGCGCGCCTGGCGCGCGGGCCCGACCTCGGCCTCGGCCTGCTCGACCTGCAGTCCCTGCCCGAAGTTGCGGCGGGTGCGCGCATCGGCCCCTGTGTCGGCGGGATCAGCAAGTTCGTCTGTATCGGATTGAACTATTACGACCATGCGGCGGAAACGGGCCAGGAGGTTCCGCCGGAGCCCGTGGTGTTCCTGAAAGCCACCAGCGCGATCTGCGGGCCCGACGACAATGTCGAAAAGCCGCGCGGCTCGACCAAGCTCGACTGGGAGGTCGAACTCGGCCTCGTCATCGGCAAGCGCGCGAAGTACGTCAGCGAAGCCGAGGCGATGGACCACCTGTTTGGTTACTGCGTGATCAACGACGTTTCGGAGCGCCAATTCCAGAATGAGCGCTATGGCACCTGGGACAAGGGCAAAGGCTGCGACACCTTCGGCCCGATCGGCCCCTGGCTGGTGACCCGCGACGAGGTGGCCGACCCGTGCCAGCTCCACATGTGGCTGGAGGTCAACGGCAAGCGGTTCCAGAACGGTTCGACCGCAACCATGGTTTACAAGCCGGCTTTCTTGATCAGCTATGTCTCGCAGTTCATGACCCTACTGCCCGGAGACGTGATTTCCACCGGCACCCCCCCGGGCGTTGGCCTGGGTCAGAAGCCGCCGGTGTTCCTCGAGGTGGGCGATCGGATCGAACTGGGGATCGAGGGCCTCGGCACCCAGCGCCAGCTTGTCGTCGCCGCGGCTTGAGGCAGCGCAGCAATGGACGGACGGATCCCAGGGAGCGAAACTTGACCAGTCCGGACAATAGCACCCAGCGGCCGCTTTCCGGAACAGAACTGCTCGCCTTCGGCTTCCCAGCGATGAGCCACGCGCTGGTCGCCGGGGCGGTCTATACCGTGCTGCCGACCCATTATGCCGCCAACACCGCGATTACGCTCGCGCAGATCGGCACGGTTGCCGGTCTCAGCCGAATCATCGACGCGCTGAATGACCCGCTGATGGGCTTCCTGTCCGACCGGACGCGCAGCCGCTTCGGCAGCCGCAAGCCATGGATCGCTGCAGCGATCCTGTTCTGCGTGGCGGCCGTGTTTCAGCTTTTTTCGCCGCCCAAGACTGCAACCTGGGTCTATTTCCTCATCTGGTCGCAGGTGCTCTACACCGGCTTCACTATGTTCGAGGTACCACGCTCTGCCTGGGGCGCGGAGATCAGCCGAGACTACAACGAACGCGCGAAAATCGGCATGTACGTCGGCGGCTTCAACATCGCCGGCGCGCTCTCCTTCTATCTAGTCCCGATTGCCATGGGGATGCTCGGCGGCAGCTCGGAAATCACCGGCGAAACGCTGCGCCTCATCGCCTGGATCTATGCCATAGTCATGCCGATCGGCATCCTCGCCTGCCTGAAGATCGTGCCGCAGGGACGCAAGGTGGATCACAAGCAGACCACTCTGCGCGATGTCGGCAAGACAATCCTGCGATCCCTGCCCGCGCGGCGGTTGTTTGCCATCGTCTCGCTGTGGGGCGTCGGCCAGGGCGCATTTGTCGGTTGCGCGTTCATTTTCTACAGCGGCTACATGGGGCTTGGCAAATCCTTCGCCATGATCATGGGTCTGCTGTTCCTGATCCAGGTCCTGGCCCTGCCGGTCTGGTCTCGGATCCTTCCTCGGTTCGACCGGCACCGCGTCTGGGCTTTTTGCATCGGCAGCAGCGCGATGCTTGCCCCGCTGCTGCTGCTGCTGCCACGCGGCGAGGCCGCCCTGCCCTATTTGCTACCGCTGGTGGTGGTTCAGGCGTTCCTGATGGCACCGCCGAACTTTCTGCCCGGTGCGGTGCTGGGCGACGTGATTGACTATGACACGTTGAAAAGCGGCACCAACAAGGCCGGCAACCTGTTCGCTGTGCAGATGGTGCTGATCAAGGTGACCATGGCGCTGGGCGGAGCGGTCGCGTTCAATCTGCTGCAATTGGTAGGTTACAAGGTCGGCCACCCGAACACCGATTTCGCCAACAACGGACTGCTTGCAGTGTTCATTGGCATTCCACTGGTGTTCCACGGGGCCATGGCGTTGCTCGCTTGGAACTTCCCGCTGGGGCGCAAGCGGCACGGCATCATCAGCCGACGGCTGCAATCGCGCCGCGTACCCCTGGCAGAACCCGCACTGGAATAAGCCAGTTCAGCCTGCAGTCGCGACATCATCGGGCGGGCTGCATTCTGCCCGTCGGCAAAGGAGCAGGCGAGGCGCGGACGTCCGCTGCGCGCAGGCGTGCGCACGTGCGGTTAATCCGGGCTTGCACGGCCATGGTTGGCATGCTTGAGGCATGAGGGAGGGGATTTTCCGGTTCGGCGCGAGTCGGATGCCCTAAGAGGCATGTCTTTAGCAGCACGGCAGGTAAGCTCGAAATCATGAAGGCCGCCAAATCCGCGAACGCGGGCACGCCGAGCGCGCCGCACGAGCCCTATCACAAGGGCAACGTGCCCGAACGACTGATGCAGGCTGCTGAGCGCATCCTTGAGACGGAAACGGTCGAAGATATTACCGCCCGGCGCCTGTGCCGCGAGGTCGGTGTGACATCCGCGAATTTCTACAATCACTACCCCAGCCTCGATTACCTGCTGCTCGAAATTGCAGCCAAGGGCTTCGCAACGCGCGCCGGGGTGATGAAGAAAATCCTGAAAAGCGATCTGCCACTTGAGGACAAGATCGTGAAATGCGCGGTCCGGACAGTCGACCTCAGCCTCAAGCACCCGCAACTGTTCCGCCTGATGTACGGCTACATCAAGAACCGCAACCAGAACGAAAACTACGAGCAGCAGGCAGACCGATCGCTCGCGATCCTGACGCACATCGTCTATGGCGAAGACATCTATCGCCCGGATGATATCGTCTGGTCGCATGAGAACTGCCAGAAGGCCTATGCCATCCTCGCGTTTATCTATGGCTTGGCCGTTTCGATCTCCAACAACATGATTTCCAACCCGTTCGGTACGCGCAAGGCCATGCTGGAACTGGTCGAGGACCTGACCCGCACCTACCTCAAGGGCCTATCTTAAGGTCTCGCGCTGAGTGGCCTCGTCCTTCGGGTAATCGTCGAGCTCAACCTGCCCCCCCTGCGCCGACCGTCTGAACGCGCTCGGCCGCGCCTGTCTGCGCCTGCCGGCGCGGCAGGGACTTTGCGGGATTGACCTGACCGACTCGATATGTACAGTGATCACATTATCCGACGTGATTGTCCCGGCGTGTGCTGGTAGAGGAGAGGACAGGATGTTTCCCGATCAGGCTTCCAAATCGAGCAAGTTGTTCGAACGCGCGTGCAAGGTCATGCCGGGCGGAAACTCGCGACACACTGTCTATTTCCCGCCCTACCCGGTCTACGCTGCCCGGGCCGAAGGTGCGCGGGTGACCGATGTCGATGGTGTCACCCGGCTTGACTTCATCAACAACTATTCCTCGCTGATCCACGGCCACTGCCATCCGGAAGTGACCGCTGCGATCGCCAGCCAGGCGAGCAAGCTTACCGCCATCTCGCTGCCCACCGAGGCGGAGATCGAACTCGCCGAGATTATCTGCGAGCGCATGCCCTCGGTGGAGCAGATCCGCTTTGCCAATTCCGGTACTGAAGGCGTAATGATGGCGATCAAGACCGCCCGCGCCTATACCGGCCGGCGGATCATCGCCAAGATCGAGGGCGCCTATCACGGCAGCGACGACACCGCTGCCGTCAGCACCTATCCGCCCCCGCAGCTGCTAGCCGATCCGGCCGAGGGCAAGGGCATTCCCGAAACCGGCACCGGCCCGGGCACCGCGGCAGACGTCATCACCCTGCAGATGAACGACGTAGAAGGCGGGCGCATGCTGCTGCGCAAACACGGCGCGGAACTGGCGGGTGTGCTGATCGATCCGCTGGTCAAGAACCTGGCCTACCAGCCGGCCAGCATTGAATTCCTGACCATGCTGCGCGAAGAGACGCGCGCGCTGGACGCCATGCTGATCTTCGACGAGGTCTACAGCCTGCGCCTGGGCTACGGCGGCGCACAGGATACTCTGGGAATCCGCGCCGACATCACCGCAATGGGCAAGATTATCGGCGGTGGCCTGCCGGTGGGCGCAGTTGGCGGTTCGGCTGAAGTGATGACCGCGGTGTTCGATTCCCGCAAGGGCAAGGCCCGTATGACCCACGGCGGCACTTACAACGCCAATCCGCTGACCATGGCCGCAGGTGCGGTAGCCATGCGGCTGTTTGATCGCGAAGCCTTTGACCGGCTGAGCGCGCTTGGCGACCGACTGCGCGCCGGTCTCAACAAGGTAATTGCCGCCACCGGGGCACAGGCACAGGTGCGGGGCACTGCATCGATCACCGGGCTGTTCCACGCCGAGGGTATGGGCGAGACCTATCGCGAACTCGGCCGCGTGCGCATGGCCAATCCGGACATGGGCCAGCGCGCGGAACTGTTCTTCCACCACATGCTCAACAACGGTGTACTGATGGGCGCGCCCGGCTTCTTCGTGCTGTCGACTGCCCTGACCGAGGCGGACATCGACCATGTCGTCAACCAAGCCTACGAGGCATTCAAGCTGATCGGGAAGCAGGCAGCATGAGGCAGGAATATCGCCAGACACCTTCCGGGAAGATCCGCGCCCGCGGCGCCGGCGTACCCTTCGTCGGCACGCCGGGTCCCTACAATGCGATCACTGATGTCGCCGGGGTCCAGGTAGGCTACCAGACCCTGATCCGCGGCGATGGTCCGCTCGTCGTGGGGCAAGGTCCGGTGCGCACCGGGGTGACGGCGATCTTCCCGCGCGGGCGCGGCAATCCCGAAGGCGGGGCCTATGCTGGCTACTTCAGCATGAGCGGCAACGGCGAGATGAGCGGCGCGGCCTTTATCGAAGAGCGTGGGCGGTTCGACGGGCCGATCACCATCACAAACACCCATTCCTGCGGCCTGGCCCGCGATGTCACGGCGCGCTGGCTATTCGAGCAGCATCAGGATTCGGCCAAGACCGACCAGCCATTCTACCTGCCGGTGTCCGCCGAGACCCATGACGGACCGCTCAACGACATCAACGGGCATCACGTGAAGCCGGACGACGTAATCGCCTCCTTCGACGACGCCCGCAGCGGCTGGATCGAGGAAGGCAGCGTCGGCGGCGGTACAGGGATGCGCTGCTTCGAGTTCAAGGGGGGGTCGGGCACGGCCTCTCGCGTGGTCGATTATGACGGGTGCGACTACACCGTCGGAGCCTTCGTCCAGTCGAACTTCGGCAAACGCCACCTGCTCAAGATCGCTGGGGTGCCGGTGGGACTGGAGCTGCCGATCGTCGATTTTTCGCCGCCCGAATATGGCTCGATCATTGGCGTCGTAGCAACCGACGCGCCGATGGCCCCGCACCAACTGCGTCGGATCGCGCGCCGCGCGGCCTATGGCATTTCGGCGACGGGCGGGATCGCCTCCAACGAATCCGGCGACCTGTTCCTCGCCTTCTCCACCGCCAACGAAGCCGCCGTGCTGCAGCACGAAGGACTGGTGACAACTGAATTTCTCGGCGAAGCGGCGATGAGCCGGTTCTACGAAGCCACCATCCAGGCAGTCGAGGAAGCAATCATGAACTCCATGTTCGCCAACCAGACCATGACCGGCATTAACGGCTTTACTGTCCGCGCCCTGCCGATCGACAAGGTCCAGGACATCCTGCGCCGGTACAACCGACTGGTCGAGGTCGACTGACCGCGTCGGTCCGGGGGCGGCCCAGGCCTGACCCCGGACCTCACCCTTGGCTGTGCTGCTGGTTCCAGCGGAACACCACCGGCTGCCACAGCTCGTTGGCACCTTCTCCATTCATCAGCATGCAGATCCCCGTCCCGGTTTCAGGGAAGATTGAATAGATGCTGCGCCAGCCGATCGAGCCACCCGAATGATGGACATTAAGCAGCCCGTCCAGATCAAGGAGCACATGACCAAGGCCGGCGCGGAATTGACGCTCGGCGATGTTGAAGGCGGAGCCGTGGTCGGAATGCATCGTCTCGACTGAAGCCGGGCTCAATGCTCCGCCGCCCTTGCTTCGGTCCGCCCCCGCCATACCGGCACAGGCGAACCGGGCGAGATCGGCAATCGAGGCATAAACCCCGCCCGCCGCGCCGCATAGCCAGCGATAGTCCTGGATCGGCTGGCCCTGCCGGTTGTGCGGACGTGCATAGGGCAGCCCTTCGCGGCGAGCGAAGCAGGCGCTATCCATGCCCAGCGGCGCGAACACCGCGCACGCGACATAATCCGCAAAGCTTTCGCCGGTGATGTCCTCCACCGCCAGTTCGAGCAAGCCAAAGCCAGCGTTCGAGTAATTCCAGCCCAGCCCCGGCGGGTGGGTGACGGTGATGATGTCGTCATCGCGCGGCAGGTCCCAGTAGTCATAGTGCGCGGTCTGTTCGGCATTGGGCGGCGGCAGGCGCCCCTGCATCGCATCGAGCAGCGTATAGCTGGTCTGATCGAGCTCAACGCCGCGGAAGCCCGCCACGGTGACCCCCGCGTGGTGGCTCAGCAGGCGGCGCGGGGTGACGAGCGCAAGGTCGAATTCCTTCGATGGCGGCAGGGTCCAACGCCGGTGATAGTCGCTGATTGGCTGATCGAGATCGAGGCGTCCCTGTTCCACCAACGTCATCACCGCCCAAGCGGCAATCGACTTGGACACCGATTGGAGGCTGAAGCGAGTTTCTGCCGTCACGGCCTCACCAGTTGCCCGGTCCGCCGTACCGAAGCAGAGGATCTGCGTGGGCGCGAAGTCCCGGATCAGCGCGACCGCGCAGCCCGGCACATTCAGCCGCTCCATGTCCTCCGGCAGACTCCGTCGCAGTTCTTCCGCAAAAGCGTCGCTCATCGTGATGCTCCTTAACCCGTCACGCGAGCGAGCGCGCCACGACTTCCTTCAGCGTCGCCGAAATCCCCGGCGTTTCCGCCACGCGCTGCAATTCGGCCCGCATCAGGCCTTGGCGTGGCTCGTCAAAGCGGCTCCATTGGTCGAGCTGCGGCATGAAATAGGCCGGACGCCCGCGTCCCATCTGGTCCATCATCAGCAGCCGGTCCGCAAGGAAGCGATAGCCCTTTCCCGACGGATCGTGGAAAGTCACCCGGTTCTGCCGAAACAGGCTGCCGTAATAGGCGGCAGCGCGCGCGGTGTTCTGGATGTCGAAGGCGGGATGCCCCTCCAGCGCGATGATCTCGTCGATGACGCCCGGCGCGCGGGACAGGGCATAGGCCTTGAACCACTTGTCGACCACGAGCGGCTGGTCGGCATAGGCAGTGTAGAACGCGTCGAAGGCGGCCTTGCGCTCCGGGTGATCGACATGGCTGATCAGGCAGAGAGCCTCGAACTTCTCGGTCATCGAGGGACCATGGCGAACCTGCGCCAGGCATAGCTGAACGGCCTCCTCATCCCCGCTCGCCAGGAGCAGGTCGAGCAGCGCGGAACGCAGGCTGCGGCGCGAGATCGCGAAGGGCGACAAGTCTGCCGGGTCGGTCGCACCAAGCTCGCGGTAGAGCGCGGTCATCTCCTGCCCGAGGGCCTCGGCAATGGCGCGCTTCACCGCGTGACGCGCTGCGATGTGCCCATCGAGAGGAACCCGGTCCAAGCCCTCGCTCAGCGCGGGCTCGTCGGGCATTGCCAGCATCTGCGCAACCAGCCCCGGCGCCCCATCCGCCTTCTCCGCGATCAGTTGGCGCGCCAGCGTGACGATCGACGCCGGCACGCGCCGCGCCATGTCCTGCGCCGAATGGACAGCCAGGGCGCGGACCGTGCGGGTGAAAAGCTGCTGGACACTGTTCCAGGCGACGAAGGCGTCGTCATCGTGCAGCGCCAGCAGGACCAGATCCTCGTCGGGCAACTCGCATTCCAGCGTCACCGGTGCGGAGCATTGCCGCAAGATCGAAGGCACGGGGCGCGCGTCCAGCCCATCGAACCGCAGGCTTTGCGTCCAGTCAGTCAGGTGAACGAGCTGCGGCTCGCCGATCATTGCGCCGCCGATGTCGAGCAGGGCGATGCGCACCGGGATGTGCATCGGTCCGCCCGGCCCCGGCTTGTCCGGCATGCGCTGGGTCAGGGTCAGGACAGCCTGGCGCTGGTCCGCGTCATAGCGCCATTGCGCCACAACCGTCGGGCGGCCCGCCTGCCGCAGCCACCTGCGGAACTGCGCCAGGTCCAGTCCCGTTTCGGCGGCGAACGTATCGAACAGATCCTCGATGGTTGCGGCCTGCCCGTCGAACCGGGCAAGGTAGGCGCGGAGCGCGCTGGCGAAGGCCTCGGGGCCAACCATCGTCCGCAGCATGCGGAGCACTTCGGCGCCCTTTTCGTAGATCGTCGTGGTGTAGAAGTTCTCGATCTCGACGAATTCGGTCGGCTGCACCGGGTGAGCGGCGGGACCATCGTCCTCCGGGAACTGGTTGCGACGCAGCGCCTTGACCTGCTCGATCCGGTAAGTCCCGGCCTCGAGTTCGTCTTCCATGAACAGCTGGTCGCGCAGGCGGGTGAGGCCTTCCTTCAGGCTGAGCTGAAACCAGTCGCGGCAGGTCACACGGTTGCCGGTCCAATTGTGGAAGTATTCGTGGCCGATGATCCGCTTGATCAGCGAAAATTCCTCGTCCGTGGTGATCTCGGGATCGGCGATGATGCCATCCGCCCCGAACAGGTTGAGTCCCTTGTTCTCCTGCGCGCCGGCATAGGCCGGCAGAGCGACGACGTTGTATATCGGCAGGTCATACTCCAGGCCGAACACCCGCTCATCCCAGGCAAGTGCGGCCTTCAGGCTCTCCATCGCGAAGCGGCAACGCCCCGCCTCGCCCGGTTCGGCGAGGATCGCGAGATCAATCGCGCGCCCGCTGGTAGTCACGTAGCGATCGCGTAGCGCATCGAACCGGCCAGCGATCATGGCGAAGATGTAGCTGGGCTTGGCGTAGGGATCTCTCCAGAGCGTCCAGTGACGGCTTCCCGCCCTGCCGGAGCCGCATTGTTCGCCGTTGGAAAGCAGCGTTGGAAACTGCGCGCGTTCCGCCTCGAGCCGGACGGTGTAGAGCGTCAGCACGTCCGGACGGTCCGGGAAATAGGTAATCTGGCGGAAGCCTTCCGCCTCGCACTGGGTCGCCAGCACGCCTGAATGCCAGAACAGCCCCTTCTTGGACGGATTGCGGGAAGGGTTGATGACGACTTCGGTTTCCAGCCGGAAACGGCGCGGCGGGTGGTGGATCACCAGTTGCTCGGGGGTGGCGCAGTACTCTTCGCTCGCCAGCTCCCGTCCATCGATCCGCACCCAGTTCAGCTCGAGGCGCTTGCCGTCCAGGACTAGCGCGGGCGCGGCATCGCCGCCGTCCGTCGCCGCGATTTCGAGCACCGCGCGGACCACCGTGCGTTCGGGATCGAGCGCGACGTCGAGCGATATGCTGGGCACTGCGAAGGGATAGGGCCGGTAATCCGCCAGCCGCGTCAGCGCCTTGTCCATCAGACGTCTTCCGGCACGCGCTCGGCGCGCAGGAATTCGATGTCACCAGCGGCGTAGGAGATCAGGGTCTGGGCGCGGCCGTCCGAACCATATTCGACGGCGGTTTCGCTCGGCACCTGCTGGGTGAAGAACCGGCCGGTCTCGTCCATGTAGATCGGGCGCGGCGGCAGGATCAGGCCCGCAACGTGGCTGTGCAGCTTGCCGTCCTCGACCCAGATGTCGACATAGGGGGCGTCGATCCCGGAGACGATCCGGTAGCGCCCGACATAGCGCTGCATGTCTTCGCCAACAATTGGGACGATTCGACGCGGCGCGCGCATGTAGCCCTGCCAGTCGAAGGCGGCAGCCATCCCGTTCATCACCTCATAGTAGAGCATCAGCCCGCTCAGACAGTTGGTCAGCACCACGCCGCCCCAGCCCTGTTCGAGGTTGCAGGTGGTGTTACACTGATAGCCCTCGTTGGATCCGCCGTGGGCAAAGCGCTTATCCGCGCCCGAACCGAAAATCTCCCAGCCCAGGCCGAACTGGCCGCCGCCCTGATTCTCCATCATCTGCCGGGCGGTCTCCTGCGCAAGCAGGACGTTGCCGCGCCCAAGCCAAGCGTTACGGCATTCGATCATGAAGCGGGCATAGTCCGGCGCGGAGGTGTAGATGCCGCCGGCCGCGAGTTGCGGAGTGAAGGTGTAGGCACCGTCAACAACCCGTCCGTCGACGTGATGCCCTTTGGCCGCGAGCGGGCGCAATGCCTCGGGCAGCGGCTGCTTGAAAGTGGTGCGGCTCATTCCGAGGGGCTCGAAGATCTTCTCGCGCGCCAGGCTTGCAAAGTCGGTGCCACTCATCTCTTCGAGCAACATTTGGACGACTGAAGTGCCCCCGCCTGAATAACGCACTGATTCCCCCGGCAGCTTGTCGACTTCCACTGCGGGCGTCGGCGAGGGTTCAGTCCCGTTCAGGACATCAAGCAGCGAGGGTGCGGGGCGGTCGTGCGCATAGGCACCAAAGCCGTGGACCGTTGTACCAGCGCGGTGGCTTAGCAGATGGCGCAACGTGACAGGCACGCGGCGGGTGAAGTCGTTCTCCGGCACCTTCCAGCTTTCGAGATAGTCGTTGATCGGCCGGTCGAGATCGACGCGTCCTTGATCGACCAACTGCAGCGCCAGCACGGCGGTCACCGGCTTGCTGATCGAGGCGCCTGCGAAGATCGTTTCGCCGCCAATCGCCGGACCACCGGGGCTCGTCACGCCGAAGCCCGCTGCCTCAACAATCGCGTTGTCGCGGAAGGCACAGATCGCGACGCCTGGGCAATTATAGTACTCAAGTCGCTCCTCGACGGTCCAGCGGACGTCTTCGCCCTCCACCGGATTGACTGGCAGCAGGCCGTGAGCGAATTCTTGCAAAGCGGCACCGAGGGCAGGCATCGCACGCCTCCTTTCATCATCTACGATATGATCGATGATCACATTACGCCTTGTTCGACTGGCCTTGTCAATGTATTCGTCAGTCGCATTGAGGAGATTGGATGATGAGGCAGGAAAATCTACCGGGCCCATTCCACATGTTCACCGGTCAAGACCTGCCGCACCTACTGGAAGCGCGCGCGAAGGATCGCGCCGAGCACCCGTTCCTGATCTTCGCGCCGCCCGATCTGCCGGCCAGGATGTGGACGTATCGCGACTTTCGCGATGCCGTGGCCAGGCTGGCGGGCGGACTGACGGAGCGCGGCGTGGTCAAAGGTGATTTCGTCGTGATCCACATGGATAACTGCATCGAATTCCTGCTCGCCTGGCACGCCTGCTCGCGCCTGGGCGCGGTGGCGGTGACGACCAACACGCGCTCGTCGGAAGAGGAGCTGGCCTATTACATTGACCACTGCGGTGCGCGCTTCGCGATCACGCAACCGGCAATGGCGAGGCTGGTCCGCGCGGCAGGGCCACAGCTGCAATGGATCTGTGTGACGCAAGAGGATTGCGGCAGCCCGCCCGAAACCCCGCGCGGGGCCGAAGCTCTGGCCTTTGAAGACCTGGCCGCCGGCGATCCAAGCCGTGCCCCGCTGCGTGACCCCGAGCCGCTCCTGCCCAACAGCGTCCAGTATACCTCGGGCACGACCTCGAGACCCAAAGGCGTGGTCTGGACCCATGCCAATGCCCTGTGGGGCGCGCGAATCGGGGCGCTGTGCAGCCAAGTCGTGCCTGATGATGTGGGCCATACCTGCCTGCCGCTCTATCACACCAACGCACTGTCCTATTCGCACCTCGCCACGCTGTGGGTCGGGGCGACGCTGGTTTTCCAGCAGCGCTTCTCGGCCAGCCGTTACTGGCCCTGCGTGACCGAGCACGGCTGCACCTGGGGCGTCCAGATCCCCTTCATGCTGAAGGCGCTGATGGGCATGCCCGTCCCCGAGCACCGCATCCAGCGCTGGGGCCTGGGCGCGATCGATCCGCCGGCGGTAATGCAGAAGTTCGGGATCCCCCTGCTCGGCTGGTTCGGGATGACCGAAACGGTCTCGCTAACGCTGATCTCCAATGGGAACATGCCGGGTCGAATCGGCTCGATGGGCCGGGTAACCCCGGGCTACGAGACCGAAGTACGGCGCGAAGATGGCAGCCATGTGGCGATCGGGGAAAGCGGCATTATGTGGATCAAGGGCGTGCGCGGCATTTCCTTGTTCCATGAATACCTCAACAATCCCGAAGCGACTGCCGATGCCTTCGACGAGCGAGGCTGGTTCAAGACCGGCGATCGGGTTACACCTCAGGCCGATGGCACTGTGATGTTCGAGGGGCGTGACCGCGACATGTTGCGGGTCGGGGCGGAAAACGTGGCGGAATCCGAGATCGAGCGGGTGGTCCTCGCCAGCGGCGCGGCGATCGAGGTGGCGGTGGTCGGCAAGCCCCATCCCATGCTCGACGAGGTGCCGGTGGCCTTCGTCATCCCTCACCCGGACTGCACCAATGCTGCGGGGCAGGCGCTTGAGGCCTGCCGCGCACGGCTTGCTTCGTTCAAGGTACCGGACGAGGTGATCCTGGTGGAGGAATTTCCGCGCGTGACGCTGGGGAAGATCGACAAGAAGGAACTACGCCGCCAGCTCAAGGAACGAGCAGCCGCAGCGAGCGCGGGCTGACCCATAGGAACGACGGGGATCGCGCTCAGTCGATCCCTTCCACCACGCAAAGCTCGATCTCGGCCGCACCGAGGCGGTGGCCGCGCGCCTCCTGATATTCGGGCGAGTTCCAATATTCGAGTGCTCGATCGTAGCTTGCGAACTCGAGGATCACGTTGCGCGGCCGCGCCTCGCCCTCAAGTGCGGTATAGCGCCCGCCGCGCGCGAGGATTGTCGCGCCAAACCGGTCCATCGCGACGCGGGCGAGCGCGGCATATTGCGCATAGGCATGGGGATCGCCGACGCTGACCCGGGCAATGACGTAACCCTTGGGCATTATTCCTGCTCCTTGCGCCGATTGTCCGAGACCCAGCGCGCCAGCCGCGCAAGCCCTTCGTCGAGCTCGGTCCCGCCTGCCGCGAAGCACCAGCGTAGCCAGCCTTCGCCCTCGGGGCCGAAAGCCGCGCCCGGGGCCAGCCCCAGTCCCGCCTCGGCCACGAGGCGGCGGGCAAGTGCCACGGAATCGCCATGCCCTCTGATCCGGAAGAAGGCGTACATCCCGCCCTCAGGGCAGGGGGCCTCCACGCCCTCCATGGCCGAGAGGTGCGCCAGCACCTTGTTGCGATTGGCGGTCAGCTCATGCTGCAACGCACGAACGTGCGGCTCACCCTCGGCCAGTGCGGCAATGCCTGCCGACTGGATGAAGCCCGGCACGCAGGAGGTATTGAATTCGATCACTTTTCCAAGTTCGCCGAATAGTTCCTCCGGCGCGACCAGCCAGCCAAGCCGCCATCCGGTCATCAGCCAGGCCTTGGAAAAGCTGTTCGCGCCGATCAGTCGGTCGCGCGCGTCGGCGAGTGCGAAGAACGATGGTGCATTCGCCGCACCCTCGCCTAGGACCAGACGCTCGTAGACGTCATCGGACAGGATCCACACGCCAAGCCGGCGGCAGTGATCGAGAATCGCCTGTTGCTGTGCGCGCGTGATGGTCCAGCCGGTCGGGTTGCCGGGCGAATTGATGATCAGCACCCGCGTAGCTGGCGTCACCGCATCGAGCAACCGGTCAAGGTCCAGCTCCCAGCCCGCCGGGCCGGGCGATACCGCGACGCGCTCGACATGGGCACCCAGCACTTCGGGAATCTGCGCGATGTTCGGCCAGATCGGCGTAACCAGCACGACCCGGTCGCCGGGGGCGATCAGCGTCTGCAATGCGATCATCAGCGCCGAGACGCCCGAGGACGTGACCGAAGTCCGCTGGGTCGAAAATCCGCGGCCATGCAGTCCGCCAAGATAGCCGGCGAGCACCTCGCGCAGATCCTCCCGGCCATTGTTGTGGGTGTAGAACACCGCGTCCTTGTCGATCGCCTCCACCGCGGCGCGCTTGATGTAGTCGGGCGTCGGTCGGTTGCTTTCCCCGAACCAGAACCGGACCAGGTCGGTCCGCCCAAAACCGGCATTGGCAATCTCGCGAATCTTCGAAGCGGGCAGGTCGCTAATCGCCGCTCGGGCGGTCAACGGCCAACGCGCGGGCGCTTCGAGCGTGCAGGTCTCCTGCTGTTCAGCCATGGTCCGTCATCCCCTTGCAATGTCTTTCGCGTTATGTAATCACTGCACACATTGAACCGGCGAGTCAATTCGCCAATTCCGCCCATCGCAACGCATGGTGACCCAATGAGCAGCGCAATGCAGCCTCTCGATGGAGACTGGCCCGGGGTCCGGCTCAGCCTGGACGACGCAGTCCTGACCGTGGCGATCGACCGTCCCGGCGCGCGCAATGCACTCAATGCCGCCACGATGGAGAGCCTGACCGAAATTGCCCGCCGAATTCGGCGCAGCAGCGCGTTCCAGGCGGTGATCCTGACCGGTCAGACGGACTATTTCTCCGCAGGGGTCGACCTCCAGCTGTCCTCCAGCCGCAACGCCAGCTCGGCGAGCCTACTGGAACTGCGCTCCGCGGTCGCGGCCGGTCCGGACATGTGCCAGGCTTGGGAGGAGATCGAGGTGATCACGATCGTCGCGATCGAGGGATTCTGCGTCGGCGGCGGCTTCGCGCTTGCCCTCGCCTGCGATTTCCGGATCATGGCCGAGGGTGCCTTTGCCCGCCTGCCCGAAGTGCCACTGGGCATGAACATGAGCTGGCGAACCCTGCCGCGCCTCACCGCGCTGGCCGGGCCTGCCCGAGCCAAGCAGGTCGCGCTGTTCGGCGACCCGGTCGATACCGCTCGCTGCGTCGCCTGGGGCCTTGCCGACATGGCCTGCCCCAAGGGCGGAGCGCTGGCCGAAGCGCAGCGCTGGGCGGCGCGGGTCGCCGCATTGCCGCCGCTTCCGGCGCGAATGACCAAGGAGGCCGTCAACGCAGCCGCCTTCGCCAATGCCGCGGCCGTAAGTTTCATGGACCGCGACCAGTATCTGCTGGCCTCGCGCTCGGAAGACTTCCGCGAAGGCGTTTCTGCATTCCTGACCAAGCGCCCGCCCGAGTTCAAGGGCAACTGAGCCTCCTGCCACCCCATCACCACTTTTCAAGGAACTGTCATGAAGCTTGCTGCCATCGTTTCGACTGCCCGCACGCCAATCGGGAAAGCCTACCGCGGCGCCTTCAACGATCTGGAGGCGCCGACCCTGGCAGGTCATGCGATCTCCGAAGCAGTGCGCCGTGCGGGCATCGAAGCTGACGAGGTCGAGGATTGCATCATTGGCGCCAGCATTCAGCAGGGCACGCAGACCTTCAACATTGGCCGCCTCGCCGCGCTTGCAAGCGGCCTGCCAGTGACTGTCGCGGGAATGAGCATCGACCGCCAGTGTTCGTCCGGTCTGATGGCGATCGCCACTGCATCGCGGCAAGTCGGCTGTGACGGGATGAAAGTGATCGTCGCGGGCGGCGTGGAATCGATCAGCCTTGCCCAGACCCCGGCAATGAACACCTCGCGCGTGCCCGACCCGCGCCTGATCGCGCGCCACCCGGCGATCCACATGCCGATGCTGCAGACCGCAGAAATCGTCGCGGAGCGCTACGGCATCAGCCGCGAGGCGCAGGACCTTTACGCGCTGTCGAGCCAGCAGCGCACCGCCGCCGCAATTGCCGCCGGCCGCTTCGACGAGGAAATCATCCCAGTCACCTGCGACATGCTGGTGACCGACAAGGCAAGCGGCGAGCGCAGCCACCGGCGAGTGACGATCTCCCGCGACGAGGGAGCGCGCGCCGATACCACGCTGGACGGCCTAGCGTCGCTGAAGCCGGTGCGCGAAGGTGGAACGATCACCCCCGGCAATGCCAGCCAGTTGTCCGACGGGTCTTCCGCGTGCGTGGTGATGGACGCCGATCTCGCCGCGCAGCGCGGCATCGCGGCGCTGGGCTATTTCCGGGGCATGACCGTTGTTGGCTGCGAGCCTGATGAAATGGGCATTGGCCCGATCTTCGCGATCCCGCGCCTACTTGAACGCAGCGGCCTGAAAATGGACGACATCGGGCTCTGGGAAATCAACGAAGCCTTCGCCTGCCAGGTGCTTTATTGCCGCCACTACCTCGGCATTCCGGATGACAGGCTCAACGTCGATGGCGGGGCGATATCGATCGGCCACCCCTATGGCATGAGCGGCGCGCGGATGGTCGGCCACGCGCTGATCGAGGCACGGCGCCGCGGCGAGAAGTACGTGGTGATCTCGATGTGCGTCGGCGGTGGCCAAGGCGCGGCCGGTCTGTTCGAGGTTGCCTGACATGGACCTGCTGTTCGCATTCCAGGAATGGCCTTACGCCGAAACCTTCCGCATTTCCCGCAGCGCCAAAACCAATTCTGAGCTGTTTACGGTCTATATCCGGGACGGCGATCTCGTTGGGCGCGGCGAATGCGGCCTGCTTCCCCAGTACGGCCAGACCCGCGAGGACGTGGCTGCCGCGCTCGAGGGGGCAGCTGACCTGCTCGCGGGCGGCGCCACTCGCGCAGACATCGCCGCGAAAGTCGCCAACAGCTCAGCGCGCAACGCTCTCGATTGCGCGCTATGGGATCTGGAATGCAAGCGCTCGGGCCAGAGCGTATGGCAGCGCGCGGGCGTTGAACGCAAGGAAGCGATCGAAGTTGACCTGACCATCGGGATCAACCCGACCTTGAAGATGCGAGACGATGCGCTCGCGGCTTTCGCGCGGGGCTTTCGCATCCTCAAGCTCAAAGCCAATCAGGAAGACGTGCTCGAACGCGTCGAAGCAATTGCTGCGGCTTGCGCCGGCGCCACCCTGATCGTCGATGCCAACGAGGCCTGGGACATTGCGACGCTCAACCGGCTGGCCGGGCCGCTGGATGCGCTGGGTGTCGCACTTATCGAGCAGCCGCTGCATCACCAGGCGGACGCTCCGCTGGCCGGCTATACCGGCGGGATCCCGCTCTGCGCCGATGAAAGCTGCAGCTCGATCAAGGATCTGGACCGCCTGTCACAGCTCTATCAGGCGATCAACATCAAGCTGGACAAGGTAGGCGGGCTGACCCCGGGACTGGAACTTGAAGCGGCAGCCCATACTCGCGGCATGAAGGTCATGCTTGGGTGCAGCGGTCCGACCTCGCTGGGCGCGGCACCGGCATACGTGCTCGGGACGCGGTGCGACTTCGTCGACCTCGATGGCCCGGCCTTGCTGCTCGACGATCGCGCGGATGCGATGCACTACTCGGGCGGTCACCTGCACTGCTTCACGCCTCAACTGTGGGGCGGCTGAGACGGAGCATGGCCGCAGGACAACGGAAAGTGCGGGTAATCGCGCTGGGCGGCACGATCGCGATGGCGGCGAGCTCAGGAGCGCTGACGCCAGCGCTGGGCGCTGCCGACCTTGCGGCCATGACGGGCCCGGAAGGCCTCCTACTCGAAGTCGACTGGACCGACTTCCTCGGGGTTCCCAGCGCGAACATCACTTTCGCCGATCTGGTCCGGCTGGCGGCTGTGATCGAGCAACTCCATGGCGAAGGCTATCACGGGGTCGTGGTGGCGCAGGGCACCGACAGCCTCGAGGAAACAGCTTTCGCGCTGGACCTGCTGGTGACTGCGCCGATTGACATCGTCCTGACTGGTGCAATGCGCGGCAGCAGTGCTGTCGGCGCGGATGGGGCGACCAATCTGCTGGGCGCGCTGCGCTTCCTTGAGGCCTCCTCCGGACAGGGCGAAGTCGTCATCGTAATGGACGATTGCGTCCACGCGGCACGCCTTGCCGTCAAGGGTCATACCACTGCGCTGGCAGCCTTCACCTCAGGGGAATGCGGGCTGCGCGGGCGGATTCACGAAGGTCGGTTTGTTGCGTTCAATCCGGCGCGCACTGGCTTACCCAAGATCGCAGCGGATACCGGGCGGACAGCGCCAGCGGTCGAGCTGGTCACGATTGCGCTCGAGCATTCGCCATGGGCCCTGCGCGCACCTGGACACGAAGCGGTCGAAGGCTGGGTGATCGCGGCCATGGGGGCCGGGCATGTCCCCGAAACCCTGGTCCCCGACCTTGAGCGGCTGGCGCGCACGGCTCCGGTGGTGCTGTGCTCGCGCACCGGGGCGGGGCCGGTCTGCACGGCGACTTACGGCTATCCGGGCGCGGAAATCGACCTTCTGGGGCGCGGCCTTCTGCACGGCGGCAGTCTATCGCCACTCAAGGCCCGGGTGCTGCTGACCCTGCTGCTGATGGAAGGCCCGGATGATTGCCGCGCCCGCTTTTCCCGGATCGCAGAGGCGATCTGACCAACCGAATTTGAGAGGAAATGCCCATGACCGACGTATTTGAAGCCGGAATCTTCCGCGGCAAGCGGGCGTTCGTCGCCGGTGGATCAAGCGGGATCAATCTCGCGATCGCGGCGCGTCTGGGTTCGCTCGGCGCGCAAGTGGGGATCTTCAGTCGGTCTCCGGACAAGGTCGATGCCGCACTCGCCATGCTCCACCAAAACGGCGTCGATGCGGCGGGTTACACCGGCGACGTGCGCGACTATGACGCGGTCGCAAGCGCGATCGGCCAGTTCGCCAAGGTCGGTAACGGTATCGACTTCGTCGTCTCCGGTGCGGCAGGCAACTTCGTCGCCCCGGCGATCGGCATGTCACCCAATGCCTTCAGGACCGTGATCGAAATCGACCTTCTGGGGACCTACCATGTCATGCGCGCCAGCTTCGAACATCTGCGCCGCCCCGGTGCCTCGCTGCTCAACATATCGGCCGTGCAGTCCAGTCAAGCGATCCCGCTGCAGTCACACGTCTGCTCGGCAAAGGCCGGGATCGACATGCTGACCAAGGCGCTGGCGGTCGAGTGGGGGCCGAGTGGCGTACGCGTCAATGCCATCCTGCCCGGTCCGATCGGCGATACTGAAGGAATGCGCCGGCTGTCCTCGACACCGGAAATGGCGGAAAGGATCGCCAGTGCCATTCCCCTGCAGCGCTTCGGTACCAAGGCGGAAGTGGCGAACCTAGCCGCATTCCTGTGTTCGGATGCGGCCACCTACATCAGCGGCGCGATTCTGACCTGCGACGGGGGCCAGCTTGCCGGCAACCCGACAGGTGTCGTCGGATAACCAGACCATCGACCAGACCTGACCATCACAGCGCACAGGAATAACACCATGCCGGCCAGCCCCGTTCCAAACGATCTTTCCGCCTATTGGCTGCCCTTTACGGCCAACAAGGCGTTCAAGGCTGCTCCGCGCCTCATCACGGGGGCAGAAGGACAGTTCTACTTCACCGCCGACGGACGCAGAATCCGCGATGCGTTCTCGGGCATGTGGTGCTCGATCCTGGGACACGGCCACAAGGGCATCACCGAGGCAATCATCAGGCAAGCGCAATGCCTCGACTACTCGCCCGCCTTCAACTTCGCGACGCCCGGGGCGTTCGAGCTTGCCAGCCAGGTGGCCGATCAGTTCCCTGACGGACTCGAACACGTGTTCTTCACCAATTCCGGCTCCGAAGCGGTCGATACCGCGCTGAAGATGGCTCTGGTCTACCACCGCTCGCGCGGGGAAGGCACGCGCACCCGCTTCATCGGCCGCGTCAACGGCTATCACGGCGTCGGTTTCGGGGGCATTTCGGTGGGCGGGATGCCCAACAACCGCAAGTTCTTCGGCCTTGGCCTTCCTGGCGTGGACCACATGCCCTTCCCTTACGATCCCGCGCTCGACGCGTTCACGCGCGGCCAGCCTGACCGCGATCCGATGGTCTACCTCAAGGAACTCGAAGCGATCGTCGCGCTCCACGATCCGTCCTCGATCGCGGCGGTGATCGTCGAGCCGATGATTGGTTCGGCCGGCGTGTTTGTACCACCTGCCGGATACCTCGCAAAGCTGCGCGAGATCACCGCGCGGCATGGGATCCTGCTGATTTTCGACGAGGTCATCACCGGCTTCGGGCGACTGGGCGCGGCCAACGGGGCAACGTTCTTCGGCGTCACTCCTGATCTGTGCACCATGGCCAAGGGCATCAACAACGCGGCCGTACCGATGGGCGCGGTCATTGCGAGCCGTCAGATTCACGATACGATCATCAACGCCACGCCGACCGGAGTCGAGTTTTTCCACGGCTATACCTATTCGGCGCACCCGCTCGCTGTCGCTGCCGGCCTCGCCGCCCAGCAGGCGATCCGTGATGAGCGCCTCTACGAAAACGTCGCTCAGCTCGCACCATTGTTCGAGGCTGCGATGCATGGCCTGCGCGGCGAACCCTTTGTGACCGATATCCGCAACCTTGGCCTGGCTGGGGGCATGACGCTGACCCCGCACCCGGATGGACCGGGCCTGCGCGGCTACGAGCTGTTCACCAAGGCCTACGAGAAGGGCATCGCGATCCGCGCTAATGGCGATACCATTGCGATCGCACCAATCCTCACCAGCACTCCGGCCGACATCGAGGAAATCTTCGAGCTCGTTCGCCAGAGCCTGCGCGCCCTCAAGTGAGCACGATGATGCGTTTGAGCGACTGCCACAACATCGACGATTTCCGCAGCCTCGCAAAGCAGCGCCTGCCCTGGCCGGTGTTCGACTATATCGACGGCGCGGCCGATGACGAGGTGACCAAGGCGCGCAACACCGCCGCGTTCAACAGCGCCGATCTTGTGCCAGACGTGCTGGCCGGCGTGGAGTCCATCGACACCAGCTGCACGATCCTTGGCCGCAAGAGCGCGCTGCCGCTGATCCTCTCCCCCACCGCGCTGCAACGCGTGTTCCACTGGCAGGGCGAACGCGCGGTGGCGCGCGCGGCGGAAAAGTTCGGCGTGTGGTGCGGGATTTCCAGCCTGGCGACCGTTTCCATCGAGGAAATCGGGGCGCTGATCTCCACGCCCAAGATGTTCCAGCTCTATGTCCACAAGGACAAGGGCCTCAACCGCTCGATGATCGAACGCTGCCAGGCGGCCAAGTTCGACGCCATCGCGCTGACGGTCGACACCATCGTTTCGGGCAAGCGCGAACGCTGTGCGCGCAGCGGCTTTACCTCGCCGCCCAAGTTCACGCCCCGCAACCTGCTGGGCTATGCGATGAAGCCGCGCTGGGGGCTGGACTATGTTTTCCGCGAAAAGTTCGCCCTCCCCAACCTCGACACCCATG
>NZ_JAYSBK010000007.1:0-57059 GCF_041915465.1 Novosphingobium sp. | reverse complement strand
TGCCCAACGCCATGTTCCGCGTCCGCCTGGAAAACGACCACGAAATCCTCGGCCACACCGCCGGCAAGATGCGCAAGAACCGCATCCGCGTGCTGGTGGGCGACGAAGTGCTGGTCGAACTCACCCCCTATGACCTGACCAAGGGGCGGATCACCTACCGCTTCATGCCCGGCCGCGGCGGCCCCGGCCAGTTCTGAGCGGAGCGGCGCCGATGAGCGCCCCCCAGCTTATCCTTGCATCGGCCAGCCCCCGGCGGCGCGAACTGATCGCGCGGCTGAGCGTAGAGCCTTGCGCCATTGCCGCTGCCGACATCGACGAAAGCCCCCGCAAGGCCGAAGCCCCGCGCCCCTATGCCGCGCGCATGGCGTTGGAAAAGGCCGAGGCAGTCGACGGCGCTGGTGCTTTCGTACTCTCCGGCGACACGGTCGTTGCGCTGGGCCGCCGGATCCTGCCCAAGGCCGAGGACGAGGCGACCGCGCGGGAATGCCTTGCGCTCATTTCCGGCCGCCGCCACCGGGTGCTTTCCGCCGTCGCGCTCAAGTACCCCGACGGCACCGTGCGCCAGCGCTTGTCGGAAACTGTCGTGCGCGTAAAACCGCTCTCCGCCGCCGAGATCGAGGCCTATATCGCGGGCGGCGAATGGCACGGCAAGGCGGGCGGCTATGCCATCCAGGGCAGCTTCGAAGGGCTGATCGCGTGGATCGGCGGCAGCCATTCGGGCGTGATGGGCCTGCCGCTGTTCGAAGCGCGCGCGCTGCTGAAAAGCGCCGGGTTCCCTCTTGGCTGAGTGGCTGGTCGAGAGCGGGATCGGCGAAACCCGCGCGATCCTGCTCGATGGCGGCGAGGTTGTGGCAGCGCGGCTCGATTGGCCGGGCGCCTTGGCTGCAGGGCAAGTTGAAGACGCGCGGCTGGTTGCCCGGTCCAGCGGATCGAAGCGCGGCACCGCCCGCTTTGCCAGCGGCGAGGAGGCCCTCGTCAGCGGCCTGCCTGCCGATGCCAGCGAAGGCGCCGAAATCCGCCTGCTCGTCACCCGTGCGGCAATGGCCGAACTGGGCCGCCTGAAACGTGCACAGGCCCGCCCGAGCAAGGAAGCCACCCGCCCGGCTCCCGGCTCCGAGGGCAAGCGCGTGGCGCAGTTCCCGGCGGGCCTGTGGGAAGATGTCTTTGCCGAGGCATGGAGCGGCGAGGTTGCCTTTGCGGGCGGCGCGCTGACCATTACTCCCACGCCCGCGATGACCGTGATCGACATCGACGGTGACCTGCCGTCGCGGCAACTGGCGCTGGCCGCCGTGCCTGCACTGGCTGCGGCGCTGCGGCGGCTGGACCTGGCGGGTTCAATCGGGATCGACTTTCCCACCCTGTCCGACAAGGCTGACCGCCGCGCGGTGGACGAGGGCCTTGCCGCAGCATTGGACCACTGGCCGCATGAACGCACCGCAATGAACGGGTTCGGCTTCGTCCAGCTGGTTTCCCGGCTCGAACGCCCCTCGTTATTGCACCGCCTTGTCCTGAACCGCACCGGGGCCGCCGCGCGGCTGCTGCTGCGCCGGGCCGAGCGCGTGAGCGAACCGGGTGCTTTGCTCATTACCGCCCATCCTGCCGTGCGCGCTGCCATCACCCCCGCGTGGGAGGCAGAGCTGGCCCGCCGCACCGGCCGCGCGTTGCACTGGCGCGAAGATGCCGCGCTTGCGCTTGACGCCGGTTTCGCGCAGGCGTTCCAGCCATGACGACCCCGCCGAAGAAGTGCCCGATCTGCGGCAAGCCCCGCACTGCCGAGCATAGCCCGTTCTGCTCGACCCGCTGCCGCGACCGCGATCTGGTGAAATGGCTCGACGATGGCTATGCCCTGCCCGGCCCGCGCGCCGATCGCCCTGAGGATGATGAGGGATAATCCCCCTCAGGCGCAATTAGGGCCTTGCAAAGCGGGATTTGCTTCGCCATAGGCGCGCTTCCAACCGCGCGGCTGTCCGGAAACGGACCGTTGCCAAAGGGTTGCCCGGATAGCTCAGTTGGTAGAGCAGCGGATTGAAAATCCGCGTGTCGGTGGTTCGAATCCGCCTCCGGGCACCACTTCCCATTTCGCACAAGTTCACCCAAGGCCTTTCAAGGCCGCACGATTCCGTGTATTTGTGCCATATCGAGGCCGTTGGAGTTCGCCCCGTTTCGGCAGCTGCCGGACAAAATGGGGGCCAGTTTTAGGGGCCACGCCTGAAATCAGGTTGGAAGGTGGCCCCCAGAATGGCGCTAACGGATACAGCGATCAAGAATGCCAAGGCAAAGCCCAAGCCCTACAAGCTGGGGGATGCGCAGGGCCTGTTCCTCCTAGTCCAGCCTTCCGGCGGCAAACTCTGGCGTCTCAAGTACCGGGTCAACGGCAAGGAGAAGAAGCTCGCCCTTGGGACCTATCCCGAGGTCACGCTAGCCGAGGCCAGGAAGCGCAGGGACAAGGCGCGCGAGCAGTTGGCCGAAGGCAAGGATCCCGGCCGCGAAAAGGCGCGGGAGAAAGCCCAACGGCACATTGAGGCGGGCAACACCTTCGAGCTTGTCGCCCGCGAGTATTTCGCCAAGCGCAAGCGGGACGGGGACAGGCCTTGGGCGACCATGACCGCCCAAAAGAACGAATACCTCCTTTCGCTGCTCTCCCCCTCGCTGGGCAATCTGCCGGTAACTGACATTCTGCCAACTGACGTGCTTACGGCCCTTCAAAAGATAGAGGCAAAGGGGAACTTGGAGAGCGCACGCCGGGCAATGCAGCTTGCCAGTGGCATCTTCCGCTATGCAATCGCAACCCAGCGCCTCAAGTCTGATCCGACACGAGACCTTCGCGGCGCGCTCACGGCCCCCCGTTCGAAGCATCGCGCGGCCATTCTGGATGCTGGCAAGCTTGGCGAACTGTTGCGCGCGATCGACGGCTATCAGGGCCACGCTCACACCCGCATCGCGCTTGCACTGGCGCCTCACCTGTTCGTGCGGCCTGGCGAGCTGCGCAATGCGTGCTGGGAAGAAATCGACTTTGACGAAGCGGTGTGGACGATCCCCGCCGGCAAGACGAAGATGCGCAAGCCCCACTTTGTCCCCCTATCGCGGCAAGCCCTCGACCTGTTTCGGCAGTCGCTTGCGCTTACCAGCCGCACGAGCGGGTATGTCTTCCCATCGGTGCGGACCAGCGCGCGGCCGATCAGCGAGAACACCCTCAACGCCGCACTGCGGAGGCTCGGCTTCACCAAGGACGAGGCAACCACACACGGCTTCCGGGCAACGGCTTCAACGCTACTCAATCAGGCCCGCGATCCGCGCACCAAGCGCCCGCTCTGGACAGCGGATGCGATCGAACGCGCTCTTGCACATGGCGACAGTGACAAGGTGCGCGCCGCATATCATCGCGGCGAACATTGGCCCGAACGCGTCGAAATGGCAGATTGGTGGAGCGACTATCTCGACGGCCTGCGCGATGGCGCCGACATTCTGAAATTTCCGGGCAAGGCTCGGGGATAAGCGGGAACAGGTGGAGTTGCGACCTCCACCTGTTCCCTAGCCACAACCAGCAAGGAGTGCTGACAATGGATATTCGAGCGAGTGACACGAT
Source organism: Novosphingobium sp. (assembly GCF_041915465.1). GTDB lineage: Bacteria > Pseudomonadota > Alphaproteobacteria > Sphingomonadales > Sphingomonadaceae > Novosphingobium. Next base: position 53,473 of record NZ_JAYSBK010000007.1, on the reverse strand, counting down.
CCCGACGATTCAGCAATGGAGCGCACTCGTGCGCGGCTACCAGGATGCCAAAGGTGCCCTGTGTGCTTGCGCAGACCTCGAGAGCGAAGAAGGCGAGAGTGTGCAAAGCGCATACTCGGATGCGCTCGACGCTTTCATGACAGCACCCGCCCCAGATGCAGCGGCGCTGCGGGTTAAGCTGGAACGCTTCCTGATTGGCAATGGGGACGAAGACGAACCGGAATTGCCGTGCTGGCCGTCTGAATATGTGAACTCGATCCTAGCGGACGTGCGCAGGATAATGGGCGGCCCCAGCCGCACCGATCGGATGGCAACCGAAATTCAGACAAAGGCCATTCAAATTGAACACCTGATTGCTGCGGCATTCGATGCAATCGACCCGTTCTATCCTGAGGATCCTGACCCCGCAAAGGCCGCGCAGCTGCGGGAAGATGGAGATAGGGTTGCCGCGTTCCTGCCGCTCGCGGTCGAGGTTGCGCGCGAAATCGGCAATCTCGGCGAAAGGATCGAGCGGGCCGCGGCCGCCCAATCAGTGGAAGCCTAGCCCCATAGGGTTGGCATTCGACCGCGAATTGCGGAATGTCATGTGACCGGGGGCTAGCACGGCCAGCGAAAAGGAGGACCCGCCCTCCCTGCCCCCAACCGAACAATTGCGGGAACCGAGCAGCGGGGCACGGTATGGCAATAGAAAAATGGATCGGAATCGCCGAGGCAGTTGAAGACCTGATTAACAGCCGAATGGCCACACTCGTAGACGACCACACATTAGAATCTTATGCCTACGCATACGACATCCTTGTTGGCGCGCTGGCTGACGGCTCGTTGCCCTCCAAGCCTCTCAACATTGATGAATACAGCCTGGAATTCAGCAGCGATGTTGAAGTTCAATCGATCCCGCTTGGGAATGACGGCACCATTCCTCTTGTCTTCTGGCATCACTTTAAAAGCGTGCGAGCTTCAGTACCGGGACTGCCGGTGGATAAGGTAAATGAGGAATATGTAGAGCTCCTTCCCTTTACTTCGTTTCGACAAACACGCCTCAAGGATAATGGCGTGCTTACTGGTGAGGCCGGCGAAGTCATGGTCTTGAGAGCCCAGATACCTGGGTCACTGCCAAAACGCCGGGGGGAACGTGGTCCCTCTAAATACGCTGAAAAAGACCGCCAAATTGCCCAAGAGGCGGCTCGTTTGATCATGGCCGGGGAGCCTCAGTCTAACGTCGTAAAACGGCTTGCTCTGCAGATGGATGGCGCAAGCGAGAACGCAAAGGAATCACGGCTCCGCGGGTTGCTTAAAGGCCATCCCGAAATGAAGAAGAAATAGACAGCATTTCTTCTCGCTCCGATCCGGCCATTCTCGGGAGTAGTTGGTCATCTCCGAACCTAACCGGAAGGAGATGACAAAGTGCAGTCCAACGACACCAAGGCTCCCGCTCAGCGCACCGCCACTGTGCAGCAGCATATCCCCGAAGACACCTTCGGATACCGCCCGGATGAAGCCCGCGCCCGCCTGAGGGTCGGCAAGACCAAGATGGCGGAAATGATCCGCGAAGGCGTTGTGGAAAGCGTTCTGATCGGAAGAACGCGCATTGTCACCCGCCGCAGCATCGAGGCGCTTCTCTTCGGCCAGCAGGCCGCCTGAATGCCCTGTCACTTGGAGGTGCGGGCATGCCTGACCAGCCGATAACCAGCCGCAGACCGATCGTCATTGCACATGAAACCGCCGATGGCTGGCGGATTTCGTCATGGGCTCCGCCAAGCGGAATCTGGCGGCGTATCGGCGAAGACCAAATCTGCCGCGATCTCGACCACGCTCGCCAGCTTAGCGCCGTTCTGAGCTTTACTACCGGTGCAATCATCGCCCTCGACCCCACGCCATTTAGCGCAAAGGGTGCAGCGTGATCGCGGTTCCGCCACTTCTGCCGGGCGGCTGGCGCGGCATAATCGTCGAGCACCATGAAATCGCCGGTACGCGCCTTGCAGCCGTCACGGTGAAGCCGGGCCTTGGGCGCGCACCCCGGCGCCGGTGGTTTGCAGACAGCACCGTCGCGTTGGCGCATGCGCTCGATCAAGCGGAAACTCTCGCCCTCCCTCTCCTCCACCTGGGCGTCGAGGGCGAATGAACATCGCGACAATCCCATTGCGCCCGACCGACCGGACTCTCTCCAACGTCGAGGCCGAAGCAGCATTGCTCGGCGCTGCGCTGATCGAAAACACGGTCCTCGACCTCGCGGCGGAGAGGCTAGCGCCTTGTGACTTCTACGAGCCGACACATGGCCGAATATTCGATCTAGCCGCGCGCCTCCGGGCCAACGGCTCAACCGTTACTGCTCTCACCCTCAAATCGCACCTGTCCGATGACGAAGGGCTCATTGAGCTGGGCGGACTGTCATACCTCGCGCGCCTAACTGGCGATGCGCAGGGGCTCTTGGCACCAGCGGAATTGATCGGGCAGATTGGTGACTTGTCTACGCTGCGCAGAGTTGCCGAGATCGGGAACGATCTCCGCTCAGCGGCGCTTGAGTCCGGCGGGGCAGTCGATCCCGGTGCCATCCTTGCTGACGCTCAGGAGGCCCTCACGAGCTTACGGGCAACGCGGCCCGGCGCGGTGGCTAGCCCCTTCGTTTGGCGCGACCCTGCGACCATTCCGCCGCGGCCCTGGATCGTCGGGCGATGGCTCCTGCTTGGAACAGTTGCCTGCGTTGTGGCGCCGGGAGGAGCTGGCAAATCTACCTTCATCGCGGCTCTGGCGGCATCGCTGGCAAGCGGTCGCGAGATCATCGGGAAGCGCCTTCCTCGTGGCCGTCAGCGCGTATGGCTCTGGAACCTCGAAGATGACCTGGATGAGCTGCACCGCAGTTTAGCGGCGGCCTGTTTGCACCACGACATCGCCCCGAATGAACTTGAGGACTGGCTATTTGTCGACTCAGGCTTGGAGGGCGCGACTCTTTGCACCGCTCGGGATGAGAGAGACGGCTTCCGGCTTGAAACAAGGGCATTTGACGCAGTCGCCACCGAGATCCGCCGCCGCGCAATCGACGTGCTGGTGATCGACCCCTTCGTTTCATCGCACCAGGTCAACGAAAGCGAGAATGGCCGAATTGACGCGATCGCTAAGGCCTGGGCGCGGATCGCAAAGGCAACGAACTGCCTCATCATTCTGGTGCATCATGTGGCCAAGGCAGGTGCAGGAGAGGTCACCGCCAATTCCGCACGGGGCGCAGTCTCGCTCATCAATGCGGCCCGCTCGGTGCTGGTTCTCAACCGGATGGAGGAGGCCGACGCCGACCGGCTGGGGATCGCAGCGGCGGAACGGCGGCGCTACATTCGCATCGGCGACGACAAGTCTAATCGTGCCCCAGCCGAGGCGGCAGACTGGTTTCGCATCGCATCGGTGGACCTGGGCAATTCTGATAGCGTCGGCGCATTGGAAGCTTGGCAGTTGCCCGGCCTCTTTGATGACGTGTCGCTCGATGATCTCCGCACGGTGCAAGCGCGCATTGGAGAGCGCGACTGGCGGGAAAATCACCAGGCCTCGGATTGGTGCGGACGGCTGGTCGCTGAGGTGCTGGGCCTCGATATTAGCGAGAAGGCCGGCAAGGCGAAGGCCGCCGGGATCCTGAAAGAGTGGATCAAAAGCGGCTCCCTTCGCATCGAGGAGCGCGCCGATCGCAATCGTGAAACCCGAAAATATGTCGTCATGGGAGAGCCCGCATGATGGCTGCAGCACCAATCAAACCCAAGTGCTGCAAAGTGCTGCAGTGCTGCGCGCCGTACCTGCAGCACCACAGCCCCCCCTTTAGGGGGGGGCTAGTGCTGCAAGGCGCTGCAGGCACAATCGGCGGTGCGGCATGAATAACGAGCGAGTCCATCTCCTCGACCTGCGCGAACGCATCAGCGCGGCAGGCAACCGCTACCTGTCCGGATGGCTTGGCAAAGCTTCAGTTGTCGCGTTCCTTGATCGCGAGGCTGACGGCGAAGTCTGGAACGTCTTCCTATCCACACCCACCCCCCGAGCGGCTGTTCCTGACGTGCCCCACGGTGCCAGCCGCTCACCCCTTCATCCCACTCAGTCCCGCAAGCATCGGTCTACCGGAAAGCGCACAGTGCCGCCCGGCCAACTCGACGATGATGTTTCGGACCTTTGACCGATCGGAATTACAATGGGCTCAGTTACAGAATTCCCCGCCTTCCTGTCTCTCAAGACGCGCAGCGATGGCAGCGCCAAGGCAACCCTGCTTGCCGAGATCGACGAAGCGCTGGGGGCGGCCGAGCGGCGGTTCGGGCAGTTCAGCAGCGAAGCGAATCGTTTGCTCGACAGCGCGCTTTCGGTGAAGCGCAACAATGTCGGCAGTCTCGACCTTGGCGTAGAGCAGATGAAGGCCGCTGCGGCGGTTCAGCAGGCCCGTGCAATTGCCGCACGGGAAGTCGCGACCGCAACAGCATTGGCCGCCAGGGAAGAGGGTGACTACAGCGCCGAAGCTCGAGCTGCCCGTGCCGCAACCGAAGCTCTCGCCATTCAGGAAGAAAAGGCGGCCCGGCAGGCGCTTTCCCACGCCGCCGCGCTTGAGCAGGTTCAGGAGCGCCTTAACCGTCAGGCCAGCGCGACTGATGCCGTGGTTGTTGCGAACCGACGCGGCACCGATGCCTTCGGAGCCGTGAACAACTCCGTCCGCGCCGGGCAAGTGGCGATGGCGCAGCTCGGTCAGCAGATGCAGGACATGGTTGTCCAGGCCCAGATGGGCACCTCGGCAATCACCATCTTCACGCAGCAGGTTCCGCAGGCGGCGTATGCTCTGACGGGCCTAGCGGGTAGCGCGAGCAAGACCCAGGCTGCAATTGGCCGCTTCGCCTTGTTCCTGTCCGGCCCATGGGGCGCGGCGATTTTCGCAGCAACGGCTATTCTCGGGCCGTTCATTGCAGGCTTGTTTGAAACTGCCGACGCTGCGGATAAGGCTGGCGACAGCTTTAGATCCGCTGCGGCTGATGCGCGCGACCTGATCGGCGCGATGAACGCTCTGGCGCTTAATCAGAAGCGCATGGACCTGAACAAGCTGACCGAAGAGCAGTTCACGCTTGAGAACTCCATCTCCAAGAGGGTCGATCCTAATGCCGCCTATTGGGAAAGCCGTGGCCGTCCAGATGCGCAGAAGGACCGCCTCCGCGAGATCAAGCTCGAAAAGGCCCGCCTCGAAAGCCTGATCGCCATTGCCGATCGTGAGAACGCAAAGATTGAAGCCGACGCCAAGAACAAGGACAGGCACAAGAAGTCGTCCGATGGCAGCGCCAAGGCCGCGGAGCGCGAAGCGAAGGCCCTTGAAGGGTTTGGCGACCGCTCGGCTGAATCTATCCAGCGGATCAATGAGCAGTTCAACGAACAGCCGAAGCTGATCGACCAGGCCGCGCAGGCGACCCGCAAGCTTGACGACATCATCAAGGATCTGAGCGAGCGCAAGCCGGCTGGCTTCCAGCAGATGATCAAGGACGCGCAGGACACTAAAGCGGTTGTGCAGGACGCGCTTATCCGTCCGTTCCGCGAGTTCGATCAGGATGCCGAGCGCCGCGTTCAGGTGCAGCGCCTTATGGTCACTGGACGCGAGGACGAGGCCGATGCCTTGCAAGCGATCTGGAGCCTCGAATCCCGCCTTGGCCCGCTCAGCGAAGAGCGTAAGCAGCACGTCCGCGAAACCGTCATTGCTGAGAACGAAGCCATGCGCGCGCTCGAAGGGCAGCGCACGATCATGGAGGCGTACCTCGACACGACCCGCTCGGTTCGCACCGAACTGGAGAACCTGTTCCAAGGCAAGACGGTCAACTTCAAGGATCTGTTCAAGCAGCTCCAGTCGAAGGTGCTGGTTGAGCAGTTGTTCGGCCCGGCGCTGCGCAGCCTGGAGGATTACGTCAAGCAAAACACGTTCGGGCCGGCGGTTGACGATCTCAGCAAGGAGACGAAGCGCGCGGGCGGTGCGGTTGGCGATTTTGCCGATGCGATGGACACCGCGACCCAGCGCATCCTCAACGGCCCTAGCGCAGCCAATGACAACTATGTGGGCGGCGGCGGGGTTTCCAGCATCCTCGCGATGGGCTTGGCTCAGGTAAAGGGAAGCGGCGCGGCTGGATCGGCCGGCATGGCTGGCTTGCCGCAACTCTATCTCGACATCTTGAACAAGCTGCCGATCTCCGTCACCGGCCCGCGCCTGACCGGCGGGGAAATGCACTCGATACTCAAGCTTTCCCCGGAAGCCTATTTCGCGAGGATGGCTCAGTCGATCGTGAAGCCGTTCACATCGGCTCTTGATGAAGCATTGGGCGTCAAGTTCTTCGCCAAGCTCGATCCAATGCTCTCTGGCGCATTTACCGGGTACATGACCGGCGGTTCGACCGGCGGCCTTCTTGGCGCACTGCAAGGCGTTGTGGGCGCGAATACCAAGCTCGGCAAAATCCTGGGCAAGGGCATGGAAGGAGCGGCGACCGGAACGATGATTTCCGGCATCGGCAACATGCTCGGCCTCAAGATGTCCGATACCGGCGCGCAAATCGGCGGCGCGCTTGGCTCCGCGCTTCCTATTCCCGGCGGCGCGATCATCGGTTCGGTTGTAGGCGGCCTGATCGGAAAGCTGTTCCACAGCGCAAAGTGGGGCAACGCCACACTCAGCGGCGGGAATCTCAATCTCGGATCTAACCAGGCTGATATGGGTTCGGCAGCCGGCAGCGCTGGTAACGAAGTCCAGAGCGCTCTCGAAAAGATTGCGTCGTCGCTCGGCGCCACCGTTGGGAATTACCTCGTCTCAATCGGTGTGACCGATAACAAGTGGCGCATTTCGACGACTGGCCGCACTGGCGAGCTCAAGTCCAAGTACAGCGACGTGACCGTCTTCGGCACCGGCGATGCGGCTTATGCGGAAGCGGTGAAGGCCGCGATTGCCGATGCGATCAAGGATGGCGCTATTCAGGGCCTTCGAGCCACGACCCAGCGCATTATCCAGATGGCAAAGGACGTTGATACCGGCGTCCAGAACGCGATCGACTTCGAAAGCGTCTTCAAGCGCCTGCGCGAGTACAAGGATCCGGTTGGAGCTGCGATCGACACCCTCGATGCCGAGTTCAAGCGGCTCAAGGGCATCTTCGACTCGGCTGGTGCCACGGTGGCGGAATATGCCCAGCTCGAAGAACTCTACGGGATCGAGCGCGCGAAGGCGATCAAAGAGGCGAATGACAAGATCATCTCGTCAATTCGCAGCCTCTACGAAGATCTGACGATCGGAGACAGCGGGCTTTCACTGCGCGAGCGCCTGGCAAATGCTCAGGCCAAGTATGATCCCCTGAAAGCGCGCGTCATGGCCGGCGATACGACCGCCTATGACGACTTCGCCCAGGCTGCGCGTGACCTGCTCGACATCGAGCGCCAGATGTACGGCTCGCAAAGCCCGTATTTCGACCTGTTTAACGAGATCAAGAACCTCTCCAAGTCGGTTCTCGACGGCCGGGGGGCGATTGACGCCGCTTCGACCAACTCAGACAGCCCGTTCACATCGAGCACTGCCGCAACTGCCACCGCGAACGATAACCAAGTTGTCGTGAATGCCTTGGGGCAACTTGGTCTTACCTTGCTCGACGGACTGACGCCGCAGCTTGCCGCAGTAAATCTCAACCTCGATCGGATTGGCCGGATCGTCGAAGCCGGCACGAACAACCCAACCCCCTTCCCCTCGTTCGCCACCGCGGCGAACTACTTTTGAAAGGACACACGGCAATGAATTCAACAGCAAAAGCAACCGATGCGCTCGGCAAGTTGGGCCTCGCCCGCGTCAATGGCGTTGTGATGACCGAAGCCGAAGCCACCGCCATGCAAAAGCGTCGAGCAACATCGGCCAAGAATAAACCCCAATTGGCCTCTGCTAATGCAAAGGCACCAACCGCAAAGCTTGACCTGGCTCCCCTAGCAAAGGCAATTGCCGACCAGGCAGCTTTGACGGGAGAGTCCCCCGTGATCGGAAGCAAGGCTGCGGCTAGCTCTGCGCCTGCCGCTCCTTCGGCGCCTTCCAATAGCTACGTTGGAAACCGTGACTCCTGGGATGAAGCACGTGCAGACATGCTCCTGCGGACTGGGAGGGCCTGAGCATGGACCAGCATCAAATTCACCAAGCCGCTGAGCGGCTGGAAGCTCTCGACCTTTCGCAGGAGGTGAAGACGCTCGCCGAGCTCCAGGCCATCGCAACCGAAGTAGAGGCTGCACAAGACGCCGCCTCACGCAGGATCAGGGAGATCGGCGACATACTGGAAAGCCAACGAATTGATGCCGAGGCAATCGCTGATGCACTTGTCGCGGGACAGTCGCCCAGCGAAGCCGCAACGGCTGGACCTAGCGCCGATTCACTGCGTGACGAAAAGCAGGCACTGAAAGAAGGGCTGAGCAACCTCAACAATCGGCTGGAGGCTGTTCGCCGCGAAGCCGATGCGCTGCGCGACGAAGCCTACCGCAAGATTGCCATTGCAGCGCGCCCTTTGGCTGACATTATCGAAGCCGACTTGCGCGCCGCAGCTGAGCATATCGTAACAGCATATGCCGCGGCTTCAGCTCTTCATGACGTAACGCGCGGATTTATCAATCTCAGGGGCATGGCCAATACTGCCGCGCAGGCGGTGACTGGTGCGCGCAACATCCTAGGAGATCGAGAACGAGTGCAAACGCCGACCGAGGTCATCCAGGCTCTGACCCCGATCGCAAAGCACGCAACGGCCCTCAAGGCACGGCCGGCTCAATCCTACGTCAAAATCTAGCCATCCAACGTGCTTCCCGCCTTAACATGGGGGGTGGGCTGCACTGGATCCCCGCCGAGCTTGAGCGGGCAATCTGGGCGGTCGGTCTTGTTCAGTCCTTGGCCGGCCGCCCTTTCAACCCACCGCCAGACTCAAACTTCAAACTCATACTAATTCTAATGCGGGAGCTAGGTCCGAAAAATGCGGTCCCTGAGCGCTTAGACCGCCTGAATACCGGGGGTAGGACCCGCAATTCATTCAGAAAGCCCGTTTAGGCGCCTTCTGAATCTCGCACTGTCCCCGATCGATGAAGTTGTATTTGATGACTGTTCGCACAATTGACAGGTCGGTTCGGCTCACCACGTAGCGAACGCCTCCATCGCTAAAGACAACCTCGGATGGGCGGAAGACGCCGGGAACTTGCCTGGCGTATCCTGTACTGACGATCAGAAACGATACTTGGCCGGCCCCCTCATCAATCGTCATATCCACTTGCGAGGTCTGACCATCGGCAGAGATACTGCAGCTGAGATATGTCGGGGCAGCAAGTGCTGGGAGAGGGGCCAGCACTCCAAGTGCGGCAATCGCCTTGGCTAGAGTCCGAAACTGCATAGAACCTCCAACGAATCGTTGCAGCAACATCCACTTCGAGAGCTCGGCCCGCAAGTATGCGCGGTACGGGCTAAGAGGCGCTTCGCACTTGTGGATAACTGAGGGCAGGCACGCCAATTTGGTGGCCACAATGGGGGCCACACATTGGTCCCAATTCCCGAACGGCTAGGAATTCTGCGAATTACTGAACATTTTGCGATGACGCCTCCGGCACCACTTTTCTTCCAGATCGGAAAATCAGCCCTTCAGGCTCCCATGCGCCGTCAGCGCGCGGGCGCGCCCTTCGGTATGGGCGATCAGCTTGCGCGGATAGCCGCGCACCGGCAGCGCGGGATCGTGGATCTCGGCGTCCGAAAGATGCGCAAGCTGCGGCACCCATGTGCGGATATAGGCGGCCGCGTCGAACTTCTCCGACTGGCTGAGAGGGGCCATGATCCGAACGAACATGTTTGAATCGACGCCGGTTCCCGCGCTCCACTGCCAGTTGACCGCGTTGGAGCCGTAATCGGCATCGACCAGCGTATCCCAGAACCATTCCTCGCCGCGCCGCCAGTCGATCAGCAGGTGCTTGATGAGGAAGCTCGCCGCGATCATCCGCACGCGGTTGTGCATCCAGCCCGTTGCCCAGAGCTGACGCATCCCCGCATCGACGATGGGATAGCCGGTGCGGCCCTGCTGCCATGCCGCAAGGTCGGCCTCGGCCGCCTCGCCTGTGCGCCACGGGAACGTGTCATAGGCCTCGCGCGCGTTGCGGCTGCCGTAATCGGGCAATTGCAGGATCACGTTCTGGGCGTAATCGCGCCAGCCGATCTCGCCGAGGAAGGTCTGCACGCTGCCCCCGGCATCGGCCACCGCATGCCAAATCGTCGCGGGCGAAATCTCGCCAAAGTGCAGGTGCGCGGAGAGGCGCGAAGTGCCTTCGACCGCGGGCAGATTGCGGCGCTGCTCATAGCGCGCGGCGCGCCCCGCGAACGCGGCAAGGCGGTCTTGCGCCCCGGCTTCGCCCGGTTGCCATTCGGCGCGGAAGCCGCCCGCCCAATCGGGCTGGGTCGGAAGCAGACGCCACTCCTCGAGTCGCTCGCTCGCCGGCCATGCCGCCGGCGCGGGGATCACCCTTGGCGCGGGCAGCGGCGGCGCGGGCGGCATCCGCTCGCACAGCGCGCGCCAGAACGGGGTGTAGATCTTGAACGGCGAGCCGCTGCCGGTCAGCACCGTGCCCGGCGGGGCAAGGTAGTTGCCATGATGCAGGTGCAGCGTCAGCCGCCTGGCCACGGCGCGTTCAGCATTGCGCCACCACGGCTCGTAATGGTGCAGCGCGTGGACTTCGCGCGCACCGGTTTCCTCGGCAAGCTGCGCCAGCACCGCATCGCAGGCCCCGCGCCGCAGGATCAGGCGCGATCCCCGTGCCTCCAGCGCCGCGGCCAGGCTGGCAAGGCTGTGGTGCAGCCACCAGCGCGACGCCGCGCCCATGCGGCGGTGGCGCGGGGTTTCATCGTCGAGGATGTAGACCGGGATCACCGGGCCAGCGGCGCAAGCCGCCAACAGCGCGGCCTGATCGGCCAGGCGCAGGTCGCGGCGCAGCCAGAGGATCGAGGGAGAAGCCATGCCCGTCACCTAGGGCGACGGGCGGCTCGCTCCAATATGGCCTTCAGGCCGGGTGCCCTTCGTGCTCTGCCACGGTCCAGGTCTGGCCCTTGGCGAGGAGCTTGGCGAGATCGGTGCTCTTGCCTTCGCGGGCCTTGGCGTCCTGGCCCAGCACGGCGTCCTCATAAGTCGGGCGCGGATCGTCGTAGATCACGCCTAGCGCCATCGGGAAGGCTCCGAACGGCATTTCGACCAGCATGTGCGCGACCGAACGGTTGGTCACGTCATGCACGATCACCTGCGCGGCCTGCCAGTCGCCATCGACGACATCGACCACCTTGAGCGTCAGCGTTTCGTGATCGAGCGCGATGCCCTTGACCCCGCCCGACTTTTCCGAGCCGAACAGCATCGGTTCGCCGTGCTTCAGCCACAGCTGGCGATCCTCGGCGCCCTTGGGGGCGGCGAAGTCTTCGAAGCGGTCCTTGTTGTAGACGATGCAGTTCTGGAAGATTTCCACGAACGCCGCGCCCTTGTGATGGTAGGCCGCCTTGAGCACGTCGGGCAGGTGCTTCGACACATCGAACCCGCGCGCCACGAAGCGCGCGCCCGCGCCCAGCGCAAAGGCGCAGGGCAGCGCCGGCCGATCGACCGAACCCAGCGGCGTGGTCGGGCTGTGGGTGCCCTCGCGGCTGGTCGGCGAGTACTGGCCCTTGGTCAGGCCATAGATCTCGTTGTTGAACAGCAGCACCTGGCAGTTCAGGTTGCGGCGCAGCAGGTGCATCGTGTGGTTGCCGCCGATCGACATGCCGTCGCCGTCGCCGGTGACCAGCCAGATGTCGAGTTCAGGATTGGAGAGCTTGATCCCCGTCGCCACCGCCGGCGCGCGGCCGTGGATGGTGTGGAAGCCGTAGCTTTCGACATAGTACGGGAAGCGGCTGGAACAGCCGATGCCCGAGACGAACACGGTGTTGGCGGGGTCAGCGCCCAGTTCCGGCAGGGTGCGCTGCACCGCTTTCAGGATCGCATAGTCCCCGCAGCCGGGGCACCAGCGGACTTCCTGATCCGATTCCCAGTCCTTGAGGGTCGTGGTGACGGTGATGGGAGTTACAGCGTTCATGCCAGAGCTCCTTCGATCGCGGCTTCGATTTCGGCGATGGTGAACGGCTGGCCGCTCACCTTGTTGTAGGGCCTGGCATCGACCAGGAACTGGTCGCGCAGCACGGTCTTGAACTGGCCGGTGTTCATTTCCGGGACCAGGATGCGTTCATAGGAACGCAGCAGATCGCCCAGGTTTTCCGGCAGCGGCCAGATGTGGCGCACGTGGATGTGGCTGACGTCCAGCCCCTTGGCCCGCGCGCGGCGCACGGCCTGGTGGATCGGGCCGAAGGTGCTGCCCCAGCCCACCACGGCGAGCTTGCCCCGTTCCTCGCCCAGGCACACGTCCTGCGCCGGGATGCCCTTCGCAACGCCATCGACCTTCGCCTTGCGCGCATCGGTCATCGCCTGGTGCGCGCCGGGGCTGTAATCGAGGTTGCCGGTGCCGGGGTTCTTCTCGATCCCGCCGATGCGGTGCATCAGGCCCGGCGTACCCGGCTTGATCCACGGACGCGCGCCCTTGTCATCGCGGGCATAGGGCAGCAGCGTGCCGTCCGGCCCGTTGCGTTCCGCCAGGAACTTTGCCGGGAACGGCTTGAACTGCGCCGGATCGGGCACGGCCCACGGCTCTGCCGCGTTGGCGATATAGCCGTCGGTCAGCAGGATCACCGGGGTCATGTACTGCACGGCGATGCGGCAGGCCTCGATCGCGCATTCGAACGCGTCGCTGGCGCTGCGCGCGGCGATCACCGGCATCGGCGTATCGCCGTTGCGGCCATAGACGGCCTGATAGAGGTCCGACTGCTCGGTCTTGGTCGGAAGACCCGTCGAAGGGCCGCCGCGCTGCGAGTTGACGATCACCAGCGGCAGTTCGGTCATCACGGCAAGACCCATCGCCTCGCCCTTGAGCGCGATGCCCGGACCCGACGACGAGGTAACGCCAAGGTGCCCGGCATAGCTGGCGCCGATGGCCGAGGCGATCGCGGCGATTTCGTCTTCCGCCTGGAAGGTGGTGACGCCGAACTCCTTGAGGCCAGCCAGATAGTGCAGGATCGAGCTGGCCGGCGTGATCGGATAGCCGCCGAAGAACATCGGCAGTTCAGCGAGCTGCGCACCGGCAACGAGGCCGAGCGCGACCGCTTCCGCGCCGGTGATCGTGCGGTAGAGGCCCGGCTTGGTATCAACCGGATCGAGGTGGACCTTCTTGATCTGCCCGCCGATTTCAGCGGTTTCACCGTAGGCATGGCCCGCGTTGAGCGCGGCGATGTTGGCTTCGGCCAGCACCGGGTTCTTGCGGAACTTGGCATTGAGCCAGTCGACCAGCGGGGCGCGGTCGCGGTCGAACATCCACAGCGCCAGTCCCAGCGTCCACATGTTCTTGCAGCGCAGCGCTTCCTTGTTGCCAAGGCCGAAGGGCTTGACCGATTCCAGCGTCAGCGCGGAAATGTCGAAGGCCAGCACGGTCCACTTGGCGAGGCTGCCGTCTTCGAGCGGGCTGACCTCGTACTTCGCCTTTTCAAGGTTGCGCTTGGTGAACTCGCCCGTGTCGGCAATGATCAGCCCGCCGGGCTTGAGCGCGCCGACATTGGTCTTGAGCGCCGCCGGGTTCATCGCCACCAGCACATCGGGCGCATCGCCGGCGGTGTCGATCTCGGTCGAGCCGAAGTTGATCTGGAACGCCGAAACGCCGAACAGCGTCCCTTGCGGCGCACGGATTTCGGCCGGAAAATCGGGGAACGTGGCAAAGTCATTGCCCGCCAGCGCGCTCGACAGGGTGAACTGGCCACCCGTAAGCTGCATCCCGTCGCCAGAGTCGCCCGCAAAGCGGACCACCACGGCTTCGGGGACTGAATTGGTACGAACGTCAGGTTCGGCGAATTGCGTTGCCATGCTTGGTCCTTGTCAAGCGACACCCAGGGTCGGTTCTCGTGCCGGCTGCCCTAGGCTCCTCCCTCTATCCAGCGCAAACAAGAAAATCTGTCGCGCCGCGAAAATGCAAAAAACGCCGATATTCCCGGCTAGTCAACTGGCTTCGCGCGTCTTAACCTGCCGATTAAACGATAGCGAGAGAGGATTTTCCGTGAGCACATCCACCCCCTTCATCCGCGAAGACGTTAAAGGTTTCCTTGCCCTGGTGAACTCGCTGCCCCCGCCAGAGGCGCTGGTGCCCGAAGAACAGCGCGCAGGCTACCTTGGCATCAAGGCCATGACCGAGGCCGATCCGCGCCCCATGGCCGTGATCAAGGACCTGACCTGCCCCGGCCCGGCGGGCGAGATTCCGGTGCGTTTCTATGACGTGCGCGAAAACCGCGATCCTTCGCCCGTCGTGCTGTTTTTCCATGGTGGCGGCTTCGTGATTGGCGATCTCGATACGCACAATTCGCTGTGCACCGAACTCTCGGCCGAGCTCGATATGCCGGTACTCGCGGTGCATTACCGCCTCGCCCCCGAGCACCCCTTCCCCGCCGCGCCGGACGATTGCGAAGCTGCTGCGCGTTGGCTCGCTGCCAGCCCGGCTGAGCTGGACCGCACGGTCACCGGCCTGATCACCATCGGCGGCAGCGCCGGCGGCAATCTGGCCACCGTCACCGCGCGCGCGCTGTGCGACAAGCCGGCTGCCGCGCCGATGCTGCTGCAGGTGCTGCTCTATCCCTGCACCGACGAATCGGAAGATGGCTCGATGGTCAGCTTCGCCGAGGGGCATCTGCTGACCAAGGCGGTGATGGACTGGTTCTATTCGCTCTATCAGCCCAAATCCGGCGATCCGCGCGCCTTCCCGCTTAACGCCAGCGCCGAGGGGATGTGCCCCTCGATCGTCGCCACGGCGGGCCTCGACCCGCTGCAGGACCAGGGCCGCCGCATCGCCGCCAAGCTGGTCGACGCCGGGGTCGACACGCTGTACCTCCACATGGAAGGGCTGACCCACGACTTTTCCTCCACGCGCAAGGCCCTGCCGAGCGCCCAGGCGGAAATGAACCGGATTATTGCCGCCATGAAGTTGATGCTGGCCAAGGTTTCCGCGTAAGGCGGGACCATGTCCGATCCGCACGCCAATCTGCCTTATCGCCCCTGTGTCGGGGTGATGCTCGTCAATGCCGCCGGCCACGCCTTTGTCGGCCGGCGCATCGACATGCGCGAAACCCTGGGCGAGACCGAGGCCGACTTCTGGCAGATGCCGCAAGGTGGGATCGACGATGGCGAGGATGTGCGCGAAGCCGCGCTGCGCGAGTTGTGGGAAGAAACCGGGGTGCGCGAACATCACGTCACCCTGCTCGCCCAGACGCGCGAGGAACTGCTTTACGACCTGCCCGATTTCCTGATCGGCAAGATGTGGGGCGGCAAGTATCGCGGCCAGCGCCAGCACTGGATGCTGGCCCGCTTTTCCGGCAGCGACAGCGACATCGACCTTGCCGCGCACAATCCGCCCGAATTCAGCGAATGGCGCTGGGTCGATCCGCTGACCCTGCCGGACCTGATCGTGCCGTTCAAAAAACGCGTCTACCGCGCCGTGCTGGACGAGTTCAGGGATCTGATCTGATCGGCCGGTAAAAGCCGAACCAGGCAGCCACGCCGCCAATGGCACCGCACACAAGGTAAAGGCACAGCGGAGCTAGCGAGTGTGCGGATAGCACACCGGGTTCTGGTATTGATGGCCAAGCCATCCATACTCCCATCGGCATGGCAAACACCAAGCCGAGCAGACCCCAGACCCATGCTTCTTGCAGTAAGGCAGCTTTCTGTTCGAACCTCACCATGAACGCGATGAAGGGAAACGCAGTCGGGCTGGCGAAGACCAGACCGACCAGCAGAACCATTAATGTGACACTCGCGAAATTCAGCAGTCCGGCGACGGCTTCGCTCAGGTCCCCTGAGATTAGGGCAGCGAAGAGTTGGAGACTTGCCCGAAAACTACTCTCGGTCTCCAACCATAGAAACGCAGCACCGATACCAGCCAGCAAGCCATAGATCAGTGAGCGCCCATAATTGCGTGCTGGCCGCGTCCAAGTGCCTTCAATCGCATCTGGACCAAAGCCACGGCCGGGCATGGCGCGCTCAGTTCGCCGTTACCTGCGGCTCGGCCTTGACCTGATCGGCGCTTACCACCTGCGGCGCAGGGCCCTTGGCGATGGCGGCGGCGAGGTCCTTGGCAGGAGCGCAGTTGGCATTGCCACAAAGTTGTTCAAGCCGCGCGAGGTTGCGCTTCGCCTTTTCGGTCGCGCCCTTTTCGACCAACGCCATGCCTTCGCCGGCGATGGCGAACTGGTTGTCCGGCTCAAGCTCAAGCGCTTCGCGGTAATAGTGCAGCGCCTTGCCCTGCATCCCCTGCTTGCGCGAGGCTTCGGCCAGGTTGAGGTAGATCGCGACATGGCCCGGCTGGATCGCCAGGGCGGATTCAAACGCGTCGATCGCGCCGTCGGCATTGCCACCGGCGAGCGCGGCGCGGCCCTGCTGGACCAGCGCGGCGGCACGCGGGTCAAGCGGCTGGGCGGGCGCGGAATGGCTGACGCTGGCAGTCACAGCGACAAGCAGGGCCAGCGCGGCAGCGGCGGGGGTATAGCGCATCAATTGCTCCTTGAGCGTAGGCATTTGCCGGATTGCTATCACAGCAATTTGAAACGTGCGATGAAAAACCCGTCAGTCCCATCGCGCCCGGGCGAAAGCCGCACACCCCCGCCGCGCGGCGTTCCGGCGCCGAAATCGGGGGTATCGGCGCGCCAATCGGGATTGCGGCGCAAGAAGGCCCCGGCCTGATCCGCGCCCTCGGCATCGAGCAGCGAACAGGTGATGAAGATCAGCCGCCCGCCCGGCCTGACCAGCCCCGCCGCGACATCGAGCAGCCGCGCCTGCAAGGCGGCGAGCCGGGCAAGTTCCTCCGCGGTCAGCCGCCAGCGCGCCTCGGGATTGCGCCGCCAGGTCCCCGCGCCCGAACACGGCGCATCGACCAGCACCATGTCGCAGCCCCCGGCCAGATCCCCAAGCGCGGCCATTTCGCGTCCCGAATCGAGCAGGCGCGTCTCGATGAACCCGGCCCCCGCCCGCTCGGCGCGCGGAGCCAGGCGCGAGAGCCGCGCGCGGTCGCTGTCGCAGGCGATCAGCCGCCCGCGCGCGTCCATCGCGGCAGCCAGCGCCAGCGTCTTGCCGCCCGCCCCGGCGCACAGGTCCACCACGGTTTCGCCGGGCCGCGCATCGGCGATCAGGCAGGCCAGCTGCGATCCGCCATCCTGCACTTCGATCCGGCCGTCCTGATAGGCATCCCATTGCTCGACCTGCGTGCCATAGGGCAGGCGCAGGCCCTGGGGGGCAAGCAGCGGCAATCCCGCGATGGGCAATTCCAGCGTCTCGCGATCCGCCTTCAGGCTGTTGACCCGGATATCGAGAGGGGCGCGCTCCAGCAGGGCGGCGGCTTCATCGCCGGAGATCCCGCTTTCCGCCAGCGCGGCCACCAGCCATGCGGGGGCGATACCCTTCACGGCCACCGGCTCGCCCGGCGCATAGGGAGCGGGCGCGTGGCGCGAACCGTCGAAGAGGGCGAGCAATGCGGGATCGTCCTGCGCCACCCGCAGCATCGCGGCGCGGCCGGTTTCAGGCACTTCGCCGCAGCACCGGATCGCGGCGTAGATCAGGTCGCGCACCGCGCGCCGGTCCTTGCTGCCGGCAAAGCGGCGGGCGCGCAGCCATTCGGCAATGATGCGGTCGGCGCTCGCCCCGCGATTGCGCGCCGCCGCGATCACGAGGTCGAGCACCTCGATCGCTGCCTGAACCCGCGCTGCGGGGGTCATGCGCGGTTACCGCGTCGGGTAGTTCGGCGCTTCGCGGGTGATCGTCACGTCGTGGACGTGGCTTTCCTTGAGACCCGCGCCGGTGATCCGCACGAAGTTGGCCTTGGCGCAAAGCTCTTCGATCGTGCTGGCGCCGGTGTAACCCATCGCCGCCTTGATCCCGCCGACCAGCTGGTGGACCACGTCCTTGGCCGGGCCCTTGTAGGGCACCTGGCCCTCGATCCCTTCGGGAACGAGCTTCATCTGGTCCTTGATGTCCTGCTGGAAATAGCGGTCAGCACTGCCGCGCGCCATCGCGCCGACCGAGCCCATGCCGCGGTACGACTTGTAGGCGCGCCCCTGATAGAGGAACGTCTCGCCCGGCGCTTCCTCGGTCCCCGCCAGCAGCGAGCCGACCATGATCGTGCTGGCCCCGGCGGCCAGCGCCTTGGCCGCATCGCCCGAAGTGCGCAGGCCGCCGTCGGCGATGATCGGCACCCCGGCTTCGCGCGCGGCGCGGGCCGATTCCATGATCGCCGTCAGCTGCGGCACGCCGACACCGGCAACGACGCGGGTGGTGCAGATCGAGCCAGGCCCGATGCCCACCTTGACCGCATCCGCGCCCGCATCGATCAGCGCGCGGGTGGCGTCATAGGTGGCGACGTTGCCGGCCACGACCTGGGCCGAATTCGACAGCTTCTTCACGCGTTCGACCGCGCGGGCCACGTCCTTGTTGTGGCCGTGGGCGGTGTCGATGATCACCACGTCGCATTCGGCGGCAAGCAGCGCCTCGGTGCGTTCAAAGCCCTTGTCACCGACGGTCGTGGCGGCGGCGACGCGCAGGCGGCCGGCAGCGTCCTTGGTGGCGCTGGGATAGGTCACCGCCTTTTCGATGTCCTTCACCGTCACCAGCCCGACGCAGTGGAACGCATCGTCGACCACCAGCAGCTTTTCGATCCGGCGCTGGTGCAGCAGGCGGCGCGCCTCGTCCTGGCTGACCCCGGCGCGCACCGTGGCAAGGTTTTCGTGCGTCATCAGTTCGCGCACCGGCTGGAGCGGATTGTCGGCAAAGCGCACATCGCGGTTGGTCAGGATGCCGACCAGCTTGCCGCCCGCTTCGACCACCGGAATGCCCGAAATGCGGTTCGCGACCATCAGCGCCTGCGCCTCGCCCAGGGTGGCGTCGGGCGAGATCGTGATCGGGTTGACCACCATACCGCTTTCAAAGCGCTTGACCGCGCGCACCGCGGCGCACTGTTCTTCAAGCGAGAGGTTGCGGTGCAGCACGCCGATCCCGCCCAGCTGCGCCATGACGATCGCCATGTCGGCTTCGGTCACGGTGTCCATCGCCGATGACAGCACCGGGATGTTGAGCGCGATTTCCTTGGTCAGGCGGGTGCGGGTATCGGCCATCGACGGAACGATGTCGGACTCCCCCGGCTGGAGAAGCACGTCGTCAAATGTGAGGCCGAGAGGGATGTCCATGGTGCCACTATGCCTTTGCGGGTCTGGATTCGTGGCGGCCCATGTAACGACACGGGGACAAAAGGGCTAGTGCGATTACAAGTGCTTTTTCGCAAGCAACGTTCGTCTACTGCGCGATCCGCGAGGGAACCTTGCGGGGATCGGCAAACCAGCGGGTCAGCGCGACCAGAAACAGCACATCGTCCGCCGCCCCGCCCAGTTCCAGCCCCGGTTTCACCTGGTCGCTGGGGCGATGGTAATCGCTTTCCATGAAAGCATCGACCCGGGCGATATCGCCCCACGAGCTTGACACCATCACCGCCGGAACATCGTGCTGCAGCAGCGCCCAGCCATCCTGGCGGCGAACATAGGCATTGGCCTTGTCATCCTGAACCAGCTTTTTCTTCTGCGCCTTGGCGACGGCGGCGATCTGCGCGTCGAGCGGGGTCATGCCCTTGCCGACAATCGCGATCGGCTGCCCGGCGGGGCCAATCGCGACGGTATCGATATTGAAGGCCGCGACGATATGGCCAAGCGGGATCGGCGGGTCCTGGGCAAAGGCTTCCGCACCCAGCAACCCCAGTTCCTCGCCCGTCGTGGCAAGGAAATAGACATCGCGCTCCATCCCCGGCCCCTTGGCCAGACGCCGGGCCACCTCGGTCAGCACGGCCAGGCCGCTGGCATTGTCGACCGCGCCGTTGCAGATCTGGTCCTCGGCGGGCGGGGCCACGCAGCGCCCGAAATGATCCCAGTGGGCCACCAGCAGCACCGCGCCCAGTTCGGGATGCCGTCCGGGGATCTTGCCAATGACATTGTGCGTCTTGATCCGCGTCTCACGCGTCGTCGCCTCAAGCGAAACGGTGAGATCGAGCGGGCGCGCCACGAAATTTGGCTGATCGGCGCTCTTCTGCAAGCTCACGAGGGTCTGGCCGGAACCGACCAGCAGCTTGTCAAAGGCAGCCGCGGTAACGAACCCCTCGATGTCGCCGCCCAGTTCCTCGCCGGCCAGGAAATAGCCCATGCGCTGCCGGTGACCCGCGACATTATCCATGCTGCGATCACCATCCAGCACGGTCAGCACCGCGCTTGCCCCGCCCTTGAGCAGGGCGTTCTGGCGCTCGGACGTTCCATCCTCCTCGCCGTCGAGCAGCAGCGCCACCCGCCCCGCCAATTCCGCGCGCGGCGGAACGACCTTGCCATCGCCGACGAACAGGATCGGCGCGTTTTCGACGAGGCCGCGCTTGCCGGACGTCAGCACCAGGGTGGCATTGGCCGGCAGGATGATCCGCCGCCCCTTGCGCATGAACTGGGCGCGGCTGCCATCGGGTTCGCGGCCCACGATCGTCACCGGCGCGAACCATGGATTGCCGGGGTCATTGGTGCCGGATTCAAGCCCGATGTCGAACCATTGCTTGCCCAGATAGCGCAGCGTCATCGCCTCGCCATTGGTGCCCGGCTCGCGGCCTTCATAGGCGTCGCTGGCGAGTTCGGTGATGTGCGCGAGCAGCTGGCCCTTGAGCTCGGCATTGGCCTGTTCGGCGCGCGACGGCTTGCGCGGAGCGGCTGAGAGCGGGCTGAACAGCAGCGACGCCGCAAGCAGCGGCGCAAACAAGCGGTTCATCGTTCTCCAAAAACGCTTCATCGCGGCCTAGACACCAGAAACCGGGCCACCCCGCAAGCGCCGACAGCGCGGGAATGGCGGTAAAACCCAACTGGTGGCTCTAAAGTTACACTCGCCAGAACCAGCAACCCTATTCGGCGGTCCAGCCCCCATCCATCGAGATATTCGTGCCGGTGATGTTGGCCGCCGCATCGCGGCACAGGAACACCGCCATTTCGCCGACATCGCTGGGCTGGACGAACTTCTTGGTCGGCTGGCGCGTCAGCAGCACGTCGTTGATCACCTGCTCGCGGGTCAGCCCGCGCGCCGCCATCGTATCGGGGATCTGGTTCTCCACCAGCGGGGTCCAGACATAGCCGGGGCTGATGCAGTTGGCGGTGATGTTGTGCGTCGCCAGTTCCAGCGCCAGCGTCTTGGTCAGCCCGGCCAGGCCGTGCTTGGCGGAAACATAAGCCGCCTTGAACGGCGAGGCGGTGAGCGAGTGGGCGCTGGCGGTGTTGATGATCCGCCCCCACCCGGCCTGCTTCATGTGCGGGATCGCCAGGCGGCAGGCATCGAAGGCCGCCGTCAGGTTGAGCGCGATGATCGTGTCCCACTTGTCGACCGGGAATTCCTCGACCGGGGCGACGTGCTGCATACCCGCATTGTTCACCAGGATGTCGATCGGCCCGGCGCCCGCCATCAGCGCTTCCACGCCTTCGCGCTTGGACAGGTCCGCGCCGACATGGATCGCGCCCAGTTCCTCGCACAGCGCGGCGATCGTCGCCGTGTCGCCAAAGCCCGACAGGACAACCTCCGCCCCTTCGGCATGCAGTGAACGGGCGATCGCCAACCCGATGCCCGATGTCGACCCAGTAACCAGCGCGCGCTTTCCAGCGAGGAACATTCCCGACTCCAACCTGTTTGAGAAATGGCTATAAGCGTATGAATTCGGCTGGATCGGGCGACTTGTCCAGCCCCTGTTAGGGCGCAAGACATGAAGCTGGACGAATTCGACCCCAACGCGATCGACATCGAGGATCAGCGGGGTGGGCGCGGTCGCGCAATGCGGATTGGCGGGCGCGGCGGACAGGTGGGTTGCGGCACTATTCTGATCGCGCTGATCGCCTATTTCGCCTTCGGGATCGATCCCAGCCAGCTGCTTGGCGGGATGGAGCAGATCCAGCCGCCGGCCCAGCAGGAAGGCCCGGCGCAGGGCGGCACCACCGCCGCCGAAAGCTGCACGGTCGATGCCGCCAGCCGCGAGGCGTGCAATGCCCTCTCCTCGCTCAACAAGACCTGGGAGCCGATTTTCGCGGCCACAAACGTGCCCTTCTCGCGGCCCAAGCTGGTATTCTATTCGCAGGCCGGTTCCTCCGGCTGTGGCACGGCGCAGAGCGCGATGGGGCCGTTCTATTGCCCGGAGGACAAGGGCATCTATCTCGACACCGATTTCTTCAAGCAGATGGACCGCGAACTGGGCGCCACGGGCCAGTTCGCGCGCGATTACGTGATCGCCCACGAATACGGCCACCACATCCAGCGGCTTACCGGCATGTCGGGCCAGGTGCGCCAGCTGCAATCGCGCGATCCGCAAAATGCCAACCGCTATTCGGTGATGCTGGAATTGCAGGCCGATTGCTATGCCGGGGTCTGGGCCGCGAAGAACAAGGACCGGCTGGAGCCGGGCGACATGGAAAGCGGGATGAACGCCGCCCATGCCATCGGCGATGACACCTTGCTGAAGAATGCCGGCCGCAATCCCAGTCCCGAACAATTCACCCACGGCACCAGCAAACAACGCATGCAATGGTTGCGCACCGGGATGGAGAGCGGCAACGAGGACGCCTGCGATACCTTTGCGAGCCTGCGGAAGTGAAGCTGACCGATTGCCACAACATCGACGATTTCCGCAGCCTCGCAAAGCAGCGCCTGCCCTGGCCGGTGTTCGACTATATCGACGGCGCGGCCGATGACGAGGTGACCAAGGCGCGCAACACCGCCGCGTTCAACAGCGCCGATCTTGTGCCAGACGTGCTGGCCGGCGTGGAGTCCATCGACACCAGCTGCACGATCCTTGGCCGCAAGAGCGCGCTGCCGCTGATCCTCTCCCCCACCGCGCTGCAACGCGTGTTCCACTGGCAGGGCGAACGCGCCGTGGCGCGCGCGGCGGAAAAGTTCGGGGTGTGGTGCGGGATTTCCAGCCTTGCAACCGTTTCCATCGAGGAAATCGGCGCGCTGATCTCCACGCCCAAGATGTTCCAGCTCTATGTTCACAAGGACAAGGGCCTCAACCGCTCGATGATCGAACGCTGCCAGGCGGCCAAGTTCGACGCCATCGCGCTGACGGTCGACACCATCGTTTCGGGCAAGCGCGAACGCTGCGCCCGCAGCGGCTTTACCTCGCCGCCCAAGTTCACGCCCCGCAACCTGCTGGGCTATGCGATGAAGCCGCGCTGGGGGCTGGACTATGTTTTCCGCGAAAAGTTCGCCCTCCCCAACCTCGACACCCATGTGAAGGAAGGGACCGGCGAGGCCGTGTCGATCGCGGGCTATTTCAACACCATGCTTGACCAGTCGATGGACTGGAAAGTGGCCGAGCAGATCCGCAATGACTGGGGCGGCAAGTTCGCGCTGAAGGGCGTGATGAGCGCCGCTGACGCGCGCCGCGCGGCGGAAATCGGCGCGGACGCGATCATGATCTCGAACCACGGCGGCCGCCAACTTGATGGCAGCCGCGCGCCCTTCGACCAACTGACCGAGATTGTCGATGCGGTCGGCGGGAAGATCGAGATCATCTGCGATGGCGGCGTGCGGCGCGGCACCCATGCGCTCAAGGCCTTGTGCGCCGGGGCCACTGCGGCCTCGGGCGGGCGGCTTTACCTCTATGCGCTGGCCGCCGCCGGACAGGCCGGCGTCGAGCGCGCGCTCGGCATCCTGCAGGACGAGATCGAGCGCGGCATGAAGCTGATGGGCGTCAAGAGCGTCGACCAGCTGACCAGCGACCGGCTGCGCTGGCGCTGAGTTTCCGACTTCATTTCCCGTCACCCCGGACTTGATCCGGGGTCCAGCTGCCATGCCCCGAGCTCGCCGAACAAGCGGGATCCCGGGTCAAGCCCGGGATGACGGTTGGAATAGAGTGGCTGACGATGAACTCACTTGTCGCGAAAGCGCGGACCTAGCCCAAGGTAGATCACATAACCCATCGCTAGAAATATTGACGCTGCGAAACCCAACACAACTGGGACCGCAATCGCGTCTGGCATGTTTGGAAACAGGAACAGTGCCGCGCCTGTCCCAAACATGACCCCAGCAAGCGCTATCGCAAACGCTTTCGAACTGCGGACATTCTGCCACATCTTGGCGATTGCGTCCCCGAAAGGCGTCCAGACCGAAGGGACGAAATGCGAAACGACCAAGAGTACGAACAGAATAAGGAGCATATCCATTCCGCACATTACTCCTTCCCCAGCGCCTTCCTGATCGGAGCGAAGGGGCCGAACTTGTGCTGCTCGGCGCTGAAGCTGTCGGCATAGGGGCCATAGGGCGCGTCGACCGGCTTTTCCTTGCGCTTGGGATAGTCGGCGTCCAGCCCTTCCTTGTGCGGGCGCGGCTGCGAGATGAGATAGGCGGCGACGTCCCAGGCATCTTCCTCGCCCACCACCGGCGCGCGCCAATCGGCGCCGTGCGGCATGTTGCTGCGCACGAAATTCGCCGCCGTGCCGAGCCGCGCCATACCCGCGCCGTCGTTGAAGCTGTCCGGCCCCCACAGCGGCGGCACGGCATAGCCCGGAGCCCCGTCGTCCGCGCGCTGGCCCTGCCCGTTCTGGCCGTGACAGGCCGCGCAGGTCTGCACGAACACCGCGCGCCCGCGCACCGGATCGGCGGCGCGGGTCAGTTCGGCCATCTTGCCGCTGCCGCGCCCCTTGGTCTTCGCGCCCGCCGGACGCCCGGTGGAGAGGAACTGGATATAGGCGACCATTGCCTTCATTTCCGGGCTGGCATCGGGCATCGCACGGCCGTTCATGCTGCGCATCAGGCAGCCGTTGATGCGGTCCTCCAGCGTACCGATCCGCCCCTCGCGCGCACGATAGCTCGGAAAATCGCCATAGACGCCGACATAGGGCAGACCGAACTGCTTGGTACCCGCCGCGATGTGGCAGCTCTGGCAATCGAGGTTGTTGCCCGCAAAGCGCAGCGCCGGATCGGCCGCCGCCGGACCGATCAGCGCCGCCGTATGGCTGACCAGCTCGCGCCCGCGCCGCACCATGCGGCCCCACTCGTCATCGGGCAGGCTGCTCACATCGGGCACGTTCCAGGCATCCGCCCCGCGCGTCGGCGCCGCCCCCGGACGCCCGCTCAGCGTCAACAAGGCCACCCCGGCCCCCACCGCCAGCACCGCCACCAGTCCGATCGCCTTGTTCATGCCCTGCCCGCCCTGTCTGTCTCGCCGATTGTGCCTGCACTTGCCCGTTCAGACAAGAAAGGCCGGAGTGCTTCCACCCCGGCCCATCCGTTTTCCATGCTGAAGCAGCAGCTTAGTAAACGCGCTTCTTCGGCTTGATGTATTCCACATCGTCGGTCAGCGTGAATTCGTGGACCGGGCGATAGTCGATGCGGACATCGCCGCCCTGACCGCCCCAGCCGTTGAACCAGGCCGCGGTGTGCTTCATCCATTCGGCGTCGTTGCGATCGGGGAAATCCTCGTGCGCGTGGGCGCCGCGGCTTTCCTTGCGGTTCTGCGCGCTGTGAAGCGTGACAGTGGCCTGGCTGATCAGGTTGTCGAGCTCCATCGTCTCGACGAGGTCCGAGTTCCAGATCAGGCCGCGATCCGACACGTGGATGTCTTCCATCCGCTTGTAGGTTTCAGCAAGCTTCGCCTTGCCTTCCACCATCAGTTCGTCGGTGCGGAACACGGCGGCGTGCTGGCTCATGCAGCGTTGCATTTCGGTGCGGATTTCGGCCGTGGGCGAACCGCCCTTGGCGTTGCGGAAGTGGTCGAGGCGGGTCAGCGCGAGGTCGGCGCTGTCCTTGGGCAGTTCGGCATGGGCCGAATTCGGCTTGATCAGTTCCTTGAGCCGCAGGCCCGCCGCGCGGCCGAACACCACGAGGTCGGTCAGCGAGTTCGAACCCAGGCGGTTGGCACCGTGGACCGAAACGCAGGCAGCTTCACCCACCGCAAACAGGCCGGGGACGACCGTTTCGGGGTTGCCGTCGGCACCGATGGTGACGACTTCACCGTGATAGTTCGTCGGGATGCCGCCCATGTTGTAGTGCACGGTCGGCACCACCGGGAGCGGCTGGCGGGTCAGGTCGACACCGGCAAAGATCTTGCCGCTTTCGGTGATCCCCGGCAGGCGCTGGGCCAACACCGCCGGATCGATGTGATCGAGGTGCAGATAGATGTGGTCCTTGTGCGGACCGACGCCGCGCCCTTCGCGGATTTCCATCGCCATCGAGCGCGACACGACGTCACGGCTGGCAAGGTCCTTGGCCGAGGGGGCATAGCGTTCCATGAACCGCTCGCCTTCGGAGTTGGTGAGATACCCGCCCTCGCCGCGCGCGCCTTCGGTGATCAGCACGCCAGCGCCGTAGATGCCGGTCGGGTGGAACTGCACGAATTCCATGTCCTGCAGCGGGAGCCCTGCGCGCAGCACCATGCCGCCGCCGTCACCGGTGCAGGTGTGGGCCGAGGTGCAGGTGTAGTACGAACGGCCATAGCCGCCGGTCGCCAGCACCACCGCCTTCGAGCGGAAGCGGTGGATCGAGCCATCGTCCATGCACAGCGCGATCACGCCGCGGCATTCGCCGTTCTCCATGATCAGGTCGATCGCGAAGTATTCGATGAAGAAGTCGGCGTCGTACTTCAGGCTCTGCTGGTAGAGCGTGTGGAGCAGCGCGTGGCCGGTCCGGTCCGCCGCGGCGCAGGTGCGCTGCACCGGCGGGCCTTCGCCCATGTTCTGCATGTGGCCGCCGAACGGGCGCTGGTAGATCGTGCCGTCGTCGTTGCGGCTGAAGGGCATCCCGGCGTGTTCCAGCTCGAGAATGGCCTGCGGCGCTTCGCGTACGAGGTATTCGATCGCGTCCTGGTCACCCAGCCAGTCCGACCCCTTGACGGTATCGTACATGTGCCAGGTCCAGTGGTCCGGCGTGTTGTTCTTGAGACTGGCGGCGATCCCGCCCTGTGCCGCAACGGTGTGCGAACGGGTCGGGAAGACCTTGGTAATGCAAGCGGTGCGCAGGCCGGCTTCGGCCGAGCCCATCGTGGCGCGCAGGCCAGAGCCGCCGGCGCCAACGACGACCGTGTCGTAAGTGTGGTCGATGATCTTGTAAGCAGGGGCGTTCATTGACTTAGGCTCCCAGCACGAGGCGGATCACGCACAGCAGGCCAAAGCCCGCCCCGGCGAAAGTGGCAAGGTTAAGCGCCGCGATGGCGGCGAACTTGTTGGCGTGTTCGTGGACATAGTCTTCCACCAGCACCTGCAGCCCAAGCCGCGCGTGCCAGAAGGTGGACAGCACGAACAGGCCCAGCAGGGTGCCCGGCAGCGGCCGCGCGACCCATTCGTGGACCGTGCCGTAATGCAGGTTCGGCAGGCCGACCAGCGAAGCCAGCAGCCAGATCCCTGTCACCAAGTTGCCGATGGCGGTGAAGCGCTGCACCAGCCAGTGGTGCGTACCCGAGTGCGCCGAGCCGTGGCCGCGCACGCGTCCGATCGAAGTTCCGTTACCCATGTTGCGTCAACCTCAGCGGAGGACCGTCGCCCAGGTGGCGACAGTCAGCACGATGGCGATGATCGGCGTTGCGGCCGACCAGAAAGCGTTGCTCTTCAGTTCGAAACCCGCGCCGATATCGAGCACGAAGTGACGGATGCCAGAGCACATGTGATTGAAGAAGGCCCAGGTCAGGCCGACCAGCACGACCTTGCCGTACCAGGCGCCGGCGTGGGTCAGGAACGCGTTGTAGCTTGCCTCACCCCCGGCGAGCGCGCCGAGCCAGTAGAGCAGCACACCCAGGCCGACGAAGGCCATGCCATCGCCGCTCACGCGGTGCAGGATGGAAACCAGCATTGCCGGCCCCCAACGCCAGATTTGCAGATGCGGCGAGATCGGACGGTTCTTCGCGGCGGCCATGCGGCGGTATCCCCTTAGATTGCTGATGCGGGCGGCAAGCGCCCTTGCGCACCCCCCTTAATCAAAACGCCGCCCTGTGCAAGCCGTGGCTTGGCGGTTTTCTCGCACTCGCCTAGAGCAAGCCGCATGACCACCCTTACCGCTCTTGTCACCGGCTCCTCGCGCGGGATCGGTGCCGCTACTGCCGCCGCCCTGCGCGCGCGCGGCGTCACCGTGATCGGCCATGCCCGCAGCGCAGTCGATTCGCAGACGATTCCCGCCGATCTGGCGGATCCCGCCGCGCCTTCGCGAATCTGGGAACAGGCGCTGGCGCGCAGCGGCGGCAGGATCGACCTGCTGATCAACAACGCCGGGCTGTTCGAGGCGAATCCGCTTGGCCTGTCCGACATCGAATGGCTCGACAACTGGGAAGATACCCTGCGGATCAATCTGACCGCCGCGGCGGAACTCTCGCGCTTTGCCGTGAAGCACTGGCTGGAAGGCAGCCGTGCGGGCCGGATCGTCCATATCGCCAGCCGCGCCGGATACCGGGGCGACTCGCCCGACCACTGGCACTATGCCGCCGCCAAGGGCGGGATGATCGCCATGCACAAGACCATCGCCCGGCAATATGCGGCGAAGGGCGTGATGAGCTATGCGATCTGCCCGGGCTTTACCGACACCGCGATGGCGGACGATTACCTCGCCAGCCGGGGCGGCCCCGGCCTGCTCGCCGACATTCCGCTGGGCCGGGTCGCCACGCCCGAGGAAATCGCGACCATGGCCGTATTCTGCGCGCTCGACGCGCCCGAAAGCATGACCGGCGCGGTGCTCGATGCGAACGGGGCGAGCTATGTCCGCTGAACAAAGCTGGAAAATCACCGCCTTTGCCCCGCGTGCCGTCATCGAAGGCGCCTTGCTCGCCCACGAGGACGCGCTCGACTGGGATTACGACATCGTCATTTCCGGCAGCGAAATCGCCGAGGACAAGCCCGACGACTGGCAGCTTGAAGCCTGGTTGCCGCGCAAGCCCTCGAAGGCCGACCAACAGGCCGTGGCTGACCTGTTCGCCGGAACGCCGCCAAAGTTCGAGATTGAGCGCCTCCCCGACGTCGACTGGCTGACCCAGAGCCAGCAGGGGCTGGAACCGATCCGGGCAGGCAAATTCTACGTTCACACCCCCGATCACCCTGCGCTCAGCGAACCGGGGGTGCGCGATTTCTGCATTCCCGCCAGTC
Organism: Novosphingobium sp.; assembly: GCF_041915465.1. Classification (GTDB taxonomy): domain Bacteria; phylum Pseudomonadota; class Alphaproteobacteria; order Sphingomonadales; family Sphingomonadaceae; genus Novosphingobium. The sequence goes on along the minus strand of NZ_JAYSBK010000007.1, from coordinate 24,252 downwards.
AGGCCTTCGGGACCGGCCAGCACGCCACCACCGCCGGATGCCTTGCCATGCTGACCCATATGAAGGCCGAGGGTGTGGTGATCCGCAATCTGGCCGATATCGGCACCGGCACGGGCCTGCTCGCCTTCGCCGCGCTTGACCTGTGGCCGCGCGCGCTGGCGACGGCGAGCGACATCGACGAGGTGTGCCTTGGCGTGGTGACCGACAATGCCGCCGACAACGGCGTGGCGACGGGCGGGCGCGGCGGCGAACTCGTGATGCTCGCCGCCGACGGGATGGACCACCCGCTGCTCGAAGCGCGCGGCCCCTATGACCTTGTCATCGCCAATATCCTGGCCGGGCCGCTGATTTCCCTCGCCCCCGATTTCGGCAAGGCGCTGGTGCCGGGTGGGCACCTGCTGCTCGCCGGTCTGCTGGAAACGCAGGAGCCGCAAGTGCGCGCCGCCTGCCGCCGCGCCGGGCTGCGGCTCGCCAAGCGGCTCGTCAATGGCGACTGGTCGATCCTGTGGCTGCGCAAGCGGGCGACTGCGCGCCAGCCATGAACCTGCGCGACTTCATCCTGCTGGTTTGCGTCTGCCTGATCTGGGCGATGAGCAATGTCGTGTCCAAGATCGTGGTCGGCAACTGGGGGGTTCCGCCGCTGTTCTTTGCCGGGGTGCGCTTTGCGATCGTCGTTCTGGCCACCCTGCCCTGGCTACGTCCGGTGCCGCGTCCGCTGTGGCGGATCGTCGCAATCGGGCTGCTGATGGGGGCGGGCAATTTCGCGCTGCTGTTTGTCGGCCTGCAGACTTCGACGCCATCGGCGGCGGCGGTCGTGGTTCAGGCCGGGGTGCCGATCACCACCCTGCTCTCGATCGTGATGCTGGGCGAGCGGATCCACTGGCGCCGCGCGCTGGGGATCAGCCTGACGCTGGCCGGCGTGCTGATCGTGGTCTGGCATCCGGGCATCGCGCTGTCGCGCGGATTGCTGTTCGTGCTGGGCGCGGCCTTTTCCGGCTCGCTCGGCGCGATCCTGATGAAGCAGGCCGAGGAAATCGCCCCGTTGCGGTTCCAGGCCTGGGTTGGCCTGGTATCGGCCGCGCCCCTGCTGGTGGCCTCTGCCCTGGTCGAGCATGGCCAGATCGCCGCCTCGTTCACGGCCGGGCTGCCGTTCCTGGCGGCACTGCTGTTTTCGGCGCTGGTGGTCTCGGTCGGGGCGCATACGGCCTATTACGGCCTGATCGCCAGATACGAGGCGAACCTGCTTTCCCCGCTCACCCTCATCACCCCGCTCTCGACGATCGGGCTTGGCGTGCTGATCACCGGCGACCAGCTTGATGCGCGGACCATCGCCGGTTCGGCCATCGCGCTGATCGGCGTGCTGATCGTAGCCGTAAGGCGCACCGGCGCGCCAATCGCCCAGGCCCAGGAGCACGCCTGATCCGATAAAATTGTGTTAACCTGGGCGGGCTACCCTGCCGCTCATGGGCTTTCAGGGGATCCCTTCAAACCGCCACGGTGCGCGCCGGTCCAACCGGCTGCGGCTGGCCGTGCCCGCCTCGCTCTTGTTGACCCACGAAACCCGCCCCTGCCTGATCGAGGACATTTCCGCGACTGGCGCCCATATCCGTCTGCCGCAGCCGCTGCCAGTGGGACGCTCGCTGATGCTTGTGTTCCACGAGCTGCGCCTGTTCGCGACCGTGGTGTGGAGCGAGGGGCAGGAATGCGGCTTGCGCTTCGCCCAGCCGCTTGAGCGCGAGGACATGGAAGGGATGCTGTGGATCCGCGAAAACCGCGAACTCTATGACCGGATCTGCCAGTCCGGCCACGCCGAGGACTGGTCGAACGGCCTGCGCGACTAACCGAATGCCGGACTGATCGCGCCCTGATCGAGCGCCAGCGTTTCGTCCAGCAGTTCCAGCGCATTGCGGGTAAACAGCGCCATGTTGGCGATGCGGTCGTCGTTGTGGGTTTCGCTGACCCGCACCCGCTCGATCCCCGGGCCAACCACCGCGCAGCAGCTCTGCCCCGAAGGCACGCCGAGCGGATGGGTGCTGCCGCCGGCCGAACCGCTCTCCGCGATCCCCCAGGCCACCCCGAACCGCTCGCGGATCGCGCGCGCCTGTAGCAGGGCATATTCCGGCGTCGCGGACTGCATTCCTTCATAGGCCCCGCGCGGCAGGGCAAACATCACGTCGCGCGCCTTGAACGAATAGACGATCCCGCCGCCGACGAAGAACTTGAGCGCCCCCGGCACCGTCAGCAACGAAGCCGAGATCAGTCCGCCGGTCGCCCCGTCGGCCACCGCGATCTTTTCGCGCCGATCCTTCAGCGCAGCGGCAATTCGTGCCGCGATCAGATTGAATTCGTTGAGCATTTGCGACCCGTCAGTTGGCTTTGGCGGGTTTTATCCGATATCCGGCGCGGTGCAATTGGTTTGGTGGCAGAATGATCACGTCGAGTGGTTTTCCGTCGAAAAAATCCGCCCCCGACAGTTTGCCGAACAACGGCGCGACCTCGTCACGCGGAGCTGTGGTGCCGACTTCCAGCAACCAGACCCACTCGTCCGTCTCGGGCCAGTGGGCCAGCGCCAGCCAGACTTCACTGATCCGGGGGTCACCAGCAGCGATAGCCTCGATTCCGGCAATCAACCGGTCGGGGCGCTGCTTGGCCTGCCCCATTTCGATTGGCGTGTCCTTTTTCAAGGTGCGCGAAACGGGGCGGCCAAGCAGCATGGAAACGTCGCTGGCAGTCCAATAGACGCCATAGTCGGCGCCGGGATTGAGCACGACCCCGCCCGCTTTCCCGTCGGGACCATCTGCCAGCATTTCCAGTGCCGCGCGCCCGTTCATGGCGATATAGCCCGTGCCTGGGCCAAAGAAGGCCGCGATGCGCCCGATCGAGGTGAAGATCGCGGGGATAGACTTGCCATCCTGGTCTCTCGCGTTGAGCAGGTTCAACTTCTCGCCCGCCTTCAACTGTCTTTCCCCGGCCTCGGCAGGCCTTTCGGGTGTGGCCAGATAGACCTCCGATTCGAGCAGCAACTTGTTGAAGGCGTCTCGTTGTTCAGGATCGGTCGCGGCCAGGATCAACGCCTCTTCCAGCGGGTTCTTTGCCTTGAAACCCTGCTTCGGCTCGGACACCTGCGGCGCAGGCTCTGCCGCCCATGCGGCGGGTGCAAAGGCCAGCGCGGCCAGCGCGAAAACGATCGCCCGCACCGCCGCCCTATCCCGCCGCCTTGACGATCTCGGCCCAGGCGGCCTCGTCGATCACTTCGATCCCCAGCGCAGCCGCCTGCTTGAGCTTGCTGCCCGCGCCCGGCCCGGCGACCACCAGGTCGGTCTTGGCCGAAACCGATCCCGCCGCCTTGGCGCCGAGCCGTTCGGCCTGGGCCTTGGCCTCGTCGCGGCTCATGGTTTCAAGCTTGCCGGTGAACACCACCGTCTTGCCTGCAACCGCGCTGTCCTTGGTCTCGATCACGTAGGGCGGCGGGCTGACTTCAGACAGAAGATCGTCCCACACCGCGCCGTTGTGCGGTTCATGGAAGAAATCGCCCAAGGCCTCGACCACGGCGGGGCCGATCCCGTCGATGGAAGTCAGCTCCGCCTTCGCTTCCTCATCGCCCGTGTGGGCGCGTTCGGCCACGTCGCGCAGCGCCGGAAGCGTCACGAAGCGTTTGAGCAAATCGCGCGCCGTCACCGCGCCAACATGGCGCACGCCCAGCCCGAACAGCAGCCGCGCGGCGTCAGGACTGCGCTTGGCCTCGATCGCGGCGATCAGGTTGTCGACCGACTTGTCCTTCCAGCCCTCGCGCTCGAGGATTTCCGCACGACGGCTGCGCAGGCGGAAGATGTCTGCCGGGCTTTCCAGCCAGCCGAGGGCAAAGAACTCGTCGATGGTCTTTTCCCCCAGCCCCTCGATATCGAGCGCGGCGCGGCTGACGAAGTGCTTCAATCGCTCGGTCCGCTGCGCCGGGCAGATCAGCCCGCCGGTGCAGCGCACATCGACCTCGCCCTCTTCCGCAACGGCTTCGCTGCCGCATTCGGGGCAATGGTCGGGGAAGTGATAGGCGGGGCGCTCTGTCTCGCGGGTCAGGTTTTCGACCACCTGCGGGATCACGTCGCCCGCGCGCTGGATCACCACGCGGTCGCCGATCCGCACGCCAAGCCGGGCGATCTCGTCGCGGTTGTGCAGCGTGACGTTGGAAACGACCACGCCGCCCACGGTGACTGGCGTCAGCCGCCCGACCGGGGTCAGCTTGCCGGTGCGACCAACCTGGATGTCGATTGCCTCCAGCGTGGTTTCGGCGCGTTCGGCGGGGAACTTGTGCGCAATGCCCCAGCGCGGCGCCTTGGCGACAAAGCCGAGCCGCCCCTGCCAGTCGAGCCGGTCAACCTTGTAGACCACGCCGTCGATATCATAGCCCATTTCCGCGCGCGCGTGTTCGATGCTGCGGTAATGCGCGACCATCTGCTCGACAGAAGTGCATCGCGCCAGCAGCGGCGAGACGGGCAGGCCCCATTCGGCAATCCGCTGCATCATTTCAAACTGGCTGCTAGCGGGAACGGCGCTCGCCGCGCCCCAGCCCCAGGCAAGGAACCGCAAGGGGCGACTGGCGGTGACGCTGGCGTCCTTCTGGCGCAGCGAACCGGCGGCGGCATTGCGCGGATTGGCAAACAGCTTGTCGCCGCGTTCTTCCTGTGCGGCGTTGAGCGCGGCGAAATCGGCCTTGCTCATGTAGACCTCGCCCCGCACTTCGAACACGTCGGGCACTTCGCCCGCCAACTGGTGCGGAATGTCGGCAATCGTCAGCACGTTGGGCGTCACATCCTCACCCACCTGCCCGTCACCGCGCGTCGCGGCGCGCACCAGCTTGCCCTGTTCATAGCGCAGCGAGCAGGACAGCCCGTCGATCTTGTCCTCGGCCGTCATCACCACTTCGGCGTCCTCGCCCAGCGCCAGGAAGCGGCGGACGCGGGCCGCGAAATCGGCCACGTCCTCGTCCGAAAAGGCGTTGTCGAGGCTGAACATCCGCACCTCGTGCGCCACCTTGGACAGCGGCGAGGCGGCGACATCGTGGCCGATAAGGCGGCTCGGGCTATCCTCGCGCACGAGGTGCGGGAAAGCCGCCTCAAGCTCGGCATTGCGGCGCACCAGCGCATCGAATTCCGCGTCGGAAATCTCCGGCGCATCGTGCGCGTGATAGAGCTTGTTGTGGTGCGCAATCGCCCGCGCAAGCCGCATCAGTTCATTGGCGGCTTCGGCTTCGGAAATAATCGTCACACTCCCTCCAACAACCGGTCCGCCTGCGCACGCGCTTCCGCAGTCACTTCCGCCCCGGAGAGCATCCGGGCGATCTCCTCCTTACGCCCGCCAGCATCGAGCAGCGCGACCGAGGTGCGCGTGACCGTGCCTTCGGAGCTCTTGGCGATCATGTAGTGCTGCCCGCCGCGCGCGGCGACCTGCGGGCTGTGGGTGACGGCCAGCAGCTGCCCGTTGCTCGCAAGCCGCGCCAGCCGTTCGCCGATGGCGCTGGCCACGGCCCCGCCGACGCCGCGGTCGATCTCGTCGAAGATCACCGTCGCCGCGCCGCCTTCTTCGGCCAGCGCCACCTTGAGCGCGAGGATGAAGCGCGACAGTTCGCCGCCCGATGCGATCTTGTTCAGCGGCGCAAAGTCCGCGCCGGGATTGGTGGAAATCAGGAATTCGACCGCGTCGATCCCGGCCCCGCTCCACCGGTCTTCGGAGAGGCGCGTCACGCTGGTGCGGAAGCGCGCGGCATCGAGTTTGAGCGGCGCGAGTTCCCCGGCCACTGCCGCATCGAGCCGCAACGCGGCTTCGCTGCGCAGCGCGGACAGCGCCTCGGCCTTCTCGCGATAGGTCTTGCCCGCTGCCTCGGCAGCGGCTTCCAGCCCGGCAATCTGCGCCTCGCCGCCCTCGATCGCATCGAGGCTAGCGCGCATTTCGCGCATCGTGTGCGGCAGATCGTCGACCTGGCAGCCGTGCTTGCGGGCGGCGGCGCGCAGATCGAACAGGCGGGTTTCTATCCGGTCGAGCGCGGCGGGATCGTGGCTCAGCGCCTCGGCGGCGCGTTCCAGCTTGTCCTCGGCCTCGCTCGCCTCGATCACCGCGCGGTCGAGCGCGGCCAGCGCCTCGCCCAGCAGGGGATGCTCGCCCGCGATCCGGTCGAGCCGCCGCGCCGCGCTGCGCAGGGCTGCCAGCGCCGAATCCGATCCGGCCCATAGCGCTTGCAGCGCGGCAAGGTCGTCCGCCAGCCTTTCGCCCTTCTGCATCGCGGCGCGCGCTTCGGCGAGTTCGGCTTCCTCGCCCTCGACCGGGGCAAGCGCGGTGAGTTCGGCAAGGTGGGCGAGCAGCAGGTCGCGGTCGGCACTGGCCTGCGCCACGCGTGCCCGCGCGCCGTCCAGTTCGTCGCGGGCCGCGCGCCATTCGCTCCACGCTGCTTCCACCCCGGCCACATCCCCGCGCGCATAGCGATCGAGCAGCGCACGGTGGCCGCGCGGATTGACGAGGCCGCGATCGTCGTGCTGGCCGTGGAGTTCGACCAGCGAGGCGGACAGTTCGCGCAGCAGCGCGGCGCTGACCGGCTGGTCGTTGACGAAAGCCTTGGAGCCGCCGTCAGCCTTGAGGCGGCGCTTGATCAGCAGCGGCTCACCCGGTTCGATGTCCACTTCCGCTTCGGAGAGAACTGTTCGGATCGCAGCGGGCAGCCGGTCGAATTCAAAGCTGGCGGTAACGCTGGCCTGATCTTCCCCTGCGCGGACCAGCCCGCTGTCGGCGCGCGCGCCCAGCACCAGTCCCAGCGCATCGAGCAGGATCGACTTGCCCGCTCCCGTCTCACCCGTGAGCACGCCCAGACCGCCGCTGAAATCGAGGTCCAGCGCCTCGATCAGCACGATGTTGCGGATAGAGAGACGAGTCAGCATGTTCGCCGCCTGTTCTAACGCGCGATTATCCGCGCGTCACCGGGAAATGGTCCGCTTTCCCCGACTGTCACAGTCGCGTCACATCGCCACACAACCGCAATGCTGGCGGCCCAATGGCGACTTCGATGAACCAATCGAAGGGGACCTGACCGATGCCGATTCGCCCCACTGGCGACAAGAGCCTGCCCGCCTGGCTCGACCTGCCCGAACCGCGCGGGTTCCGCCCCAAGCGGCGTTATCGCACCGTCTGGATCAGCGACATCCACCTCGGCACGCGCGGCTGCAATGCCGAAATGCTGCTCGATTTCCTGCGCTCGATCGAGTGCGAGACGCTCTATCTGGTCGGCGACATCGTCGATGGCTGGCGGCTGCGCAAGGGCTGGTACTGGCCCGATGCCCACAACGAAGTGGTCCGCCGCGTGCTCAAGCTGGCGCATCGCGGCACCCACGTGGTGCTGGTTGCAGGCAACCACGACGAAATGCTGCGCCCCTATGCCGGGATGAGCTTCGGCGGGGTCGAGGTCGCGCTCGAGGCGATCCACGTGACGGCAGACGGCCGCCGCTTGCTGATCACCCACGGCGACGGGTTCGACCAGGTGGTGCTCTACGCCCGCTGGCTCGCGTTTCTCGGCGACAAGGCCTATTCGTTGCTGCTGCGGCTCAACGTGGTGCTGAATTCCGTGCGGCGGCGCTTCAAGCTGCCCTACTGGTCGCTGTCGGCGTACCTCAAGAAGCGGGTCAAGAACGCGGTCCAGTTCATCGGCGCCTTCGAAGATGCCGTCGCCCACGCCGCGCGCGACCGGCAGGTCGACGGGGTGGTCTGCGGCCACATCCATTCCGCCGAAATCCGCCAGATCGGCGAGATCACCTATTACAACGACGGCGATTGGGTCGAAAGCTGCACGGCGCTGGTCGAGGACCACACCGGCGCGATGGCGATCGTCGACTGGGCAGCCGAAAACCGCACCGCCGCCGCCGCCAAGGGCGCGCCTGCAAGCACCACCAGCGAAACCGAGAACGACATCGCGCCCGAAAAGGAACCGGCATGAAAATCGCAATCTGCACCGACGCCTGGCACCCGCAGGTCAACGGCGTCGTCCGTTCGCTGGCGATGACCGTTTCCCAACTGATCGAACGCGGTCACGAGGTCGAGCTGATCACGCCCTCGCAGTTCCGCACCCTGCCGCTGCCGGGCTACAGCGAGATCCGCCTCGCCCTCGCCCCGCGTTTCGGCACCCGGCGCACGCTGACCGACTTCAAGCCCGACGTGGTCCACATCGCCACCGAAGGGCCGATCGGCTGGAGCGCGCGGGGCTGGTGCATGGCGCGCAAGGTGCCTTTCACCACCGCCTTCCACACCCGCTTCCCGGATTATGCCGCGGTGCGCACCGGGCTGGACGCGGAACGGTTCTGGCCGTTCATCCGCCGCTTTCACGCGCCTTCGCGCGCGGTGCTGGTATCGACCCATTCGCTGGCCACGGAACTGGCCGCGCGCGGGCTTGGCCAAACCCGGATCTGGTCGCGCGGGATCGACCGCAGCCTGTTCCATCCCGGCCATGCGCCGCTGCCCGAACTGGCCGCCCTGCCCGGCCCGATCCAGCTCTATGTCGGCCGCGTCGCCTCGGAAAAGAACCTGCCCGCGTTCCTTGAGAGCAAGGTTCCCGGCACCAAGGTCGTGGTGGGCAACGGACCGGACCTCGCCGCGCTCAGCGCCCGTTATCCCGACGTCCGCTTTCTCGGCGCGCTCGGCGGCGACGCCCTCGCCCGGGCCTATTGTTCGGCCGACGTGTTCGTCTTCCCCAGCCGCACCGATACCTTCGGACTGGTGCTGATCGAAGCGCTGGCCTGCGGCGTGCCGGTGGCGGCCTATCCCGTGGCTGGCCCGCTCGACATCATTGGCGCGCACGGGCGCGGCGCGGACGGCAGCTTCCCCGCCACGGTCGGCGTGCTCGAGGAAGACCTCGACATGGCGATCCGCAAGGCGCTGCGGCTTGATCCGCTGGCGGCGGCAGTCATCGGCGCGGGCTTCAACTGGGACCGCGCAACCGACCAGTTCCTGGCGGCCCTGCACGAAGCCGCAACCGGCGCAGCCTCGCCCGCGGTCAGTCCTCTGTACCGTCGAACGGCGGTACCGGCGTAATCGGATCGGCCAGGGTTACCTTGTCGAGCATCGCGGCCATTTCGTCGCGCAGGGTGACCATCAGCCCGCGCAGGCGGCATTCCGCCTCGGGTAGGCAATTGGCGCAATGTTCATGCGCATTGCGCGCGGCACAAGGCACCAGCGCCAGGCTGCCGCGCGTAAGGCGGATGATGTCGCCATAACGGATATCGACCGGGGCGAGCGCCAGTTCATAGCCGCCGTCACGCCCGCGGTGTGAAATCACCACCCCTTCGCGGACCATCTCGCTCAGAATGACGGTCAGGAACTTGCGCGGGATGTTCTGGCTTTCGGCGATTGCGTCGAGCCGCACAGGCCCCTGCCGCCAGGTGTCGGCCAGGTGCTGCAAGGCACGGATCGTGTAGCGGGTTTTCTGTGACAGCATGACGAGAGCGCACAAAAGCGCTCGCCGCCTTTAAAAGTCAACCTGCCAAGTAGAAACGCGGCGCGATTAGCGCGCGGAAATTCCCGGCGCGTGCTTTTGCATCAGGTCGTAAGCCTTCTTGTACCACTCGTTACCCGGATAGTTCGCGCCCAGCACGGCGGCATATTTCTGCGCTTCTTCGGGTACGCCCAGCGCCAGGCTGGTTTCGACCATGCGGAACAGCGCCTCGGGCACGTGGCTGGTGGTCTGGTACTTTTCGATCACGTTGCGGAAGCGCAGGTTGGCGGCAAGCCACTTGCCCGAACGCTCGTAGCTGCGGCCGATCTCCATTTCCTTGCCGGCCAGATGATCGTTCACCAGGTCGATCTTGATGCGCGAGTCAGCGGCATATTCGGTGTTGGGATAGCGGCGCACCACTTCGTTCAGCGCATCGAGCGCCAGCATGGTGATCTTCTGGTCGCGGTCCACGTCGCTGATCTGTTCGTAATAGCACAGCGCGATCAGGTAATAGGCATAGGGCGCATCGCGGTTGCCGGGGTGGATCGACAGGAAGCGCTGCGCTGCCTGAATCGCCTTGGTGTAATCGCGGGCGACGTAATAGGAAAAAGCGCTCATCAGCTGGGCGCGGCGGGCCCAGGGCGAATAGGGATGCTGGCGCTCCACCTCGTCGAACAGGGCGGCGGCAATCTTGGTATCGCCGCGATCGAGCCGGTCCTTGGCCGCCATGTAGAGCGTATCGACGTCGCGCGCGACGAAGGCCGTATCCTTGGCCTTGCCGCCCCGGCCGGCACAGCCAGACGTGAAGACAAGCGCCGTGGCGGCAGTGGCGAGGATGGCGAGCTTCAGCGGCGATCGGGCGTACATGGGGATGGCCTATAACCAGCCACAGCCTGAACGCCAAGTGAAAGCCAAGCCCGCGCGCCGGGTTTTGCGCTCAAATGTTGATGCTGGTCGGAACCATGCTGGGCAGCAGGAACGGATAGGCCACGCGGCGCTGCGCGTTGCGGGCAACGATCCGTTCTTCAACCTTCATCAGCGCGCCCTGGAAGCGCACCAGCGGCCCCTCCGGGCCGGTCACGGCCGGATCGGCAAACCACGCCGGATACGGGAAATCGCGGCTGAGATAGGTGCCAAGCGGGCGGTAGTGCAGCGAGCCGAGCAGGTAGAGCACCTCTAGCTGCTTCAGCGCGAGCTGCGATGGCGGCATATAGCTCAGCCATTCCTGCCGGTCGTGACCGTGCCGCTCCAGCGGCGCGGCCTGCCAGCCGGCCCCGGTTACGGCTGGCGCAAACTCCATGATCGCGGCCTGCGGAAAGTTGACCGCCGCGTGCTGCGCGCTGGCGGTGAACAGGATCATCGTGGCGGTATCGACCAGCTGTGCGCGCGTGGTTATCGCTCCAAAGCCCTTGACCTGCCCTTCCCCGGCAATCGCCGCGGCCCAGGCGGCCAGTTCGGTATCGCCGACCACATCGCTGTCCGCCGCGTAATAGAGCCCGACATAGCCCTGAACCCATTCGTGAATTGCCTGCCAGACCAGCAAGGCATCGTCGCGGTAAGGGAAATCGGGCAGCATGCCAGCATCATCCACACCGCGCGCCTTGAGGTCGTGCGGCAGCATCTTGGCATTGAAATCGAAGGCAAAGCGCGCGTCGGCGGCCATCTGCTGGCTGGAGGCGATGGTGCCGCCGAAGATCCGGTCGATCGGGCCGTTCGGCGTGATCAGCGATGTCGCCGCCTCGTAATTGATGAACAAGGTGCCTTCGAAATGCGGCACCAGCAGCGCCCACAGCGGGTGGACTTCGGCCAGGTGGCGGCGGGTTGCCACGGCCACGGCCTCGATCACCAGGTGGGTGTGGGCAAGGTGCGCAAACAGTTCGTGGTAATTGCCATCGGCCACCTGTACGATCAGCTTGGCGATTTCCCAGCCCCATTGCTCGTCGGCGCGCACGGTTGGCGTGAAGATCGGATTCTCGTTCGGGTCCTGGCCGCACTGGATCGCAACCGGCACCAGGCTGGCCCCGCCCGGCGGCACGGCGAACAGCGCAATCGGGCAATAGACGTATTTCGCTTGCCCATCGGTGCTGCCGGGGACAAGCACGGACAGGGCTTCGTAGTCGAGGATATAGAGCCGCCCTTCGGCAATCGCCGATGCCAGCGTGTCGCCGTTAACGACCGCGGCATAGTGCGCCTCGGTCAGCGGCAACTTGGCGGGCAGCGCGTCGACCCGCGCAATCAGCATCGGGTTGGGACCGGCCACGCGCAGGCGCGCAAATTCGTGGTCGTCCTGAAAGCACCAGGCGATCCCCGGCAGCGGCACGTCGCGGAACAGCTCGCGATAGGTTTCAAGGCTGCGCGGGAAGGCATTGCCCAGCGCCGCCTCCTTGGCCTCGCCCAGTTCAAGGATTGCGCAAAGCTTGCGCGCGTGATCCTCGAAGCGGGCCGCCAGCCCCTCTTCGCCCAGCGCGAGCAGCTCCATTTCGACGTCCTGCGCCAGGCGCGACCAGATCGTGCCGCCGCTGGTGTTGTGGGCGATCTTGGCCTTGATCGCGGCGACTTCGGCAGAGATCGCGGCGGCGATGGCCGCGCTCGCGGCGATCCCGGCGCTATCGCTCACCGCGCCCCGGCTTTGCGCTTCCTGCTGCACGGCAAGGTGGTTTTCGACCAGCTTGACGAAGATTTCGGTCAGCAGCACCCACCAGGTCAGCGTTGGCGTTTCGGCGGCCGGCAGACCCTTCACCACCGGCACTTGCGGCAGCGAGGGAACCTGCGTGGTCCATTCGTAGCCGACCCGCGTCAGATCGAGTTGCAGCGCGCGCGCGATCTTCTTCGCTGCGGTGTCATTCTGGGGCAGAGAGGGTTTGGCGGGCGCGCAATGCGGCATGGACCTGGCTCCTGATGATGCGTCTGGCGTCGCGCCGCAGGGTTAGGGCAACATGGTTAAGATTTCGGGACCAGGCGCGTAGAAACCATTCTGAACCAAATACCTGCAAGCACGGCAGCTTAACCAAACCTTCAACGTTCGCCCCGTATTCATCTGCAGCATGAGCACCCGGGGGCAGCGCATCCGCGAATTCTTCGCACCCACCATTCCGGCGGAAATCCGGGATGAATTCGTGCTGCTTTCCGCCGCGCAGCTGCAGCAGCAATCGCGCTGGCTGTTCCTTGCGCTGCTGTTGACGACGCCCACGGCCGCGCTCGCGGCGTCAGCCGATGCCAATGTCTGGGTGCGCGTTGGCACCCCGATCGCGATGGCGCTGGCCTGCCTTGCCGGATTCCTCAACGTCAGCCGCGACCTGCGCCTGGTCGGCAAACCGCGCCGCGCCGCCAAGTTCATCCGCGAAGGCACGATTTCATCCAGCCTGATCGCCGTGATGTGTTCGACCTGGTGCGTCTATTCCTGGCTCGGCGCGCCCGAGGCCGAGCGGATCTATTACCCGATGATCATCGCGCTGGGCGCATTCTCGACCGCTTACTGCGTATCGAGCGCGCGGGTCGCGGCGATTGCCAACCTGGGGATCAACCTCATCCCGATGTCGGTGCTGCTGTTCACCTCGGGCAGCCGGATGGACCTGGCGGTGGCGGTCAGCCTGCTGATCGCGGGCGCGTTCCAGCTGCACATGATCGTCCAGAACCAGCGCAACGTCGTGAACCTCCTAAGCCTCCAGCGTCAGGCGCGCGAGCTGGCGCTGTCCGATCCGCTGACCGGCCTGCTCAACCGCCGCGCGCTGCTCGACAACGCGCTGGCACTCGGCGGCGGCGAGCATCTGCGGCTGATGCTGGTCGATATCGACAACTTCAAGGCGATCAACGACGGCTTCGGCCACGACACCGGCGACGAAGTGCTGGTCCGCGTGGCCGAGCGGCTCGCCTGCCAGGCCGAGATCCGCGGCAGCGTGGCGCGCATCGGGGGCGAGGAATTCGCGATCCTGGGCACGGCGGAGGAACTCCCCGCCAGCCTTGCGCTCGCGGTGCTGGCCGATATCCGCAACGCCGCGATGCCGCACGCCCAGCAGGTCACCGTCAGCATCGGTGTGGCCGAGGGCCGGATCGCGGGCGAGGCGGACTGGCGCGAGCTGTTCAACCGCGCCGATACCGCGCTCTACAGCGCCAAGACCGGCGGCCGCAACCGCATCGTCGAGGACGCCGCCGCGCCCTCCCCTGCCCCCGCTATCGCGGCCGCCTGAGCCTTATTCCCAGAACGCCACGCAGCGCACCTCTATCGAGGAGCGGATTTTCGTATCAGGCAGGCTGGTGTCGTGAAAGGCGGTGTGCGGGCAGCGCCAGGTGACCGAATGGTCGCTGTCGTAGAACTTGAACAGCAGCACATCATCGCGGTCCATGTTCGAGAAGTACCACCAGCGGTGCGCATCGCGCTGGCGCAGGATCGTGGCGGCGATCATCTGGTCCTCGCCCACGACCGGCGCGGTCAGCGCCTCGCCCACCGGAAACTCATCGACCACGAACAGGGTGTTGTTCGCCAGCTCGTCCCCCACGATCGAGCGCCCGTCCATCAGCGCCAGCGGCCAGTCCTGCGGCCCTTCGCTGAAGGTGCGCCAGAAGCTGAAGCAGCAGTGCCGCGAATAGCCCGGCCCGCCGGGCCGCCGCTCGGCATAGAGCCGCGCCCCGGCGCGTTCGCCGGTCAGCGGGTTATAGTCGATATGCGCCTCGCCCGCCTGAGGCTGCAGCCCACCGGAATGCTGATAGCCCGCCACCTTTTCCGCCGCGCGCTGCGAGAGGTCGGCCGTGGTGCGCTGCATCCAGCCCTGCACCGCGACAAAGCTCGCCCCGGTCAGCGCCTTCACCGCCTCGGCCACCTCGTCGTTATAGAGCGCGTCAACCACCGCCCGGTCGGCAAAATCCCCCACGGCCGAGCGGTGCCGCCCGATCATGAAGCCGTGGGTGCCGAGCGTGAAGTGATCGCGGATCGGCATCCCGTCGCGCATCGGCATCTGGTGGTCTGCATAGTCGCCGGTGTTGATCTCCGCCCCCTGGCTGACATAGCGCCGGGTGACGTAATCGCCCTCGTCCAGATAGCGGATCCACGCCGGGAACGTGCGCGCGCGCGCCTCGATCTCGTCCGGCTGCGCCGTGGCTTCAGTCATCTCGCTCTCCTGCCGGCGCCGGGGCCGATCGTGTTTGTATGCGTTGCTGACAATCCTACCGAACGTTAGCGTTGCCGCAAGGGCCAAGCCGCCCGCCCGAAACAATTTTCCTACTCCCGCCCCATCGGTCATGTTCCCAAGCCCTCCCCTGCTCGAGACCGCCCCCATGACCATTTCCAAGGCCCGCCGTGCGCCCAAACCCGGCACGATCCCCGATTTCCGCCCCGTCCCGCGCCACTACAACCGTCACGACGGCTGGACGGAAGAGCGCCAGCGCGGCTTCATCGCGGCGCTGGCCGATACCGGCAGCGTCAAGGCCGCCGCCCAGCGCGTCAACATGACGCCCGAAGGCGCCTACCAACTGCGCCGCCACCCGGAGGCGGAGAGCTTTCGCCAGGCCTGGGAAACCGCACTGGCGCTGGGCGTGCAGCAACTGGAAGACATCGCGATGGAGCGCGCGCTCCATGGCCAGGAAGTGCCGGTCTATTCCTATGGCAAGCTGATCGGCAGCCGCGTGGTCTACAACGACCGCCTGCTGATGTTCCTTTTGCGCAACCGCGCCCCCACCCGCTTTTCCGCCGACGGCCGCGTCACCGCGCGGCGCAGCGCCATCGGCGACCCGCAGCTCGCCACCCAGCTATCGCGGCTGAAAAAGCAGTGGCGCAAGGAATGGGAAGCCGAACGCGAAGCCCAGAGCAAGGCCGACGCAGCCCCGGTGATCGAACAGCTCAACGCCAAGCTGGAGAAGATGCGCCAACGCAGGCTTGCGGCGATGAGCCCGAAGGTGCGCGAAGCGTGGGAAGCGTATCAGGCGGCGGCGGAGGAGGATGGTGGTGGGTAAAAGTTTGGCACACTGTCAGCCCAATCGAACGGCAATCACGTGCTCAGCGTTCGAAGCCATGAAACTGTCGATGCCATGACAGAAATTGCGGATGTGGTCGATACGCGACAACTTCAGGAGTGAGCAACCGCCCTGTCTTATTGATGACTGCCTCCACACCTTCGCGGTCATTCACCTTGCGGTGAACCAGAATCGAAAGGTCATCTGCAAATCCGATCAAGCCACGATCGAACATCCAATGCGCTGTGCCCGACAGGGCCAAACCATTTCGGACACTATCGGGTCCACCATGTTCAACTGGCCTGATATGTGCGGCCTGCGCCTCCAATCGCCCCCCACCATTGACGAGCTTGAAGCCAGTGATCGCACACCGCCCATCATAAGCTTCCATCACCGCTCGGCGAAACGCACGGTCCCGGAAGGGGCGTGAAACAAGCGATTGAACCAAAGGGCGTTCAACCTCGAACGGAACCCGAACTTCTTGCACTCGATCCAAGGGTTCCGGATCTCCAGTTCGAGGCAAAAATTCTTCCTCTGGCAAACCAAGCGCGACAATGCGGGCAAAGTCTGAATTCGACAGCAGACGAACCGCAGCCTGTGCGTTTGCCAAGTCTCTTTCGACAGGCTGACCATCCACAACATGGGGAACAGTTGGAGAAAACGGTAGGTAACTACCTGGTTCAATCAAGGCACGATAACGATCTGTTACGTCGGGATCAGAAATAATATTCGCGACCTTCGCCACAGCGAAAAAGCCCTTGGATTGGGGAATTTTCACTGGCTCACGATAAACAATCCAGTCGCCGACCATTTGCTTGGCCCGGCTGAGATAGCTCTTCGGGAACTGGTAATGCATTTCGGGGATGTCATCGTAGACCGAGCCATCCTTGTGCATGAAAACGCCGAAGGTCATACCTTGCTACATTTCCCTAATTACCGGCGAAAATCCAACCGATTGCTTACTGATGCAATCTCAAGGGCGGGTATGCAAGCGCCCACCCCTAGCCCCTCCCGCTTGCGGGAGGGGTTGGGGGTGGGTTGATGCGGCGATAAGCTCGCTCAATCGGGTTACCACCCCTTCGACGTTGTCCAGCACGTCCTGATTGGTGAAGCGCACCAGCCGGAAACCATTGGCCTGCAGCCAGCCATCGCGGCGCGCATCGTGGTCCTGCCGCAAGTCATGCGAAAAGCCGTCGAGTTCAACGATGAGGTTGAGTTCCCGGCAGAGGAAATCGGCGAAGTATGGGCCGACGGGCATTTGCCGACTGAATTTCACGCCAAGTTGCGAGCGGGCGAGATAGCGCCACAGCAGCCGCTCGGCAGGGGTGGCGGCATTGCGCAGTTCGCGGGCGCGGGGCGTGTTGCGCGGTTTGAACGCGGGCATGGGGTGTTGGGTAACTGGCGGGGGGATTGGCCGCAAGTGTTTGTGGTTGGATTGGAAGGGTGCCCACCCCTAACCCCTCCCGCGCGCGGGAGGGGGACTTGCAAGGGTGCGCTGGGCTTCTCCCCTCCCGCATGCGGGAGGGGTCGGGGGTGGACCTTGGGCCTACTCTTCACCCATTCTCAACGCAGCAATGAAAGCTTCCTGCGGAATCTGCACGTTACCGTACTCGCGCATCCGCGCCTTGCCCTTCTTCTGCTTTTCCAGCAGCTTCTTCTTGCGGGTGATGTCGCCGCCATAGCACTTGGCGGTGACGTCCTTGCGCATCGCGGCGATGGTTTCGCGGGCGATCACCTTGCCGCCGATCGCGGCCTGGATCGGGATCTTGAACAGGTGGCGCGGGATCAGGTCTTTCAGGCGCTCGCACATGTGGCGGCCGCGTTCCTCGGCGACGGAGCGGTGGACGATCATCGACAGTGCGTCGACCGGCTCGTTGTTGACGAGGATCCCCATCTTGACGAGGTCGCCCTCGCGCAGGCCGATCTGTTCATAGTCGAAGCTGGCATAGCCGCGGCTGATGCTTTTCAACCGGTCATAGAAATCGAACACCACTTCGTTGAGCGGCAGTTCATAGCTGATCTGCGCGCGCCCGCCCACGTAAGTAAGGTCGGTCTGGATGCCGCGGCGGTCCTGGCAGAGCTTGAGGATGGAGCCGAGGTATTCGTCGGGGGTATAGATCGTGGCCTTGATCCACGGTTCGTCGATCTGCTCGATCCGGCTGGGATCGGGATAGTCGGCCGGGTTGTGGAGCATGATCTCGCGCGCGTCGTCGGTCTTCGATTTGCGCAGCTGGATGCGGTAGACCACGCTGGGCGCAGTGGTGATCAGGTCGAGGTCGTATTCGCGGGTGAGGCGTTCCTGGATGATTTCCAGGTGCAGCAGGCCCAGGAACCCGCAGCGGAAGCCAAAGCCGAGCGCGGCGCTCGATTCCATTTCGAAGCTGAAAGACGCGTCGTTGAGGCGCAGCTTGCCGATGGACTCGCGCAGCTTTTCAAAGTCGGCCGCGTCGACCGGGAACAGGCCGCAGAACACCACGGGCTGGACTTCCTTGAAGCCGGGGCAAGCCTCGGTCGCGCCCTGCTTGACCGTGGTGATGGTGTCGCCGACCTTGGCCTGGGCGACGTCCTTGATCTGGGCGGTGATGAAGCCGATCTCGCCGGGGCAAAGCTCGTCGAGCTGCTCGATCTTGGGCGTGAAGCAGCCGACGCGGTCGATCAGGTGTTCGGTGCCGCCGGCCATGAACTTGACCTGGAGGCCCTTCTTGATCGCGCCGTCGATGACGCGCACCAGGATGACGACGCCGAGGTAGGGATCGTACCAGCTGTCGACCAGCATGGCCTTGAGCGGCGCGGCGCGGTCGCCCTTGGGCGCGGGGATGCGTTCGACCACGGCGTCGAGCACGTCCTCGATCCCGATGCCGGACTTGGCGGAGGTGAGCACCGCGTTCGAGGCATCGAGGCCGATGATCTCCTCGATCTCGTTCTTGACCTTTTCGGGTTCGGCGGCGGGCAGGTCGATCTTGTTGATGACGGGGACGATCTCGTGGTCGTGCTCGATCGACTGGTAGACGTTGGCCAGCGTCTGCGCCTCGACCCCCTGCGCCGCGTCCACCACCAGCAGCGCGCCCTCGCAGGCGGCGAGGCTGCGGCTGACCTCATAGGCGAAGTCGACGTGGCCGGGGGTGTCCATCAGGTTGAGCTCGTATTCGAGCCCGTCCTTGGCCTTGTACTTCAGGCGCACCGTCTGCGCCTTGATGGTGATCCCGCGTTCCTTCTCGATGTCCATGTTATCAAGGACTTGCGCGCTCATCTCGCGCTCGGACAGGCCGCCGGTGAACTGGATCAGGCGGTCGGCCAGCGTGGACTTGCCGTGGTCGATGTGGGCAATGATGCTGAAGTTGCGGATACGCGAAAGGTCGGTCATCCCGCGCCCTTAGCCGCAGAAGATCAAACTGTCAGCAGGCTTGCTTGCCCGCCCGAAAATCAGGCCGCCCGCACGCTTTTCACCTTGGGATCGACCTGCCCGAACTTCGGCAAGGAAATCGGCATCCCCGGCTGCTGCATCAAATGCATCGGCGACTGTCCCGGGGCCAGTGCGGTCAGCGGCATTCCGGCCTGAGCCAAAACGTAGGGGGATACCCGATGGCGGGTGCAAAGGCCCCCCGCCCCGTCGTCAACCAACGGCTGTTCGAATTCCAGTCCCTGCATCGATCCAGCCGAACGCCGCACGTTCGCAACGGATAGCTGGCCTTCGCCAAAGTCGATCACGAACTGCGTGCCGATGGGAACATCGACCAGACCTTCGACCATGCAGCCCGAACGCGACAGGTTCCGCATGGTGACTTCATAGCGGTGATCCTCGTGGATCAACCCAACCTTGCGCAGCACGGTGCGACGCTCCGGACGGTACTTGCTGGGGCCATCGGGTTCGATCACCCATTCCCCGCTCATCATCGCTTCGCAGACATCTTCGAACGAGACCGCTGCGGCATAGATAAAGCCCTGGATCTGCCCGACCTTGAGGCGGCGCATGGCTTCGAGTTCGTCGTGCGCCTCAATGCCCTCTGCGGTCGTCTCCATTCCGAGCGCTTCGGCCAGGCTAACAATCGCCGTGATGATTGCGCTGTTGCGGTTGTCCTTTTCGGTCACGCCGCGGATGAACGACTTGTCGATCTTGATCTTGTCGAACGGAGCATGCTGCAGATAGCTGAGCGACGAATAGCCGGTGCCGAAATCATCGAGCGCCAGTCGCACGCCCAGCATCTTTAGTGCGACGAACATGTCTTCGGTCGCGGCGCGATCACCCAGGAAGATCGATTCCGTCAGTTCCAGCTCGAGCCGCTCTGGCGCCAGTTCGGATTGGGCCAGAGCCTGGGCTACCACCGCAGCAAAGCCCGGATTGGAGAACTGCGCCGCCGAAACGTTGACGGAAACCCGCGGGCTGCCCGGCCACTGCACAGCATCGGCACAAGCCTGCTTCAGGATCCAGTCGCCAAGCGGGCCAATCAGGTTCGCCTCTTCCGCAATCGGGATAAATATTGACGGCGGCACATCGCCCAGTTCGGGGTGCTCCCAGCGGGTGAAGGCCTCGAGCGACACGACCTTGTTGGTCAGCGTATCGATAATCGGCTGGTAGACGACCCGCATCTGATCGTTGCCAAGCGCATCGCGCAGGTCGTCCTCGATCTGGCGGCGGCGTTCGGCCTCGGAATGGAGGTCGCTCGAATAGAACCGGAACTGGCCGCGTCCGCCATCCTTCGAGGCATAGAGTGCCAGGTCGGCCGAGCGTACCACTTCCTCGCTCGTGATCCCGTCATACGGAGCTATCGCGATCCCGACCGATGCGCCGATAACGCAGCGGCTGCCCTCGATCTGATAGGGCTGCGAGACCATCGTGATGATCGTCTTGGCAATTTCACCCAGGCGGCCGCGATCGTCGATATCGGGCAGCATGATCTGGAATTCGTCACCACCCAACCGGCCGATTTCGCAGTTCTTGTCCGTGACCACCCGCTGCAAGCGCTGCGCAACCTGCTTGAGCAATTCGTCGCCTGCCGGGTGACCCAGGGTATCGTTGACCTGTTTGAACCGGTCGAGGTCAATCATCATGACCGCACACGCGCGCTTGGCGGTCTTGTATGCCGTCAAGGTCGCGCCGAGGCGCTTGCCCATGCGGTGCCGGTTTGCAAGGCCCGTCAGCGAGTCATATTGCGCAAGCCGCGAGGCATCCCGCTGGCTCTGCCGCGTGGCGGTGATATCCGTTCCGTTGCCGCGATACCCAACGAAATTCCCGTCGGATCCAATCTGCGGCCGGCCCGAAATCGACCACCAGATTTCCGCGTCATCGAGGGCCGCACGCACCGGCAGGTCGATAAAGGTCTTCCGGGCCGAAAGGATCAGCGGAAGCGTCCGCTCGACCGTATCGTCTTCGTCGCGTTCGAGCAGGAACAGCGATTGGATCGGTTGGCCCAGCAATTCTTCGCGCGAACGCCCCATGCGCTGCGCCACGACATCAGAGATATAGGTCAGTCGGCCGTCGCTGTCGCTTGCCCAGAACCAGCCGATTCCCGACGATTCATAGTCCCGCAGCAAAAGCAAGGCCTGGCGCAGTTCCTGGTTGGAGACAGGCGCAGTCGGCACCTGCAACGACGAATCCCCCTTGCCCCCCAGCAAGTTGCGAAATCGTCCCAGCCGTGAACCCCCAACTTCAGCCATATGGGCGCCAATTCAATCCTTTGTCGCGCGGTTACCAGTTAGCGTCGATTTATAAGCAAGCATGGTTTCCGAAAGTCTAATGCCTAGGCAAATTCGCGTATTTTCCGCCATTCCCGCGTTCAATTATCCCTTCTGAGGACCGTATTTCGAAGCCGAGCACCCGGCGCCATCTGTGAAACAACCGCTATTCGCCCACCTTCATCGAGCGCGAGCGGCGCCGCGAATTCCATTCCCATGCGATCTTCCTGGCTCCACCGGGTGGTTGCAGTGACGGTCTGGCCTTCTGCCAGGATGATCCGGAAAATCGTGCCGGGCGGCACATTCCAAAGGCCTTCGACCATTGCACCGGTCGTGGAGAGGTTGCGGATCGTGCCATGATAGTGTTGCCCGTTGTGGTCGAGCACCACCTTGCGCAGCATCGTCTGGCGAGCTGCACGCGCTGCCCTTGGCCCCTTGGCGATGGCGGAAAGCCCGGAATACAGCTTTTGTGTCGCCTGATCGCGCGACAGCGGCTTGGCGTAGATGTAACCCTGAACGTGACTGCAACCCAGCATTCGCACCAGATCGAGTTCGTCCAGCGTCTCCACGCCTTCGGCGGTTGTTTCCATCCCGAGCGATTCAGCCAGACTGACAATCGAGGTAATGATCGCACCATTGCGGCTGCCCGCGATCGTGGCGCCGCGCACGAAGCTCTGGTCAATCTTGATCTTGTCGAACGGCGCCTTTTTCAGATAGCCGAGCGAGGAATAGCCGGTGCCGAAGTCGTCAAGCGCAAGTCGCACACCGACCCGCTTCAGCGCCGTGAACATCGCCTCGGTGCCGTCATCATCGTTGAGGAACACGTTTTCGGTAATTTCAAGCTCAAGCCGCTCAGGATTGACCTGGGCGGCAGCCAGGGCATTCGTGATGATCGCCGGCAACGCGGGATT
This sequence comes from Novosphingobium sp., assembly GCF_041915465.1. Lineage (GTDB taxonomy): Bacteria > Pseudomonadota > Alphaproteobacteria > Sphingomonadales > Sphingomonadaceae > Novosphingobium. The sequence continues at coordinate 2,259 of NZ_JAYSBK010000007.1, read as the reverse complement.
TGCAAACTGCAACGGTGACACGTTGACGGCGATGCGGACGCTCTCTGGCCAAGCGGCCAGATCCCGGCAAGCGGTGCGCAGCGCCCATTCCCCGATCTGGGCGATCAGGCCGCTATCCTCTGCGATCGGAATGAACCGGGAGGGCGAGAGAAATCCGCGTTCCGGGTGGTTCCAGCGCAGCAGTGCCTCAAAGCCCGTGATGCGTTCGGTCGAGGTATGGACAACCGGCTGGTAATAGAGTTCGAGACCGCCGTTGGTGATCGCATCGCGCAAATCCTGCTCAAGCTGGCGGCGCTCTTCCGCGTCGCTGTGCAGGTCGGCCGCATAGAAGTGATGGCGGCCGCGTCCGCCATCCTTTGCCGCGTAAAGCGCAAGGTCGGCGTTGCGGATGATCGCCTCGCTGCTGACGCCGTCGTCCGGAGCCATCGCGATCCCGACCGAAGCGCCGATCATGACGCGGTGGCCTTCGATGAGGTATGGTTCGGACAGGTCGTGAATGATCCGCTTGGCAAGCTGAGCCAAGGCATCGCGGCGATGGTGACCGGCAAGGATGACCTTGAATTCGTCCCCACCCAGACGGCCCACGCGCCCGCTTTCGCCGACCGCCCGAACAAGTCGGCTCGCCACCTGCTTGAGCAGCGCATCGCCGGCCGGATGTCCCAGCGTATCGTTGACTTGCTTGAAGCGATCGAGATCAAGCAGGAACACGGCGCAGGCACGGTGATCCATGTTCGGCGCCGAGAGAATCTTCTCCAGCGTCTGGGACATCTGGAAGCGATTGGCCAGACCGGTCAGCGAATCGTAATGAGCGAGGCGCGAAGCATGTTCGGCGGACCGCTTCTTTTCCGTAAGATCCGCGCCCGATCCGCGGAACCCCACGAAATTGCCGAAACTGTCGTAGATCGGACGCCCGCTTACCGACCACCAGCGCTCCTCGCGCTGGGTTGCAGCGCGCAGCGCCAGTTCGCTGAAGCTGGAGCGCGCGGTGAGATGGAACGCAAGCGTCCGCTCGCTTTCCTGTCCGGCGGGATCCGGCACAAACAGCTCGGTAAACGAGCGCCCCACCAGGTCGCGGGTTTTCCTTTGCAGCAGCTTGCCGATCGTCGGCGAAACGTAGACCAACTGCCCGCGCCGATCGGTTTCCCAGAACCAGCCCTGTCCAGTCTGTTCGTATTCGTGGAGGATTTCCTCCGCGCGCAGCTGGGCTCGCTGGCGTTCGGCATCGCGCTGTGCGGCTTCCCGGTCGGCCCGCGATTGCCGGATCGAGGTATAGATCGCAACAAGTCCGCCAACGATGAGCGTGAAGAAATTGCCCCGCGCCTCGCCAGTCATCGACACGCCCGCCCACAGCGCGCCTTGCGCAATGATGATTGATGGGACCCGGCGATTGAGGATCACCGCTGCAAGCGCGCCAACGATGACGAGAATGCCCATCGTATCCTGCCAGGGCGCGCCGACTCTGGCGGTCCAACGGGCCAATGCCGCCCCGAACAGCAGCATCGGAGCGCCAACCAGCAGGGCATGGAGCGTATAGCGCCCACCCTGCGTGTGCAGCTTGGATTGTTCGAACTGCCGCGCCCAACGGGTTGAAGCGGTCAAGGCGCAAGCGGCCAGGATCATCAGCAGCGTCGAGATGCGCGGTACCTTGAAGGTCTGAATGCCAAGAAGGATCACCGCTCCTAAAAGGGCCGGTGACATCAGCACCCAGTTTGGCTCAATCAGCGACTGAACCAGATCAGGCAATTCGGCCCGCCGACGTTCGACACGGTTGGTTATGGCCGCATGGGTTGAGCGCCCACCAGTCCCCAAGGGGGCTTCCGCACTATTGCGGGTCCTGTGCTTTTCCTCGTCTTGGCCGGGCGCACGGGTATCGTCGCGCGGATCGAGCGCGCGATTGCCGGATGGATCCGGCGCGGTCCCAGCGACGGGGCCCTGTCTCGCAAGGTTGGCGGACATGCCAACTCCAATGGGCTAGAAGCACTTGCCATTCGGTTAAATTTACCATTGGTCGCCGCCGTAATTCGCGACTTTTGGCAATTGCGCCAAGCCCTCAGGGCAGCGGCTTGAAATGGCGACCGGCAACGTGCATCGTGACGCTCAACAGCGACGAAGGGCCACCACGGACCCGCAGGAAGGGAGGAAAGCGCCAGTCTCCGGTCATGGCGCACAGGTTATGACCGCCAGTCCTTGGAAGTTGTAGAAAAATGGTGCGGGCGCGACTGGCGATATTGACGCCTGTCAGAACCGCGCCGACAACGC
>NZ_JAYSBK010000006.1:0-68084 GCF_041915465.1 Novosphingobium sp. | reverse complement strand
CCGGAAATGCAATGAAGCCGCCTTCGGCATGGACCCATGCACGCTTCATTGCCTGGCCTTCCTCTCGCCGGAAGCCGGTCAGGGCCAGGAGCCGAACAACCGCGAGTGCGGTGAGGTTTTCTCCATTGCGCTCGGCATAGGCCATCGCCTTGCCCAGCGCGATGATCTCGGCCGAACTGAGCCGCCGCGTCTTCTTGTTGGTGGCCAGCTTCTTGGCGCCGCGTGTGGGATGCTCGGTCAACAGTCCTTTGTGCTTGGCGTGGCCCAGGATCGCCTGAAGCGTGCCAAGGCAGCGCGCCGCGACGCCAGGGCCGCCAGCGGCCTTGCCTCCACGTCCTCCTCCACGCGCCTTGGCAGTTTTGCCGTCCCGAACGTCGGACTGCATCTGCTCGACCTCGGCAATGGTCAGGTGCTTGGCGTGCCGCTTGCCGAGCAGCGGCTTGATGTGCGTATTGATCCGGCTCTCGTCCATCTTGAGTGACGATTCCTTGATCGGTCGGTTCTTGCGTCCAAGGATGTTCCCGGCCCGCGCTTCGGTGAGATACCAGTCGCACATCTGGGCAACGGTCATCCCCTTGCGGGCCTCATGGACGGCCAGGGCCGGGTCTTCACCGGAGGCCACTTCGCCAAGCTTGATCTTCGCGAGGTCACGAGCCCGCTCGACCGTGATGACGCCATATCGACCGAGGTTGATCCGTCGCTTGATACCCTCGGCATTGCGGTACTGAACGATGAACGTCTTGAGCCCGGACGGAAGTGCCCGGACGCCAAAGCCCCGGATTTCGCTGTCCCACAAGACAGCCTGCGGCTGTCCATCCGCGCTGAAGGCATCGACCGAGCGCTTGTTGATCTTGGCAGTCGGCATGCTTACGACTCCATTTGGAGACAAAGCTCGGATCGAGGCCTTCTGTCTCCATATTGTCTCCAAAATTTGCCGTTTCGTGGCGATTTTGAGGCTACGGCGTCGTAAAGAGAGTTGCAACAAATAACGGAAATACCGTCATATTTCGTAGATTCGGCTACAGTGGCGTAATGGCTTGTTTCGTTTTGCCAAGGTTGGGGTCGAGGGTTCGAATCCCTTCGCCCGCTCCAGTTCCTTACCGAAAAATCAATTGGTTTTCCCCGTCGGGGCTGCGTCGTTTCGCGTGAGCTGATCTGCGCGCGGTGCTTGACTTGTTCGCGCGCGCGCGTCGTAATGCGTGCAAACAAATGCCCTTCCTCCCCGGAATGTGAGACACGAAGCCGGCGCTGCCATGCGCTTTGGGAAGAGGACGGGACATGAGTGTTGCAATTGATCTGGCCGGCAAGGTTGCCATCGTTACCGGCGCAGGCTCGGGCATCGGCCGGGCGACCAGCAGGCTGTTCGCGCGGGCCGGGGCAACGGTGATTGCGGCCGACCGGGCCGATAGCGTCCATGAAACCCCGGCTGGCGATCCGCTGATCCATCCGCACCAGTGCGACACCGCCGACCCGGCTTCGGTTGCCGAGCTGGTCGCGCGCGCGGAGCGCGAGTTTGGCGGGCTCGACATCTATTACGCCAACGCCGGGATCTCGGGCGCCAAGGCCGGGTACTGGGACAGCGAGGCGGAAGACTGGGAAGAGATTCTGCGTGTCAACCTGATCGGACCGTTCCTGGCGGTGAAGCATGCCGCGCCTGCGATCGTGCGGCGCGGGGGCGGGGCGATCATCTGCACCGCCTCGGTCGCTGGCTTGCGCTCGGGCGCGGGGCCGGCGTCCTATTCGGCATCGAAGGCGGGAGTGATCAATCTTGTGCAGACCGCAGCGCAGCAGCTTGCGGGAACCGGGGTACGGGTCAACGCGATTTGCCCCGGCCTGATCGAGACCGGCATGACCAAGCGTTCGTATGACTATGCCCGCGCGCATGACAAGATGGGCAAGATCGGCCAGGTCAACCCGACCCGGCGCGGCGGCGAGCCCGAGGAGATTGCCGGGGCGGCGCTGTTCCTGGCCTCGCCTTTGGCAAGCTATGTCAACGGCCATGCCTTGGTGGTGGACGGCGGGCTGTCATCCTCGCACCCGCTTTCGCCGGGCGAACTGGCGCGGGTTTACGCCGGGCCCTGAACGGCAAAGCCTTGACGCGTTGCGCCAGCCATGCCCCTTTGCCGGGTATGGCGGGGTTCCTGTTTGCATTGCTGGCCTGCGTGGTTGCCGGGATCGGTGCGCGCGACCAACTGATCGTCGCGGGGCTGTCCGCGCGGCAGGGGCGGCGCGTGACGGCGCTGGTCGTCGCGCTGGCGAGCGCGGCGGGCACGGCCTGGGTGGCGAGCTGGGCCGCGCGCGAAATGGGGCTGCGGGTCGATGCGCCGACGCGCCAGATGCTCGCCGCGCTGGTCCTGGGCATCGCCGCGCTCGAAATGCTGCTGATCCGTCCCGGGCGCGTGCCTGAAGAACCGACCGATTCGCTCGGCGCCTTCGCGCTGGTGCTGTTTGCCCAGCAGCTGACCGATGCCACGCGCTTCCTGCTCTTTGCAATCGCTGCGGCCAGCGGCACGCCGGGCGCGGCTGGCCTGGGCGGCGCGATTGGCGGGGCCGTGGTGGTCTTGGCTGGCTGGATCGGCGGGGAAGACCTTCTGACACTGCGCCTGACGGGCATCCGCCGCGTCCTTGGCCTGGTGCTGCTGGCAATCGCCCTGTGGTTGGGACTGGGGATGCGTTGATCGAATTGTTCGATCATAGTTACCAATTCAATCGGTTGGAGCGATTTGTATTGTCTGGTTAGAACGCCTCATCAACGCAATCGATGGGGATCGACATGACCAAGACGGATAACGCCACCAAGGCCCTCGTAGACAACCTCAACACCCTGCTGGCCGACTATTTCGCGCTCTATCTCAAGACCAAGAACTTCCACTGGCACGTGCGCGGACCCCAGTTCCGCGACCTGCACCTGTTGTTTGACGAACAGGCGGCCGAGCTGTTCGCCCTGACCGACCTGATCGCCGAACGGGTGCGCAAGAACGGGGCGGCGACGCTCACTTCGATCGGGGCGATTGCCGACAAGGCCCGGATCAAGCCGCAGGACGATGCAACGCTGCCTGCCGAAGCGATGATTGCCGAGCTGCGCGATGACAATGCAGCGCTGATCACGGCGCTGCGCGAGACCAAGGCGCTGGCCGGCGCGGCGGGTGACAATGCCACCGATGGCGCGATCGACGACTGGACCGACCAGGCCCAGCAGCGCGTGTGGTTCCTCTCTTCGCTGATCGCCTGATCCCGCGAATACCAATGCGGGGCCGTTCCGTGCGGACCCCCGCAGTGGTAGAGGGAGGCATGAGCACTCCCTTGATGATTGACGGCGCGGACGACGGCGCGATCGCGGCTTGGCTGGAAACGCATCTGGCCGCAGCGCTCGCGGCAACGGATGGGCCGGTCGCGATCACCATTCCCGGCGGTTCGACGCCATTTCCGATCCTGTCCCGGCTGACCGGCTCCGCGATCGACTGGTCGCGGATTGCGGTCTGGCCGGGCGATGACCGCATCGTCGCCGAAGATCATCCCGCCAGCAATGTTGGCCGGATCCGCACCGTGCTGGAGCCGTTTGGGGCAAAAGTCGTAGCGCTGCGCGAGGGGGAGAATCCGCCCCATTTCGCGCTGACCTGGCTGGGTATGGGGGCGGATGGCCACATCGCCTCGCTGTTTCCCAACACCGATCCTCGGCCCGACGCGGCCAAACAGGTGATCCGCCTGACGCCCGAGCCGTTGCCGCCCGAGGCGCCGTTCGACCGGCTGAGCCTGACAATTCCGGCCTTGCTTGACAGTACTGAGCTGTTGTTTGTGATCCGCGGCGCGGACAAGCGGACCCTGTTCGAGGCGGCGGTGTGCGGCCAGCACGATCTACCGGTTGCGCGATTGCTTCAGGCGGCGCAGCAACCGGTGACATGCTTCACCTGATTCCCCCGCCACTGCACCGCGTGGCTCTGCGCCTGGCCGATGGCCTGCGCAAGCGCTGGTGGCGCCTGCGCAAACCCTTGCTGCTCGGCTGCCGGGTCATCGCCTTTGACGAGGCGGGCCGGGTCATGCTGATCCGGCACAGCTATGGCAGCAACTTGTGGATGCTGCCGGGTGGCGGGATCGGGCGGGGCGAAGACCCGGTCGCGGCCGCCGTGCGCGAGTTTTGCGAGGAAACCGGCTGCACCCTGATCGCGGCGCGGCTGGTAACGATTACCGAAGATCCGCTCCACGGCGCGACCAACCGCGTGCACGTGGTCTGCGGACAAGCAAAAGGGGCGCCGAAGCCGGATGGGCGCGAAATCGTCGCCCTTGGCTTCCACGCCCCCGATGACCTGCCGGAGGATATTTCACCAACCCTGGCCGCGCGGATCGGCAGCTGGCTGGAGCTTACCTCGTCACTTGAATAGTTCGGATTCGCGCTGGATGCAGTGCATCAGGTCGGAGCCGATGGTCTTTTCAAGCGCGTCGCTGTCCTTGGCGTTGGTCACGGCATCGGTGACATAATCGACTTCCTTGCCGAAGTCCGCCTTGACCGCATCTTCGCCCTTGGAATTGAGCTGCAAGGCCTGGACAAGCCAGCCCACCGCGTGGTCTTCGGCCGCCTTGGCAGTCGCCTTGTCTTCTTCGGACATCTTGGATTCGTCGTCGTTCTGGACGGTGCTAAGCACCAGCGTGTTGATCGCGGCGCAGCGCAGCGCCTCCTGATAGCTGCCATTGACCAGTTCGGCGGCAGCAACAGGCTGGGCCACCAGCATCGGCGCAACCAGCGCGAGCGCAGCGGCAATCGAAAGGGAACGCTTCATGAGCCTGTTTCCTTGAATGATATGGGAATGATCTGGTGGGGCGTCGAGGCGCCACCGCCCGAAGGACGGGTGAGGCCGGACCCGGTCCGGCCTCGTTGCCGCTTACTTCTTGTCCTTGGAGGTCTGCTCGTCGAGCACCTCCTTGGCAGCCTGGCCAAGGTTGGTGCATTCCTCGAGGTTGTCGTTGAGCAGCTTGTCGGTCGCCTTGTCGTCGCTGATCATATCGAGCATCGCGGCGTTCTGCTTCTTGATGTCGGCAGCCACGGCATCGTCGCCGGCGCTGGTCATCATGGTCGCAATGACCATCAGCGATGCGGCCTGGTCGGTATAGAGATCGACCTTGGCCTTGTCGGCGCCGTCGCCCGCGCCATAGACCTGTGCAAGCAGCAGGTTGAAGGCGGCGCAGCGGGTGACCGTTTCATAGCTCAGATCGTCATCCTTGGCACTCGCGGGCGTGGCGAGGACAAGCGAGGCGGCAGCGGCGGATGCCGCCAGGGTAGACAGGAACTTCATTTCAATAACCCCCTTGGTTGGTTCAAACAGCTGGTCATCGCCCCCGCTGCTCGCACCCACCGGCCCATAAGTTCCGGTCACATTGCGAGAACTGATTTCCAGAGACTAAAATCAATCAGTCTGTTTGTTATGTCCACGTTTTTCACTGTCCGAAAGCTGAACATTTTTTAGGGCGACTGTTCAGCAACACTTGCATGGCTTCAGAACGGCAATTCGACCTGCCGCTGCGCGGTGGCGTCTGGTGGCATGGAATCCTCGTCCAGTGCCGACAGCGTCAGGCCGACCAGCCGCACTGGCTGGGCCAGTGGCAAGACTTCGTCGAGCAGCCCATGGCTGACTGCGGCCAGCATCGCCCGGCTGGAAACAGGTTCGTCCAGCGACCGCGCCCGCGTCAGCCCGGAAAAGTCCGCGTGCTTGAGCTTTAACGTCACCGTGCGGCCATGCGCGCCGGCCTTGCCGATGCGTTCCCAGGTGATGTCGATGATCCGCTCCAGCACTTCGCGCAATACCGGGCCGGACGAGATGTCGCGTTCCAGCGTGCGCTCCGCTCCGAGCGACTTGCGCGCCCGGTTGGCCTGAACCCGGCGCAGGTCGATCCCCCGCGCCGCACGGTACAGGTAGTCGGCCTGGCTGCCGAAGTGTTCGCGCAGAAAGTGGATGTCGCAGGACGCAAGGTCTGCGCCGGTCTCGATCCCCAGCATCGCCATCTTCTCCGCCCCGCGCGGCCCGATCCCGTGGAAGCGCCGCACCGGCAACCGGGCGACGAACTGCGCGCCTTCGCCCGGGCGGATCACGCACAGGCCATCGGGCTTGTTCTGGTCGCTGGCGAGCTTGGCGAGGAACTTGTTGTACGAAACCCCAGCGCTGGCGGTAAGCGCTGTCTCTGCCTTGATCCGTGCCCGGATCAGCTGGGCGATGCGGATCGCCGATCCGATCCCTTTCAGGTCTTCCGTGACGTCGAGATAGGCTTCATCGAGACTTAGCGGTTCGACCAGCGGGGTATAGTCGACAAAGATCTCGCGAATCTGGCGCGACACCCGGCCATAGACGTCGAAGCGCGGGCGGCGAAAGATCAGTTGCGGGCAGAGCCGCCGTGCCGTAACTGAGGCCATGGCCGAGCGGACCCCGAACTTGCGCGCTTCGTAGCTAGCGGCCGCGACCACGCCGCGCGGACCATCGCCGCCAACTGCCACGGCCTTGCCGCGCAGTTCGGGCTCGTCGCGCTGTTCGACGCTGGCGAAGAAGGCATCCATATCGACATGGATCACCTTCCTGAGGCCGCGCGCCTCGTCCGCGTCGTCGCTGGTGCCGGTCTCGACCATGGCTTCACCATACCGGGCCATAAGGATTCGCGAAACATTCGCAAAAGGGCTGGTAAGCGCCGCGGCAAGGGGCCATTGGCGCACAAATGCCCGCTTCCTCTCCCCGCGAAGTTCCGACCAGAATCGGCGAGCGCGAATTCATCGCGATGATGGCCATGATGATGGCGCTCCAGGCGCTGTGCATCGATGCCATGCTGCCCGCGCTGGGTGAGATCGCGCGCGACCTTTCCGTCAGTGATCCGAACCAGCGCCAGCTGGTGGTGGGCGTGTTCCTGTTCTCGGCCGGGTTCGGCTCGCTGATGCCGGGGGCGCTGGCTGACCGCTATGGCCGCCGCCCGGTGCTGATGTTCGGTTTTGCGGCCTATATTCTGCTCGGGATCGGCTGCGCGCTGGTAACCAACTTCACCATGCTACTGGTACTGCGTGCGGCCCAGGCGATTGCCAGCGCGGCGCTGTCGGTGCTGCCCGGCGCGATCATCCGCGATCGGTTTGGCGGCGACCGGATGGCGCGCGCGATGTCGACCATTTCGGTGGTGTTCATGTTCGTGCCGATGATCGCGCCCAGTTATGGCCAGGCGGTCTTGCTGGTGGCGGGCTGGCGCTGGATCTTCGGCGGCATGGCGGTGATGGCGCTGGTCGTCGGGACCTGGGTCTGGCTGCGTCTGCCCGAGACGCTGAACCCACAGTATCGTCAGGCGATCGCCGTCCGCACGATCGCAGGCAACATGGCGGCCGCGGCGACCAACCGGGCGGCCCTGGGCTATGTCGTGGGCGGCGCGCTGCTGACGGCCGGGATGTTCGGCTATATCAACAGCGCACAGCAACTGGTGGCCGAACATTTCGGTGCGGGCGAAAGGTTTCCGCTGATTTTCGCGATGCTCGCCGCCGGCCTTGCGCTCGCCAACTTTTCCAACGCCCGGATCGTTGAACGGTTCGGGGCGCGGCGGGTCAGCCATGCGGCTTTGCTGACCTATATCGTCGTCAGCCTGGCACAGGTCTGGCAGGCCTTTTCGGGCCACGAAACGCTGTGGCAATTCGTGCCGCTGATGGGCCTCAACATCTGCCTGATGGGCTTTATCGGCGCGAACTTCGGTTCGATCGCGCTGCAGCCGTTCGCCAAGATTGCCGGGGCGGCCAGCTCGTTCCAGTCCTTTACCCGCATGGCCGTGGGCGCGCTGCTGGGCGGGCTGATCGGGCAGGCGTTCGACAACACCGCGCGACCGCTGGCGCTTTCGCTGTTGGCCTGCGGTCTGGTCACGCTGGCGCTGGTGCTGGTCAGCGAACGGGGACGTTTGTTCCGGCGCCTTAACCCCCCGGGCATGGCGCGTCCGGTTCCCGAACCGGACCTGCACTGACCCCCCATTTCGGCCGAGTGACCCGTTTGGGCCAGGCAGGCCGGCTCAGGCCTGACCTAAGGCTCGCCACGCCAGATCGGCAAATTCGCACAGCAAGGGCCGGGTTTCGCGCGGATCGATGATGTCCTCGATCCCGAACCGCTCAGCCGTGCGGAACGGGCTGCGCACGCGGTTGAGCCGCTCGCGGATCGCTTCCAGGTGGGCCTGCGGGTCTTCCGCCGCCTCGATCTCGCTCTTGTAGGCAACCTCGATCCCGCCCTCGATCGGCAGGCTGCCCCAGTCGCCCGAAGGCCAGGCGAAGCGGTACTGGAACGCCTCGGCATTGCTCATGGCCGACCCGGCGATGCCATAGGCGCGGCGGATGATCACGCTGCACAGCGGCACGGTGGCCTTGTAGATCGCGTTCATCGCGTTGACGCCGTAACGGATCGTGCCGGTGCTTTCGGCGTGGAGCCCGATCATGAAGCCCGGATTGTCGACCAGGTGGACCACCGGCAGGCGAAACTGGTCGGCCAGCTTGATAAATCGTTCGGCCTTTTCGCTGGTGCGCGCGTCCCACGATCCGCCCAGAAAGCTGGGATCGCTGGCCAGCACGGCCACCGGCCAGCCATCGAGCCGGGCAAAGGCGGTAATCGCCGCGCGGCCCCACAGGCGGCCCATTTCGAATACCGAGCCGTGGTCGAACACCATCTCCAGCAGCTTGCGCATCGAATAGACCTGCTTGGCCTCGCGCGGCACAAGGCTGACCAGCTTCTGATCGCGGCGGTCCACAGGATCGCTGCAAGCGGTGCGCGGGGCGGCCTGCCCGACATGGCTCGGCAGGTAGGACAAGAATCTGCGCGCGCGGGCAAAGGCCTCGGTCTCGCTGCCAACTTCCTCGTCAACCACGCCGTTGCGGGTGTGGATCACCGACCCGCCAAGCGATTCCTTGTCACTCGCCTCGCCGATGGCTTCGACCACGGCGGGACCGGCGGCGAACAGTTGGCTGAGACCCTTGACCATGATCGAGTAATGGCTCGCCACCACGCGCGCCGCGCCCAGCCCCGCCGTCGGCCCCAGCGCCAGTGCGACGACCGGCACGGTTTCAAGGTTCTTGACGATCTCGCCCCAGCCCGGGGTGGCCGGCACATAGGTTGCGCCGATTTCTTCCAGGGTCTTGACCGAGCCGCCGCCGCCGGTTCCGTCGATCATGCGGATCAGCGGGATTTTGAGCGTGTGGGCCATCTGTTCGCATTGCACGAACTTGCGGTGGATCGCGGCATCCGCCGCCCCGCCGCGCACGGTGAAATCGTCAGCCGAGGCGACGACCGGGCGGCTTTCGATATTGGCGCGCCCGAAGACGAGGTTGGAGGGCGCCAGATCAAGCAGCTCGCCATCGGGGCCATAGGAGCCTTTGCCTGCGATCTTGCCGATTTCGCGGAACGAGCCGGGATCGACCAGGCCCTTGATGCGGGCGCGGGCATCCAGCTTGCCGCGCGCGTGCTGGCGGGCGACCTTTTCCGGCCCGCCCATCTGTTCGGCCAGCTTGCGGCGCGTGCGCAGTTCCTCGACTTCGTTCTTCCAGCTCATCCCGTTCTCTCTCCAGGCCCACCCTGCTGCGACTAGCCACGCCTGCGGCCCGGCAAGTCTCGCTCCCCTCCCGCAAGCGGGAGGGGCTTGGGGTGGGAATTATTGTTCCGCCGCCTCGATCCGCACCAGCAGCGCCTCTACCTGCACCTGTCCGCCAGGCACGGCGAGCAGCTCCGCCACCGTGCCATCGAACGGCGCGGTAAGGGTGTGTTCCATCTTCATAGCTTCCAGGGTGAGCAGCTTTTGCCCCTTGGTCACGGCCTGGCCTGCGCTCACCTCGACCGCGATGATCTTGCCCGGCATCGGTGAAAGGATCGCGCCATCGGCAAGCCCGCCCGCAAACGAGCCGCGCGGGGTTCCGATCGTGAACAGCCAGGCCGAGCCGCGATCGGCGGCAAGCACGCCATCGCCCTCGCTCCAGTGGGCGATCCCTGCGGTGCCGTCACCAAGCTGGCCGCGATAGCTGCGTTCCCCATCGTTGACGACGACGCCCAGTTGCGCCTCGGTGTTGACCCGAAAGCCGACTGCGCAATTCCACGGGCTGCGAAACCGTCGCAGCGTTGTTCCGAACAGCGCATCGCTGGCCTCGTCCCCGCCAGTTTGGGCCGCCAGCGCTGTCGCGACGGCATCGAGAACCGCCTGCGAAGGCGGTGCCGGCTGGGTGAGTTCGTCGAGCTTTGCGGCAATGAATCCGGTGTCGACCGTTCCTTTGGCGAATTCTTCCCGTTCGAGCAGGCGGCACAGGAACGCGGCATTGTTGCGCAGCGGATAGGTGACGACCCCTTCGAGCGTTTCGCGCAGATCCTGGATCGCCATGGCCCGATCGGCTCCGGTCGCGATTACCTTGGCAATCATCGGATCATAGAAGGGCGAAACGCTGTCCCCCCGCTCAACGCCGGTATCGATTCGGGCATAGCCGCGCAGCTGGGTATGGGGGCCAAGCATGCCGGTCGCCGGCAAAAACCCTTTCGCTGGATCCTCGGCATAGAGCCGGGCTTCCATGGCCCAGCCGTTGATCGACAGCTCATCCTGCCGCTTGGGCAGTTCTTCGCCCGCCGCGACGCGCAGTTGCCATTCCACCAGATCGACCCCGGTGATCTCCTCGGTCACCGGGTGTTCCACCTGCAGGCGGGTATTCATTTCCATGAACCAGATGCGATCGGCGCGCAGGCCCTCGCTGGCATCCGCGATGAATTCGATCGTGCCCGCGCCCTTGTAGTCCACGGCCTTGGCCGCGCGTACGGCGGCGGCGCAGATCGCCTCGCGGGTGGCTTCGTCCATACCGGGGGCGGGGGCCTCCTCGATCACTTTCTGGTGGCGGCGCTGCAGGCTGCAATCGCGTTCGAACAGGTGGACGACGTTGCCGTGGGCATCCCCGAACACCTGCACTTCGATGTGGCGGGGGGAGAGGACGTACTTTTCGATCAGCACCGTATCGTTGCCAAAGCTGGCCGCCGCCTCGCGCCGGCACGAGGCGAGCGCGTCGGCAAAGTCCGCCGCCGAATCGACCCGGCGCATCCCCTTGCCGCCGCCGCCCGCCACGGCCTTGATCAGCACCGGATAGCCGATCGCGTCCGCTTCGGCCTGAAGGCGCGCTTCGCTCTGGTCATCGCCCATGTAGCCCGGCGTCACCGGCACACCCGCAGCCTGCATCAACTTCTTGGCCGCGTCTTTCAGGCCCATGGCGCGGATGCTCGCCGGATCGGGGCCGACCCAGATCAGTCCGGCGGCAATTACCGCTTCGGCAAAGTCGGCGTTTTCGGAGAGGAAGCCATAGCCGGGGTGAATCGCCTCAGCGCCGGAAACCTTGGCGGCGGCGATGATTCTCTCGCCGACAAGGTAGCTTTCGCGCGCGGGCGAAGGGCCGATGTGCACCGCCTCGTCGGCCTGGCGAACGTGGAGCGCGCGGGCATCGGCATCGGAATAGACGGCCACGGTGCGAATCCCCATGGCGCGGGCGGTGCGGATGATGCGGCAGGCGATTTCGCCGCGATTGGCGATCAGGAGCGAAGAAAACATGGGAAACATGGCTAGGCGGCAATTGCCGCAGCCGCAATGGCTCTTGCACTTGGGCCATGCCGACACTAGAGCGCTGCCCAAACCTTCAAGAGCGCTTTTCCCAACGGGGCAAATTCCATGGCTGATCGCTTCAATACCATTGCCGGCTGGACGCTGTTTTCGGGCATCGTTGCCCTCGGTCTCGCCAGCGTTAGCGGCCACTACTTCAAGGCCGACAAGCACCATCGCCCCGAGAAGATGGGCTATGAGATCGAAGGCGTTGCCTCGGAAGAAGGCGGCAAGGCCGAAGTCAGCCTCGAAGCGCTGCTCGCCGCCGCCGATCCGGCCAAGGGTGAAGCCGCGTTCAAGCAGTGCCAGTCGTGCCACACGATCAACCAGGGCGGCGCCAATGGCATCGGCCCGAATCTCTATGGCGTGCTGGGTGACGGCGTTGCCGCCGGCCGCGGTGGCTTTGCCTTCTCCGATGCGCTCAAGGGCAAGGGCGGCAAGTGGGACTTCGCCAGCCTGAATGACTGGCTCAAGAACCCCAAGGCCTATGCGCCCGGCACCAAGATGAGCTTTGCCGGGATTTCCGATCCCGCCGAACGCGCCAACGTGATCGTCTACCTCAACTCGCAAGGTTCGAACCTGCCGCTTCCGGCGGTTCCGGCGGCTCCCGCCGCTGGCGCCGAGGGTGACAAGGCTGCACCGGCCGCCGTCGTCGGGGATGCCGCCAAGGGCGAAAAGGCCTTTGCCCAGTGCAAGGCTTGCCACACGATCAATCCGGGCGGCGCCAACGGCATCGGTCCGAACCTCGCCGGTGTTGCCGGCGAAGCCGTGGCGCAGGGCCGCGGTGGCTTTGCCTTCTCCGATGCGCTCAAGGGCAAGGGCGGCAAGTGGGATGACGCCACGCTCAACGAATGGCTGAAGAACCCGAAGGCCTTTGCACCGGGCACCAAGATGACCTTCGCCGGCCTGTCGAACGACCAGGAACGCGCCGACGTCATCGCCTATCTCAAGTCCGTCAAGTAAGACTCGGGCGAGCGCAAAACGAAAGGGCGGGGCCGCAAGGCTCCGCCTTTTTCGTTTGCATCGATCTGGCCGGAAAGGGCAATTGGAGCCGATGTGGTACCTGGCAATCAAGGCAGCGCTATCGGGCGTGATCATCGCGGTGGTTTCGGAGCTGGCTAAGCGCTTCCCGGGCTTCGGCGCGTTGGTCGCCTCGCTGCCGCTGATTTCGGTGCTGGGGATGATCTGGCTGTGGCGCGACCGGCCCGATGCCGCGAACATGGCCGCCCATGTCGAAGCCACCTTCTGGTTCGTGCTGCCTTCGCTGCCGATGTTCCTGCTGATCCCGGCACTGCTTAACCGCGGCGTCGGATTCTGGACGGCGCTGCTCGCGGGCTGCGCGCTGACGATCGCGCTCTACTTCCTGATGCTGGCAGTCGGTCCGCGCTTCGGGCTGCGGCTTTGATTCCCTAGCCCTTGAACCCCTGGGCGATCACGTACCATTCCGACGAATCCTTGCGGCTCGCTGGCGGCTTGGCGTGCTTCACGGTGGTAAAGTGCTGCTTCAGCAGGGCGAGCAGTTCAGTGTCGGTCCCGCCGGCCAGCACCTTGGCGATGAAGCCGCCGCCGGGGGCGAGCGTTTCGATCGCGAAATGCGCGGCGGTTTCAACCAGGCCCATCGTGCGCAGGTGATCGGTCTGCTTGTGGCCAACGGTGTTCGCGGCCATGTCCGAGATGACGAGATCGGGCGCGCCGCCCAGCGCCTCAATCAGCGCGTCAGGGGCCTCGTCGGCCATGAAGTCCATCTGGAAGATCGTCACGCCTTCCAGCGGATCGGTCGGCAAGAGGTCGATCCCCACGACCGCCGCCTTGGGCGCACGCTGGCGCACCACCTGGCTCCACCCGCCCGGCGCGATGCCAAGGTCCACCACCCGGTGCACGCCTTTCAGCAGGCCGAACTTGTCATCGAGTTCGATCAGCTTGAACGCCGCGCGGCTGCGCCAGCCTTCGGCCTTGGCCTTCTTCACATAAGGGTCGTTGAGCTGGCGGGTCAGCCAGCGCGCCGAACTGGTCGAGCGCTTCTTGGCCGTGCGCAGGCGCTCGTTCGGGTTCTTGCCGGACCGGGTCATGACTGGTTCCTTCGCGCCTGGCGCAAGGCTGCGCGGCTTTTTTCGGCGGCGTCGCCCGCGCTCATCAGGCTGCGCAGAATGCCTTCGCGAATGCCGCGATCGGCCACGCCGAGCCGGTCCGCCGGCCACAGGTCGAGGATTGTCTCAAGGATCGCGCAGCCCGCCACCACCAGGTCCGAGCGTTCGCGCCCGATGCAGGGCTGGGCTCGGCGTTCTTCTGGGCCAAGACCGGAAAGCCGGACCGAAATGTCGCGCATCGCGCTGGCTGGCACGATCAGGCCGTCGACCGCGCGCCGGTCGTATTGCGGCAGTTCCAGGTGCAGGCTGGCCAGCGTGGTGACCGTGCCGCTGGTACCGAGCAGGCGCAGCGGATGCGATTGCTCCGACCGCGCGAGATGTTCGGTTATGCGCTTGGCAAAGGGGGCCAGGCTATCGCGCACCAGGCCGCGCATTTTCGCATAACGCTCGGCCCGCGCGATTTCGCCTTCCGGCTCGTCCCCGCAGGTCTCGGTAAGCGAGACGACGCCCCAGGGCACGCTCTGCCAGTCATGGATGCGCGGGATCGTCCCGTGCTGGTTTTCGACCAGCACCAGTTCGGTCGAGCCACCGCCGATGTCAAAGATCATCGCCGGGCCTTCACCCTGTTCGAGCAGCAGATGGCAGCCGAGCACGGCGAGGCGGGCCTCTTCCTTGGCGCTGATGATGTCGAGCATGATGCCGGTCTTCTCGCGCACGCGCTCGATGAATTCGGGACCGTTCTCGGCCCGGCGGCAAGCCTCGGTCGCGACCGAGCGGGCGAGGTAGACGTTGCGGCGGCGCAGTTTGTCGGCACAGACCTGCAACGCGGAAAGCGCGCGGTCCATCGCCGCCTCGCTCAGCCGTCCGGTCTGGGCCAGGCCCTCACCCAGCCGAACCACGCGGCTGAAGGCGTCGATCACCACGAAGTTCTCGCCGCTCGGCCGCGCAATCAGCAGGCGGCAATTGTTCGTGCCGAGGTCGATGGCGGCGAAAGCCTGCCGATAACTGGACGTGTAGGGCTGGTGCTGGTTCTGCCGCTGGTCGGTGCGGTTCGCGTCTTCGCGCGATCCACGCTCTTCAGTGCGGCTGCCGGGCAGGCGCCGGGGGCTTGGCGTTGCGGTGCGGGAAGGCGAATCGCTGCGCTCCTCCTGCTGTCCGTTTCGCTCGTACTCAGCCTCCTTGCGCAATTCCGGCGGAAGTTCTTCCGCCATTACTCAATCACTCTTCTTATCGTTTTCCCGCCGAGCGCGGCGAGTACCTGACGCCGATGGTAGACCTGCTTGCGCAATCGGGCAAGAGCGCCGGGTTCACGCGCTAGCGCAGGGCGTAACTCCAGGCCTGTTCGCGGCGGAAGCGGCTGGGTTCACGCCCGGTGCGGGCCTTGAACAGGCGTGAGAAGTAGGCTGGATCGACAAAGCCCAGATCGTGCGCAACCTGGGCAACGCTGGCGGTTGAAAACATCAAGGCGCGCACGGCCTCGCGCAGCAGGCGATCCTGCGCGATCTCGCCAGGCGGCTTGCCCACCGCATAGCGGCAGGCGCGGGTCAGCGTCTGGGGTGTGGTGCCGAGCGCGCGGGCATAGTCGGCAACGCTGGGATGCTCGCGGAAGCGCCCTTCGACCATAGAGGTAAAGCGCCGCACCAAAGCGATCCGCCGATCCGGCGAGACGCTGCGGGCGGCCTGCTGCTGGCCTGCGATGCGTTCCGCCGCGGCGAGCAGCAGGGCCAGCGCGGTCAGCGCGAGCGGCCCGCCGCTGCCCGCCTCACCCGCCAGCAGCGCCATCAGCGGTTCGGTGAGTTCGCCAAGCGCGCCCGCCGGCAGCGACAGCTGGCGGGGCGATCCTTCACGCAGGGCCGCCGCCGCGCCCAGGCCGGCAATACGCGGATCGGCCAGCAACGCATCGGCAACCGAAAGCACCCACCCCTGCGCATCGGGCGGAAAGCGGAAGGCATGGACCGCGCCGCACGGAATGATCACCAGGCAGGGCGGATGGAGGGCCTGCCGCGCTTCGTCGGTGACCAGTTCGCTATCCCCGTCGCTCAGCAACAGGATCTGGAAGATGCCGGGATGAAGGTGCGGAGAAATGGTCCATTCATACAGGCTTGATCGTTCGGCAATCCGCTCCACATGAATGAATTCAGCGGCAACATTACGCTCTTCTTCGCCGTAAAGCGCGAAATTCGGCATATCCGGAGCGGGTGGGCGAGCCATTGCCGCATTGTGCCAGTTTGATCGAAAAGTGCAAATCATTGCGCGAAACGTGGATCGGCAAGGCGACCGGATTGGGCCATCATCGCGGCCATAAGTGCATTGGAGAGGAGGTGCGGCAATGTTCCGCTTCGATCCCTATGACCCGGCTTTCGATGCCGATCCGTTCCCGGCCTACAAGGTGCTGCGCGACGAATATCCCTGCTTCTGGTCGGAAGAAGCCGGGATGTGGGTGCTCTCGCGCTATGACGACGTCCTGAACGCGCTGACCAACTGGCGCACCTACAGCTCGGCCAAGGGCAACCTGATCGACGAGTTCCCGGGCCGCGCCGGCTCCACGCTGGGCAGCAGCGATCCGCCGCGTCACGACCGGCTGCGCTCGCTGATCCAGTCGGCCATGACCAAGCGCGCGCTTGACCATATCCTCGAACCCGCTCGCGCCGCCTGCCAGGCACACCTGGTCGAAATCCGCGACAAGGACGTGTTCGACTTCGTTGGCGATTACGGCTCCAAGGTTACGGTCGACCTCCTGTTCTACCTGTTCAACCTGCCGCGCGAAGGCGCCGAGCAGGTGCGCGACAATGCCGTGCTGATGGTCCAGACCGACGCCAAGACCCGGCAGAAGACCGAAGAGCACCTCGGCGCCTTCCGCTGGATGGCGGACTATGCAGAAAACCTGGTGCAGGAGCGCAAGAAGAACCCGGGCGATGACCTCCTCTCGAACTTCATCACGGCCGAGATCGACGGCGAAAAGCTGCTCGACAAGGAAGTGCAGTTGACCGTCACCACGCTGATCATGGCGGGGATCGAATCGCTTTCGGGCTTCCTCGGCATGTTCGCCTACAACCTCGCGAACGCGCACGATGCGCGCCGCGCAGTGTCGGCCGACCATGGGCTGATCCCCGATGCGATGGAAGAATCGCTGCGCTTCAACACCTCGGCCCAGCGCTTCAAGCGGTGCCTGCAGGTCGATACCGGGTTGCACGGGCAAACCATGAAAGAGGGTGACTTCGTGATGCTGTGCTATGGCAGCGCCAACCGCGACGAGCGGATGTTCGCCGATCCCGACAGCTATGACATCACGCGGCGGCCCAAGCGCCACCTGGGCTTTGGCGGCGGCGTCCATTCGTGCCTGGGGGCGATGCTGGCGCGCGTGGCGACCGAAGTGGTGTTCAGCGAA
Source organism: Novosphingobium sp. (assembly GCF_041915465.1). Classification (GTDB taxonomy): domain Bacteria; phylum Pseudomonadota; class Alphaproteobacteria; order Sphingomonadales; family Sphingomonadaceae; genus Novosphingobium. The sequence goes on along the minus strand of NZ_JAYSBK010000006.1, from coordinate 51,008 downwards.
TTCCTGAAAGCCGTGCCCGATTTCACCCGCGTCGATCAGACCTTGCCGTGGGTGCCATCGTCGAACTTCCGCAGCCCGCAAGTGCTGCGTCTCGCCCGCGCCTGACGCGCCGGGCAGGGGCCGGGCGGGCCCACCCGCTCCATGCCCGCCCGGCGCCATGCCCCAAACCGGCGAATCCCCCTTGACCCTCCGGGGAGCGGCGGTTAGAGGCGCCCCCTCATTGCCCCGTCGTCTAATGGCAAGACTACGGATTCTGATTCCGTCTATCGAGGTTCGAATCCTCGCGGGGCATCCACCTTACAATTCGGTTACTGTTTTGGGCGGCGCGTCATCATGGTGTCGCGCATCGCGGGCATCTGTGCCGCATGACCGACCAGCGCCTCGACTCGCCCTTCGACTTCAACCTCTGGCTGACCACGATTCCGGGCATTCCCGCGGATTGGGGCAGGCCCGCCAGCGACATGCCGCGGCGCATGGGCGGGCAGGCTTCGCTGCTGCGCCGCCATCGCGGTTTGCCCAAGGGCCGTTGAGATCGCTTTGCCGCCGTCCGCGCTGACCCTTTGACAGGCGGCGCGGGGAGGGGCAAGTAAGCGGAAATGACCGAAGAAGAACAGGAAAAGCGCCTGCATCGCCGCCGTTTCTACAAGGCGGAACAGGAAGCAGGCTTCGTCGAACGCTACGACCGCTCGACCCCGCAGACCCGCAGCCCGGCCTACAACCTCGCGTTCCGCGACACCGACTTCCTCCTGCGCGAGGAACTGCGCCCGGTGCGGTTCCAGCTGGAACTGCTGAAGTGCGAAATGCTGCTGGATGAAGCCAACATCGGCTCAACTCTGGTGTGCTATGGTTCGGCGCGCATTCCGTCTCCCGAACAGGCCGAGGAAATGGTCGCCAATGCCCCGCCCGAAGGCAAGGCCGTGGCCGAGCGGCTGGCCGCCAAGTCCAAGTATTACGAAGAGGCGCGCCGCCTGGCGCACATTGCCTCAAGTTGCGCGATCGTCGAACAGGGCAAGCGCCAGTTCGTGGTCTGCTCGGGCGGCGGTCCCTCGATCATGGAAGCCGCCAATCGCGGCGCGGTGGAAGCGGGGGCGGAAACCATCGGGCTCAACATCGTGCTGCCGCACGAACAGGCACCCAACCCCTATGTCACCCCGCGCCTGGCGTTCCAGTTCCACTACTTTGCGCTGCGCAAGATGCACTTCCTGCTGCGCGCCAAGGCCGTGGCGGTGTTCCCCGGCGGCTATGGCACGCTCGATGAATTCCTTGAGCTTCTCACCCTGATCCAGACCGGCAAGATGAAGCCGATCCCGATCCTGCTGTTCGGCAAGGAATTCTGGAGCCGCGTGATCAACTTCGAGGCGCTGGCCGAAGAAGGCGTGATCAACCCGGCCGACCTCAACTTGTTCCACTGGGTCGAAACGGCGGAACAGGCGTGGGACCGCGTGGTGGAATTCTACGACCTGGATTGAGTTCGGGTGCGTTGACCGCGTTTGGCAAAGCCGAAAGCTCGCGCGGCACCGGCCGTCAGGCGGACAAGGAACCTACCCGCGCGCCTCGGTATGTCCCAGCGGCCCTGAGCCTGCACCAAATCCCGGCGCGGCGCGCAGGGCGGAGCGCACGAACAGCCGCGCCCGATCAACCGCTTCGGGCAGCGGCAAGCCCTTGGCCAGCCAGGTCGCGATGGCGCTCGAAAGCGTGCAGCCGGTGCCGTGGGTGTGGCGCGTGTGGATGCGGGTTCCGGCCATGACGTGCGGCGCCTCGCCGGGGACGACCAGCACGTCTTCCACGCGCTCCCCTTCGGCGTCACCGCCCTTGGCGAGATAGGTCACGCCGCGCGCTGCCATCCCATCGTGTCCGCCAAGCGCCACCAGTTCCGGCACATTCGGGGTCGTGAGCGTGGCAAGCGCCATCAGCCGCTCGAAGGCAGCAATCGTCTCGTTGTCGGCCAGCGCCGCGCCGCTGGTGGCGATCATCACCGGATCGAACACGATCGGCACGGTCAGGGCCCCAAGCCGCTCGGCTACCACCGCCGCAATTTCAGCCGAGCCGAGCATCCCGATCTTGACCGCGTCCACACCGATATCGCTGACGCAGGCGTCGATCTGCGCCGCAACCATTGCCGGGCTGGCGGCCTCGACCATGGTGACGCCGAGCGTGTTCTGGGCGGTGAGCGCGGTGATCGCAGTCATCGCATAGCCGCCCAGCATGGTGATCGTCTTGATGTCGGCCTGAATACCCGCGCCGCCCGAGCTGTCCGACCCGGCAATGGAAAGGATGCGTGGCAAGGTCATTGGCGCGCCGCCATCAGCCCTTGAACTTGCGCTCGCCAGACGGCGGGAACTTGGCGTGGAGGGCCTTGGCCCGCGTCGGGCGGTCCATCAGTTCGCCGCTGCAGTTGGGGCAGCGTTCGTCGAGCGCATCGGCGCAGTCGGTACAAAAGGTGCACTCGAAGCTGCAGATGAACGCACCGGGCAGGTCGGCAGGAAGGTCCGCGCCGCACTTTTCGCAATCGGGGCGCATTTCAAGCATTGGCGGCTTCCTTGACGGCGTCGCAGATCGCATCGACGACCTGTTCGACCTCGGCCGCATCGTCGCCTTCGGCCATGACGCGGATCACCGGTTCGGTGCCCGATGGGCGGATGACGAGGCGGCCCTTGCCCGCGAGCTGCGCCTCGGCGGCGGCGATCACGGCCTGGACCTTCGCGTCCTCCAAGGGCTTGCCGCCAGCAAAGCGCACGTTCTTCAGAAGCTGCGGCACCGGATCGAACAGGTGGAGCAGTTCGCTCGCCTGCTTGCCCGATTTCACCAGCGCGGCCAGCACCTGCAGCGCGGCGACCGTGCCGTCGCCGGTGGTGCCGTGATCGAGCAGGATCATGTGGCCCGACTGTTCGCCGCCGACGTTATAGCCGCCCGCCTTCATCCCTTCGAGGACATAGCGGTCGCCCACCTTGGTACGGATCAGGTCCAGCCCCTTGCTGGCGAGGAAACGTTCGAGGCCAAGGTTCGACATCACCGTCGCCACCACCCCGCCGCCGCGCAGCTGTCCGCGCGCCGCGAGTTGCGTGCCGATCAGCGCCATCAGCTGGTCGCCATCGACCGTCTCGCCCTGTTCATCGACTACGATCAGCCGGTCCGCATCGCCATCGAGCGCGATCCCGATGTCCGCGCCGCTGGCGACCACGGTTTCCTTGACCAGTTCGAGGTGGGTCGAACCGCAGCGGTCGTTGATGTTGGTGCCATTGGGCGAAACGCCCACCGCGATCACTTCCGCGCCCAGTTCCCAGATCGCCGATGGGGCGACCTGGTAGGCCGCGCCATTGGCGCAATCGACCACGATCTTCAGCCCGTCGAGCCGCACGTCATCGGGCAGCGAGCTTTTGACCGCGTGGATATAGCGCCCGCGCGCGTCCTCGATCCGGCGCGCGCGGCCGATATGGGGCGAGGGGGCAAGCGGCAAGTCCTGGCTCAGCATCGCCTCGATCGCGAGTTCGTCCTCGTCCGAGAGCTTGAACCCGTCCGGGCCGAACAGCTTGATGCCGTTGTCCTCGTACGGGTTGTGGCTGGCCGAGATCATCACGCCGACGTCGGCGCGCAGTTCGCGGGTCAGCATGGCAATCGCCGGGGTGGGCAGCGGGCCGGTCAGCACCACATCCATGCCGACGCTGGTGAAGCCGGCAACCAGTGCGTTTTCAAGCATATAGCCCGACAGGCGGGTGTCCTTGCCGATCACCACGCGGTGGCGGTGTCCGCCGCGCAGGAAGCGCGTGCCGGCTGCCTGCCCCACTTTCATTGCGATTGCGGCGGTCATCACGCCGGCGTTGGTCTTGCCCCGGATCCCGTCGGTGCCGAAATATTGTCTTCCCATGCCTCTCTCGTAGCATGATTTTCCCGATGAATTGCTATGTCGCTTCACCGCGCTAATGTCACGCGATCATACGGCACTTCAGGAGCGAACATGGCAGAAGCGGGCAATTCCGGCGCGGGTACCTTTCCAGAGATTCGGGTACCTGCCGCGCTGACCTTTGCCGCGCTGCTGGTCGGGTTTGCCGTCGGGATCGCATTGCGCGGCTCGGCGCTGCTCGATCCGGTGCTGGCGGTGGCGGAGCCTGCGGGCAGCCTGTGGCTGCGCGCCCTGCAGCTGACCATCCTGCCGCTGGTGATCGGGCTGGTCGTGACCGGTATTTCCCAGACGCTGGCCGCGGCCGGAGGCGGCGCGCTGGCACGGCGCGCGGTGGGGCTGTTCGTGGCCGTGCTGCTCGCCTCGGGCATGATGGCGGCGTTGCTGGTTCCGGCGCTTCTCGCAATGTTCCCGGTGCCGCCCAGCGCGGCGCAGGCGCTCGCCGGTGGCGGCGTGCCCGATCCCGGCAAGGTGCCCGGTTTTGCCGACATCCTTTCGGCAATGATGCCCGAAAACATCTTCGCCGCCGCTGCCGAGGGCAAGATGCTGCCGGTGGTGGTCTTTGCCTCGCTGTTCGCGCTGGCGCTGACCCGGATCGGAGCCGAGCCGCGCGCGGTGATGACGCGCTTTTTCGAGGCGCTGGCGGCCGCGATGATGGTGATCGTCGGCTGGGTGCTGCTGCTCGCCCCGGTCGGGGTGCTGGGCCTCGCCATTTCGCTGGGCGCCCACACCGGGGCCGAAGCGATCGGCGCGCTGGCGCACTATATCGTGGTGGTGAGTTCGGCCGGACTGGTGGTGCTGATCGCCGGTTTCGCACTGGCGGCGGTGCTGGGCGGCCAGCGCATCGGCGACTTTGCCCGCGCGATGGTGCCGGTCTTCGCGGTGGCGATCTCCACCCAGTCCTCGCTTGCCAGCCTGCCGGCGATGCTCTCCGCCACCCGCCGCCTTGGCGTGCGCGATGCGACCGCCGATTTCGTGCTGCCGCTGGCCGTCGCGATCTTTCGCGGAACCAGCCCGGCGATGAACATGGGCGTGGCGATCTATGCCGCGCACCTCACCGGTACGCCGCTGTCCGCCGCCGCGCTGATGGCGGGGGTGTTCGTGGCCTTCCTCGTTTCGCTAAGCTCGGTCTCGCTACCCGGCACGCTCAGCTTCGTGATCTCGGTCGGGCCGATCGCCATGGCAATGGGCGTGCCGATTGCCCCGCTCGCGTTGCTGGTCGCAGTCGAAATGCTGCCCGACATCATGCGCACACTGGGCAATGTCACGATGGACGTGGCGGTAACCTCGGCGGTGGACCGGGGGCACGACTAGACCGGCTTACAGCGTCTTGGCGTAGATCCGGTATTCCTTGTTGACCTTGCTTTCGATCGCGTCGGCGATGGCGTTCATGCCCTGGTTGTCGTCGAGCACCCAGCCGATCTCGCCGCGCTGACCCTGATAGTTCGCCACGGCCGCGCGGCGGATATATTCGATCATCATGAAGGCCAGCTGGCTGGCAAGCCGGCTCGATTGCAGGCGCTTCCTGACCCCCATCAGCGGCACACGCATGTCGGCGTGCTTGGGCTTGAGAATCCACAGCCCCAGCTTGATCCAGCCGAGCAGCGAGGGCTTGCCGTTCTTGCCGACAACGCGCTTCTGGATCGAATTGAGATCGGGCAGGGTCATCATGAAGGCCACCGGCTCGCCTTCCAGTTCGGCGATCATGATCAGGTCTTCGCGCACCAGCGGTTTCAGCTTCTTGCCGGTGTGGGCGATTTCGGCGTCGGTGATCGGCACGAAGCCCCAGTTATCGGACCAAGCATCGTTGAGGATGTCGAGGATCGTCGCGGCTTCGGCGTCGAACTTCGACTTGTCCACCTTGCGCACGTTGATGCGCCCGTTCTTCTCGCCCGAGGAGACGATCCGCTGGATCAGCGGCGGGAACTCTTTCGTGATGTCGAGATCATAGGTGTAGAGCGTCTTGGCCTGTTCATAGCCGCGCGCCTCGATCCAGCCCTGGTAGTGCGGCTTGTGGTGGCCCATCATCACCATCGGCGGGTGATCGTGGCCCATCACCAAGAGACCCGGCTCTTCCCAGACCGAGAGGTTCATGGGCGCGAGCACGCGGGTCATGCCCTGGCTGCGCAGCCAGTCTTCGGCCGCGGCGATCAGAGCGGCGGCGGTGGCCTCGTCCTCGGCTTCGAGCGCGCCCCAGTTGCCGGTGCCGGGGCCCATGCCCTGCTCCACCGGCTGGGTCAGCGCCAGTTCGTCGATATGCGCCGAAATACGTCCCGTCACGCGCCCGCCCCGGCGCGCCAGCATCAGTTGGACGCGCGCATGTTCGAAGAAGGGATTACCCTTGGGCGTGAACTTGGCGACTTCTTCTGCGCGCAGCTGCGGCACATAATTGGGATCGTCGGCGTTCAGCCGATAGGCCAGATCGATGAAGGCGTCGAAATCGGCCTTGGTCGTGACCGGAGTGATGGAAATTTGGGATTGAGCCACGATCTTGCCTTTGTTCGGTTCTAGCGGGAGCGGGAAACGCGAAGTGCGTAACGCGGTGCTGTCTTGTCAAGCGGCGCAAGCTACGCCACTTCCATGGCAATAACCGCCGGAATGTTTTTCTGGTAGCGGGTCACACTGGAATATTTGCATGACTGTGCAGAACAAGATCGAGTCGGCCGAGGCGGCGAAAGCCAAGCTGGCGCGCATTCCCGACGATAAGGAAATGCTGCGTTCCGCGGTCGAACTGACCAAGGACATCGCCGAGGCGCGTGCCGACATCTACTGGCCGGATATGCTGGCATCGGCGCTGGTCGGCTATGTCGCGCTGGCCGGGGCGATCCTGGCCCAGAGCACGGGCGCGGCGATCGCCTGCGGCGTGGTTTCGGCGCTGGCGCTCTACCGCGCGCTGCTGTTCATTCACGAGCTGACCCATATCCACCGCAATGCCCTGCCGGGCTTTCGCTTCGTCTGGAACCTGCTGGTCGGGATCCCGCTGCTCACCCCATCGCTGATGTACGAAGGCGTCCACACTCTGCACCATGCGCGCACCCGCTATGGCACGGTGGAGGATCCCGAATACCTGCCGCTGGGGCTGATGAAGCCATGGTCGCTGCCGGTGTTCATCCTGCTGGCCGTGCTGCTGCCGGTGGGCCTCATCATCCGCTGCGCGATCCTCAATCCGCTGGGCGTCATCATTCCGCCGCTGCGCAAACTGGTGTGGGAACGCGCCTCGTCGTTGTCGATCAACCCCGATTTTCGTCGCCGCCCGCCCGAGGGTGACTTTGCGCGGATGGTGTTCTGGCAGGAACTGGGCGCGTCGCTCTGGGCGATCTTCCTGCTGGTCAGCGGCTATCTCTATGGCTGGCGGCCGCTGCTGATCGGGATTGCGGTGGTTTCGCTGGTGGCCGTGCTCAACCAGGTGCGCACCTTGGTCGCCCACCTGTGGGTCAATGATGGCGAGGCGATGACCGTGACGGGGCAATACCTCGATTCGGTCAACGTGCCGCCGCCGGGCATGCTTGCGCCGCTGTGGGCGCCGGTGGGACTGCGCTATCACGCGTTGCACCACCTGCTGCCCTCGATGCCGTACCACTCGCTGGGCGAGGCGCATCGCCGCCTGCTGGCGCACCTTGGCGGCGGATCGACCTATGACAGGGCGAACTATCCGGGCCTGCTGCCGCTGGTGGCAAGGCTTGCCAAGAGCACCATGACGAAGCGGTAAGCCCGCTACTCTTCAGTCCTGACCAGCACCGTTTCGCCCAGCAAGGCAAATAACAGGAACGGCGCCCAGGCCGCGATCATCGGCGGGTAGGCGCCGAAATTGCCCATCGCGAGGGCGGCATTGTCGACCACGAAATAGGCAAAGCCCAGCGCCATGCCGATCACCGCGCGGACCAGCAGCTGGCCCGACCGCGCGAGGCCGAAGGCCGCCACCGAGCCGAGCAGCGGCATCAATATTGCCGAAAGCGGGCCGGACAGCTTGTGCCACCACTTCCCGTCCAGTTCGCTGGTGCGCCGGCCCGAGGCATCGAGCGCGGCGATCGAGCGGCTGAGTTCGAAGATGTTCTGCCGGTCGGGATCGACCTTGGTGATCGCGACCTGCGCCGGGGTCACCCCCTGTGCCACGATCTGGGTGCCAAGCCTGGTCGTCTCGGTCTTGGCAACATCGAACCGGACCGGAGATTCAAGCTGCCAGCCGGGCGAGGCGTAGGTGGCCGAAGGACTGCGCACCTCGGCCAGAATGATGCCGGCGGCGTCGCGCTGATACCAGGTCACACCTTCCATCTTCGTGTCCTTGCCACTGCCGCTGACGGTAGCGGCGGCAAGGATGTGCGGGCCATCGGGCAGGTAGACGCTGTTCCTGACCGCCGGGTCCTTGGGTACCGGGCCATAGCCGGCGGCTTCCCAGGCCTTCAGGGTGCCCGTCGCGCGGGTTACCACGCGTTCGTTGAAGGCCAGGCTGAAGGCCGAGATCGCGAAGGCGGTCAACAGCAGCGGGGCCAGGATCTGGTGCGCCGAAAGTCCGGCCGCGCGCATCGCGATCACCTCGCTGTTGGTATTGAGCGGCCAGAAGGTGAACAGCGTCGCCAGCAGGACCGAATAGGGCAGGAACCGCGCGATCAGCTGCGGAATGCGCAGCGTCATATAGTGCCACAACTGCGCTTCGCCATTGCCCGGATAGGCCAGGATCTTGCCGCTTTCGGACAGCAGGTCGAGCATCTGCAGCACGATCACCAGCAGCAGCAGCACCCCCAGGATCCGGGTGACGAACAGCTTGGCGAGGTAGATCGCCAGGGTGCGCGAGGGGAAAAGTTCGATCCGCATCAGGCTACCTTCGCCGTCCGGTTGAAGCGCCGGGTCAGCGCCTTGCCCCACTTGCCAAGGTTCGCGGCAAAGCGCTCAAGCGCGCCGATTGCCTGGCCGCCGGGGACATAGGCGACGCGCCAGTACATCCACAGGATCAGCAAGGCGAAGACCACGAACGGCCCCCACAGCGCAACGATCGGCGAGATCCGCCCGAGCGCGGCCACAGCCTGGCCGTATTCGTTGACCTTGTGATAGGCCACCACCATCACGATCGAGACGAATACCCCAAGCGCCGAGGTCGATCGCTTGGGCGGTACGGCCAGCGATACGGCCAGTAGCGGCAAGAGCAGCATCATCACCACTTCGACGATGCGGTAATTGAAGCTGGCGCGGATTTCGTTGCGCTGTTCCACGCTGACATCCTTGGCCCAGCCGAATTTCAGCAGTTCGGGAAGGATATATTCGCGTTCCCTGCCGCCGCGCTGACGGAACTGTTCGATCGCGGGCAGGTCGATCGGCAGGTCATGGCTCGAGAACGAGAGGACGCGCGCGGTCTTGCCCGGTTGGTCCTGGATGATCTGGCCGTCGGTCAGGCGCAGGATGATCGTGTCTGGGCTGTCCTTCAGCGCCAGGAACCGCCCTTCGCGCGCGGAAATGGTCAGGACCTGGCCCTTTTCACTGGCGATGCGGGCGAAGATCCCGATCAGGCGGTGGCCGTTATCCTCACTCTCCTCGATCCGCAGCGCCATCTTGTCCTGCAGGGTGGTGAATTCGCCCACCTTGATCGACGCGCCCAGCGCGCCCGAGCGCAGTTCGAATTGCAGCTGTTCGTAGTAATAGCGCGAGAGCGGCTGGAGATAGCCCACGATCAGCAGGTTCACGGCGGCGAGCACCAGCGTGATCATGTAGGGCACGCGCAGCAGCCGGGTATAGGACAGGCCCACCGCGCGCATCACGTCGAGCTCGCTGCTGGTGGCAAGTTTGCGGAAGGCCAGCAGGATGCCCAGCATCAGCCCCAGCGGGATCGCGAGGCTGGCATATTCGGGCAACAGGTTGGCCAGCATCCGGAACACGACGCTTACCGGTCCGCCCTCGGTCGCCACGAAGTCGAACAGCTTGAGCATCTTGTCGAGCACGAGCAGCGACGCCGCGATCAGGAACACCGCGAACATCGGCATCAGCACGAGCCGCAGGATGTAACGATCGATGGCGGGAAGGGGTTTCACGAGGGGTGCGGGGTGCCGGTAATTGCTTGTCCAGGGTTCCATAACGGCCCTTCTGCGCACGCGAAAGGCGCAATTGCACTGGCGCGGCCGCGCGGCTGCGGGCAAGATGGGCGCAAGCTATCGAAAAAGGGGGGCAAATCATGGCGACTATCGCGGGAAAACCGGCAGAAACCCACGCGGTTGAGCGGATCGGCTGGCTGCGCGCGGCGGTGCTCGGCGCGAACGACGGGATCGTCTCGACTGCCAGCCTGATTGTTGGCGTCGCGGCCTCGGCGGCGGACAAGGCGCCGATCCTGGTTGCGGGCACGGCAGGCCTCGTGGCGGGAGCGCTGTCGATGGCGGCGGGTGAATATGTCTCCGTCTCAAGCCAGGCCGATACCGAAGCGGCGGACCTCGCGCGCGAAAAGTCAGAGCTGGCGACCATGCCGGAGCTGGAACTGCAGGAACTCGCCGGGATCTACCGCCAGCGCGGGCTGGACGAGGATCTGGCGATGCAAGTGGCCAAGGCGCTGACCGCGCACGATGCTCTGGCTACCCATGCGCGCGACGAACTGGGCCTGGCCGAAATGCACCGGGCGCGTCCGATCCAGGCGGCGCTGACCTCGGCAGCGACATTCGCCGTGGGTGCGGCGCTGCCGATGATCGCCGCGCTGCTGCTGCCGCTGGGCGAACTGGCACTGGGCGTATCTTTCGCGGCGCTTTGCTTCCTGATGCTGCTCGGCGCGATCGGCGCGGCGGCGGGCGGTGCGCCAGTGGTGAAGGGCGTGCTGCGCGTGGGGTTCTGGGGCGTGATCGCGATGGCCGCGACCTATGCGATCGGCAGCCTGTTCGGGACGTCGGTGGCTTAGGTTGGGCTAAGCCCACCCCGCTGCGACTAGCCGAACCTTCGGTTCAACAAGTCTCGCTCCCCTCTCGCAGGCGGGAGGGGCCGGGGGTGGGTTTTAGCCAATCGCTGATTCAGCCCGAACTACGCCTTTTCCAGCGTGCACTGCAGCGGGTGCTGGTTCTGGCGGGCGAAGTCCATCACCTGGTTCACCTTGGTTTCGGCGATTTCGTAGGGGAAGATCCCGCAGACGCCGACGCCCTTCTGGTGGACGTGCAGCATGACCCGCGTGGCCTGTTCCAGGTCCATGTGGAAGAAGCGCTTGAGCACCATCACCACGAATTCCATCGGGGTGTAATCGTCGTTCAACAGCAGCACCTTGAACTGGCTGGGCTTCTTCGGCTTGGCGCGGGTCTTGGTGGCAAGCCCGGTCTGTCCCTGACCGCCAGTGCCGCCGCCATGCGAATCGTCGCCCTCGTCCGCGGCGCGGGGCGCGCGGACTGCGTCATCGATGGGGACAAATTGGCTGTGCATGGCTGTGAAATATCGCATGGGAGGCATCGGCGGCAAGTCTTTCGCAGCCAGGCCTTACGAAATACCAAACGGGCCGACCAGTCCGAAGACCGATCGGCCCGCTCTGGGGACTCACTTTCCCGGCGAGGAGGAGAGGAGAGGGTGCCGGGAAAGCGAGGAGTTGGTGTACCGCTCAGGCGGCAGCCTTGACCTTTTCGATCGCCAGGCTGACGCGGGTCGAAATCGGGGCAAAGCTGTCATTGGCCAGCTTGACCAGCGCTTCCGAGTGCTTCGAACCGGTCGCGACGGCGGCATCGAAATTGCGGCGCAGGATTTCACCCTGCAGCTTGAAGAAGTCGGCCGGGGTGGCAGCGGCGGCGAGTTCCTTGGCATCGGCGGTCATGGTTTCGAAGGCCGACTTGCCTTCTTCGACATAACCCTTGCCCAGGTCCTGCACGCCGGCGGCAAAGATCTTGCCCGATTCGACGATGGCTTCGACGTTGCCCTTGCTGAATTCGCCAGCTTCGGAGACGAGCGCGGTGCCCTTTTCATAGGCGGCCTTGGCCTTGTCCTTGGCTTCGGTAGCGACTTCCTTGAGCTTGGCGGTAAAATCGGTGGTGGTCTTGGTCATGATAAGGTCCTTGATCTGCGAAACGGTGGTGAGCTTGGCCGGGGCGACCTTGGAGACGATGGTCTTGGCGACCTTCACCTTGGGCGCGGGGGCGGCCTTTGCGCTCTTCTTGATGACCGCCTTCTTGGGAGCGGCCTTGAGGGCAGTCTTCTTTGCCACCACCTTGGCCTTCACCGGCTTGGCAGCCTTGGGCAGGACAGCTGCCGCCACCGGGGCGGGAGCGGCCACCACTTCGGGCGCGGCCTTGGGCTTGGGAGCGGCCTTCTTCTTGGCCTTGGGGGCAGGAGCTGCTTCAGCTGTCACGGCGGGCACGGGTTCGATCGCTTCGGCTGCGGCGGCATAGGCCTGTTCCGCGGCCACTGCATCGAGCGCCTCGTCGATCTTGCTGTCAGTGGCTTCGGCCATCGCAAGGTTCCTTCGCAGTGTTCCGTCCCGACTGTCGGCACGGATCATGTTGCACTGCACAAAATAGGTTGTGCAGCTGCGAAGTCAAGTCAAAATTGTGCAGTGCAGCATAGACCTGCAAGAACCCTGTCGCTTCTATGCCTTACCGCGTCTTGACGTAGCTTCCGGGGGCGTCCTCGATCACCTTGTCCCCTTTACCGCCGGGCACGCGCTTGCCCTTGGCGGGGACTTTGGTGCTGTCCTGCGCGTTGAGCCATTCCAGCCAGTGCGGCCACCAGCTGCCGGGGGTCTCGTTCGCTCCGGCAACAAAGTCCTCGTAAGTGTCGACCGACCCCGGATTGGTCCAGTATTGGTACTTCTTGGCGGAAGGCGGGTTGACCACGCCGGCGATATGGCCCGACCCTGCCAGCAGGAACTGCCATGGACCGCGCAGGTGCCGGGTCAGCCGCCAGACGCTTTCCGCCGGTGCGATATGGTCCTCGCGGCCCGCCTGGATGAAGCACGGGGTCTCGATCCGGGTGAGGTCGATCGGGGTCCCGTCGGCGCTCAGCGCATCGGGCACCACCAGCTTGTTGTCGCGGTAGAGGTCTTTCAGATAGCTCTGGTGCCACTTGGCCGGCAGGTTGGTGACATCGCCATTCCAGTGGAGCAGATCAAAGGCTGGGTATTCATTACCCAGCAGGTAGTTGTTGACGACGTAGTTCCAGATCAGGTCGTTGCCGCGCAGCAGGTTGAATGTCGCCGCAAGATAGCGCCCGTCGAGATAGCCGTTTTCAGCGGAGAGCTTTTCCAGCGCTTCGAACTGCTGGTCGTCGATGAACACCTTGAGCTCGCCGGCCTTCTCGAAATCGACCTGGGCGGTGAAGAAGGTGGCGGACTTGACCTTGTCGGCCTCGCCCCGGCGGGCCAGGATCGCAAGCGTTGCGGCCAGAGTGGTCCCGGCCACGCAATAGCCGATGGTGTGGACGCTCTTCACGCCCAGCCGTTCACGCACGGTGTCGATCGCGTCGATCTCGGCGCGAATATAGTCGTCCCAGACGATGTCCGCGATCGAGGCGTCGGCCGACTTCCACGAGACGACGAACACGGTAATGCCTTGTTCGGTCGCCCAGCGGATGAAGCTCTTCTGCGGGGTGAGGTCGAGGATGTAGAAGCGGTTGATCCACGGCGGAAAGATCACCAGCGGCACTTCAAGCACGGTTTCGGTTGTCGGGCTGTATTGCACCAGCTGGAACAGTTCGGTCTGGTAGATCACTTTGCCCGGCGTTGCAGCCAGGTTTTCGCCCAGCTTGAAAGCTTCGGGATCGACGTGGGTGAGCTGCCCGCGCTTCAGGTCGGCCAGCAGGTGTTCCATCCCTTTGACCAGGCTTTCGCCCTTGGTCTCGACCGCCTTTTGCATCACCAGCGGGTTGGTCAGCGGGAAATGCGCGGGGCTGAGCGCCTCGACCAGGGTGCGGACCGCGAACTTCAGCTGGTCCTTGCGCGCGGGATCGCCGGCGTCGATTTCCTCGGCCATGGCCATGATCTGCTCGGCCAGCATCAGGTAGGTCTGGTGGACCAGCGCATAGAACGGCTGCTCGCGCCACCGGGGATCGGCAAAGCGGCGATCCTTGCGCGGCAACTGGGGGCCGTCCTCGCTGGCCGAAGCCGCCTTGGGGCCGATGCCGTACTGGCCCAGTACGCCTTCCCACAGGGCAAGGCTGTCTTCCCAGAGCTTTTTCTGGGTATCGGGATTGCTGAACGGCAGCGCCTTGAGCCAGCCCTGCATGATCCCGGCGAAATTGCCCGGATCGGAGAACACCTTGGGCAGGTTCGAAGTGGCCTGCGCGGCCTGTTGCTGCTGGAATTCGAACCACATTTGCTGCAGCCGCTGGGCCACGCCAGCCCACTGGGCCAGATCGGCCGCGCCCGAGGCGGCGCTTGCACCCTCACCAGCCATGAACTGACCGAACAACTGCTGGGGTGCCTTGAACATCGCATCGAACAGTGCGGTCTGGTCAGGTGTGGTCTTGCCGTTGTCGGCCATGCAGCGTTTCCCTTGCGGCGCAGGTAATGGTTTAATGGTTTGGGGCACTCTAACCCATTTGCATGCGCGGCATAAGCACCCTAGAGACGCTTCTCGCGGTAAACCTGCCGCGTGACCATATCATGAAAAGTCCTGAGCCAATGGAAGACGAGTTCTACCGCATCAAGCGCCTGCCGCCCTATGTCATCGCCGAAGTCAACGGCATGCGGGCCGCTGCACGCGCCGCCGGTAGGGACATCATCGACCTGGGCATGGGCAACCCCGATTTGCCGCCGCCCCAGCACGTTATCGACAAGCTGTGCGAAGTGGCGCAAAAGCCTGATGCGCACGGGTATTCCGCGTCCAAGGGGATTCCCGGCATCCGCAAGGCCCAGGCCAATTACTATGCCACCCGCTTCGGGGTCGAGGTCGATCCGGAAACCGAAGTGGTGATGACCATGGGCTCGAAAGAAGGTCTTGCCAGCCTCGCCACCGCGATCACCGCGCCGGGCGACGTGGTGCTGGCCCCCAACCCGAGCTACCCGATCCACACCTTCGGCTTCATCATCGCAGGCGCGACGATTCGCTCGGTCCCGACCACGCCCGACGAACGCTATTGGGCTTCGCTCGAACGCGCGATGGCCTTCACCGTGCCGCGCCCCTCGATCCTGATCGTCAACTATCCCTCGAACCCGACGGCCGAGACGGTCGACCTTGCGTTCTACGAACGGCTGGTGGCCTGGGCGAAGGAGAACAAGGTCTGGATCCTGTCCGACCTCGCCTATTCCGAGCTTTATTACGACGGTAACCCGACCCGCTCGATCCTCGAGGTCCCGGGGGCCAAGGACGTCGCGGTTGAATTCACCTCGATGTCGAAAACCTTTTCGATGGCCGGTTGGCGGGTCGGGTTCGCGGTCGGCAACAAGAAGCTGATCGCGGCGCTGACCAGGGTGAAGAGTTATCTCGATTATGGCGCTTTCACGCCCATCCAGGCGGCAGCCTGCGCCGCGCTCAACGGGCCGCAGGATATCGTCGAGGCGAACCGCAATCTCTACCAGAAGCGCCGCGACGTGATGGTCGAGGCGTTCGGTCGCGCCGGGTGGGAAATCCCCAGCCCCAAGGCCTCGATGTTCGCCTGGGCCCCGCTTCCCCCGGCGCTCAAGCACTTGGGAAGCCTTGAATTTTCCAAGCAGCTCCTCACCCAGGCCGAAGTCGCGGTCGCGCCCGGCGTTGGCTATGGCGAGGAAGGCGAAGGCTTCGTCCGCATCGCGATGGTCGAAAACGAGCAGCGCCTGCGCCAGGCCGCGCGCAATATCAAGCGCTACCTCTCCAGCATGGGGGTTAATGCCTCGGCCGCCTGAGGCCGGCCCGGTTCCGTCCTTTCCCGGGGTGCTAACGCATTGATCCAGTAGCATGACCGCTTGCGCCGGCGCGCGATTCGTGGCCACTGGCAGCCGGGCTAAGTCATGGCGGTCTGGGGGGTGGCTTGCGGGTATTTCGGTGGCTTGCGGGGGGGGGGCGATTCCGCAGCGTTATGATCTGCGGAAGCTGGGATGGCACTTGCAGGAGCACGGTCAAGTCGGCGCAAGGCCTGCGCTGCCGCAGTTGGCCTGCTATGCCGATTTGTCGCTGGGGCGATGGCTTGCGCTCGCCGGCGCAGCCTGGCCAGAGCGGCGATTGATGCTGCTGGTCGGAGTCGATGCGCCCGGTGAGCGGGCGCGGCTCCTGCGGTTGGGGTTCGGCGATGCGTTATCGTCGGAGAGCTCGCTTCACGAAATCGAAGTGCGTGCCTTGCGGGTGGTCGACCAGGCTGCGGTATTGCCGCGTCACCGTCAGCTGGGCGCGCTCACGCTCGATCTGGTGGCACGCGATGCGTTCGTCGCGGGGCGGGCGGTCGGGCTGCACCCGCGGGAGTTCGGCCTGCTCTGGCGGCTGGCCGAATCGCCCGGCGTTCCGGTGCGCCCGGAGGCCCTGCTCGCCGATGTCTGGCGATTGTCTTTCCGGCCCGAAACCAACACCCTGGCGGTTCATGTCAGCCGCCTCAGGGCCAAGCTGCGGCTGGCCGGGGTTGACGGCCTGATCCGGACCGGAGGCGATGGGTCCTATTGCGTGGTGGTAGGCCGTGCGGTCGCCTTGCCTGCAATTGGGCTCCAGGAACGGTTCGGACAATTCGGACTGGACGATCACGTTCGATTGGGCAAGGAACGCAGCCGAGACAGGATGCAGGCCAGCCAAGCGGCCGAACAAGAGGACAACGATCATGCAGCGTGAAGCCACTCCCGCCGGACGTGTCGCGATTTCGATGGAGCCGGGCGGCGTGGCGCAGGTGCGCCTGATCCGCGCCGACAAGATGAACGCGCTCGATCCCGACATGTTCGCTGCGCTGATCGACGCCGGACGCATCCTGCACGAAACCAAGGGCCTGCGCGCCGTTGTCCTGGCGGGCGAAGGACGCAGCTTCTGTGCCGGGCTTGACCTGACCTCGATGGCCAACACCGGGCGGCACGACCGCGTGCCGCTGACCGAACGCACCCACGGCGATTCCAACCATGCCCAGCAGGTCGCGATGCTGTGGCGCAAGCTGCCGGTGCCGGTGATCGCGGCGGTTCACGGGGTATGCTTCGGCGGCGGCCTGCAGGTGGCGAGCGGCGCTGACATCCGCGTGGTCGATCCCACCGCGCGCATGGCGGTGATGGAAATGAAGTGGGGCCTGGTGCCCGACATGGCCGGCTATGCCCTGTGGCGCGGATTGGTGCGCGACGACACCCTGCGCGAGCTGACCTACACCAACCGCGAATTCAACGGCGAGCAGGCCTTCGAATATGGCTTCGCGACCATCGTCGATGCCAACCCAGTCGCCCGCGCGACCGCGATTGCCCATGAGATCGCCAATCGCAATCCCCATGCTCAGCGCGCCGCCAAGCGCCTGTTCAACAAGTATCTTGAAGTCAGCACGGCCGAGATCCTGATGGCCGAAAGCGTCGAGCAACAGGCGCTGATCGGCAGCAAGAACCAGATCGAGGCGGTCACTAGCCAGATGGAAAAGCGCAAGGCCGACTTCGTCGATCCCTGATGCGGCGCGCCGGTTCAGGTTCCCGGTTGCGGCGGCAAGTCCAGCAGGTCTTCGAGGAAGCCCGCGATCAGGCCAGCCTGGCTGGCAACACCGGCCTTGGCATAGATCTGACTTAGCTGGGAGCGGATCGTACCCGCTGCGGAGTCCCGCAGACCCGCGATTTCGGCGATGCTGCATCCCTTGATCGCGAACAGGGCGACTTCGCCTTCACCCGGACTGAGGCCCCAATCGGCAAAGCGCCGTTCGACATGTTCGGCAAGTGCGCCGCGGGCCAGTTGCAGCGTCTGTTCGCTATGCCTGAGCCGGTTGAGCAAGGTGATCGCCTGGCGCGCGGCGAGCGCAACGCCGGTTGCCAGCGCAAGTGCCACAAGCCCTTCCATCATGATCTCGATATGAGCGGCACTGCCCTGGGTCTCGTGGAAATCGGCGATGCTGTCGAAGATGAAGTAGATCGCCGCAATCGCTTGCAACCCGAGCAGCGCAAAACTGCCAAGGCTGCTGGTCGTGAAGGGGCGTAATTTGCTGGTGCGGGCAATCGAAGCAGTATGAGGCATGAAAAACCTGCGTGGAAACGCGTTTTGAGCGGCTGCTTATAGGCATTGCCGCTTCAGGCGAATAGGTCCGACTGCGACCCGAGGCCGGGCGACGATTCCGATGGAGTGACCATTGACCGAACAACAACAGGCCGACTTGGCCAAGGTGCCAGCCGTTACACTGGGGTTCTGGATCATCAAGATCCTGGCCACCACTTTGGGCGAAACAGGCGGCGATACGCTCTCGATGACCTATGATTTCGGTTACCTGGTCAGCAGCGCGATCTTTATCGTGCCCCTGATCCTGCTGGTCTTCGCGCAGGTTCGGGCAAGCCGGTTCCACCCGTTCCTCTATTGGGCCACGATCATCGCCTCGACCACGGCGGGGACCACCATGGCCGACTTTGCCACCCGCTCACTGGGGATCGGGTATACCGGCGGATCGGCCCTGCTGCTTGGCTGCGTGCTGCTCTCGCTGGCGGCGTGGAAGGCGGTGACCGGTTCGATTGCGGTCGAGACCGTCAGCAGCACCCGTTCGGAGTTGTTCTACTGGCTGACCATCACCTTCTCGCAAACGCTTGGCACGGCGCTGGGCGACTGGGCGGCTGACGATGGCGGGCTGGGCTATCTGGGCGGCGCGCTGGTGTTTGGCGGTATCCTGCTGGCACTGGTGGCCCTGTGGCGGTTTGCCCGCGTCAGCCATGTCGCGCTGTTCTGGGCCGCCTTCATCCTGACCCGCCCGCTGGGCGCGACGGTGGGAGATTTCCTCGACAAGCCGCTCGACAAGGGCGGGCTCGATTTCAGCCGCCCGCTTGCGACCGGGGTGCTCGTCGCGGCAATCGTCCTGCTGGTGGCCGTGCTGCCCCAGCGCGCCGGGGGACACCCGCAGCGACGCTGAACCGCCCGTATCGGAGCGCTAAATTCCAGCTTTTCCGGCTCGCAGAAATTCTACCTGCTTGGTCGACTTTCCTGCGTTGAACCTCCGCGCACCCCATATTAGGTGAAGCTTATGTGAGCAGCCAAGCCCGGTCGCCCGCACGAAGATGCGCTACCCTGCATGGGATGCTCGTCGATCCAGTTCATTTTCCGACGGAGCAATTCATGCGCAAGTTCCTCACCTCTTCCGCCGCGCTTACGGCCCTGCTCCCTGCCGCCAACCCGGCCCACGCCACGGATGGCTATTTCCTCAACGGCATCGGCGCCAAGGCCAAGGGCTCGGCCGGCGTCGCCATCGCCCAGCCGCAGGACGCGCTGTCGATCGCGGCCAATCCAGCCGCTGCGACCGAGGTGGGCGAGCGGCTCGATGCGGGCGTCGAAATCTTCATTCCCAACCGCGGCGCGACGATCAGCGGGAACGGCGCGGGGCTGAACGGCACCTACAGCGGTAACGGCGCCAACCCCTTCGTGCTGCCCGAATTCGGCTATGTCCGCCCGCTGTCCGATAGCGTCGCGGTCGGGATCGCCGTCTATGGCAACGGCGGGATGAACACCCATTACAAGACCAATCCCTTTGCCAGCTTTGGCGCAACCGGTCCGGCCGGGGTCGATCTCAAGCAGATCTTCATCACCCCGACGCTCGCCGTCCGCGTGGCGCCGGGTCACAGCATTGGGGTTTCCCCGATCATCATGGTCCAGGGCTTCAGCGCCAGCGGCATCCAGCCGTTCAGCGCGGCTTCGCAGGATCCGGCCAACTTCACCAACCGCGGCACCGACTGGTCGGTCGGTACCGGGGTGCGGGTGGGCTATCTCGGCCACTTCGGCGATGCCTTCAGCTTCGGCGCGTTCTACCAGTCGAAGATCTGGTCGGGCCATTTCAACAAGTACGCGGGCCTGTTTGCGGGGAAGGGCGGGTTCGACGTGCCGGCCTCGTTCGGGGCAGGCATCGCGATCAAGCCGACCCCGGCGCTGACCCTGGCCGCCGATGTGAAGCACATCCAGTATTCGCAGGTTGCGTCGGTGGGTAATCCGCTGTCGGTGCTGTTCACCGGCAAGCCGCTGGGCAGCGAGAACGGCCCCGGCTTCGGCTGGCGCGACATCACCGCCGTGAAGGTTGGCCTGACCTATGTCGCGAGCGACCGCTGGACGCTGCGCACCGGCTATGGTCACTCGGAAAACCCGGTCCCGGCTTCGGAAACGCTGTTCAACGTGCTCGCGCCGGGCGTGGTAACGCACCACGTCACCGCTGGCGCGACCTATACCACCGCCTCGGGCCTTGAGCTGACCGGCTATGTCATGCACGCGCCCAAGCAGACCGTGCACGGCAGCGGCTCGATCCCCGCGCCCTATGGCGGCGGCGAGGCGGACGTGAGCCTTGGCGAAACCTCGTTCGGCCTGTCGGCCGGCGTGAAGTTTTAAGGCCGTGGCCTTCGCTTTAACCGACCTGATCGCGCCGCTGGCGGGCGGCGCCCTGATCGGGCTGTCCGCAGGGATGCTGCGGCTGGGGACCGGCCATATCGCCGGGATCAGCGGCATCCTGCGCCTTGGCATTCGCGGCCCGGATCGCGGCTGGCAGCTGGCGTTCCTCGCCGGTCTGCTGGCGGCGGGCGCTGCAGCGGCTTGGCACAGCGGGCCTGCACTGGCCGCCGGCCTTGAAAAGTCCTCGTTGCCGATGGTGGTCGCGGGCGGAGTGCTCGTGGGCCTTGGTACGGGCCTTGGCAACGGTTGCACCAGCGGTCACGGTATTTGCGGCCTGGCGCGCTTTTCCAAGCGTTCGCTGGCATCGGTCGCGATCTTCATGGTGACTGCCGCGCTGGTCGTGTTCCTGCGCCGGATCGGAGGTGGACTGTGAGACAGCTGATCGCACTCGCATCGGGCCTGGTGTTCGGGCTTGGCCTGGCCATTTCGGGCATGACCAGCCCCGACAAGGTGGTTGGCTTCCTTGACGTGACCGGCGCGTGGAACCCGGCGCTGGCCTTCGTGATGGGCGGCGCGCTGCTGGTGGCGACGCCGATCTACTGGCTGGCGGCGCGGCGCGGCACGGCGCTGTGCGGCGACGCGCTGGGCGAACCGGGGACCAGCGCGATCGACCGCAAGCTGGTGATCGGCTCGGTGCTGTTCGGCGCGGGCTGGGGACTGGTCGGGCTGTGCCCGGGACCGGCGTTGCTCGATTTCTTCGCGCAGCCCGTGGCGGGCGGCGTGTTCTGTGCCGCGATGATCGCCGGGCTGCTGCTCAGCCGCCGGGACTAAGCGCCGAGCCGATCAACCGCAGCCTTTGCAATCGGGTCCAGCCCCGAACGGTCACTGCCAAGGATCGCGGCCTTCATGCGCGGGTCCCAGAAGTCCCTGAGGTGCTGGGCGGTGGCCTCCACTGCCTGCGCCTCGCCCTGCATGGCAAGGTTGCGGGCGATCTGGTTGGCCATCTGGTAGAGGCGCGAAATGTCCATCGCCTTTACTCCGCCGGTTCCGCCACGATGCGGCGGCTCTTTTGCGACCAGCTGGCATAGGATTCCTGCCATTCGGTCGGGCCGTTGCTGGGCAGGACCTGTACGGCGGTGACCTTGTATTCGGGGCAGTTGGTGGCCCAGTCGGAATACTCGGTGGTGACGACATTGGCCTGCGTCGCGGGGTGGTGGAAGGTGGTATAGACCACGCCCGGTGCAACCCGGTCGGTCACCTTGACGCGCAGGGTGGTTTCGCCGGTCCGGCTGGCCAGGCGCGCCCAGTCTCCATCGTTCAGGCCCCGGTTCTCGGCATCGAGCGGGTGCATTTCCAGCAGGTCTTCCGGGTGCCACACGCTGTTGGCCGTGCGCCGGGTTTGCGCGCCGACGTTATACTGCGAGAGGATGCGGCCCGTGGTCAGCAGCAGCGGAAAGCGCGGCCCGGTCTTCTCGTCGGTCGGGACATAGTCCGTGACGATGAACTTGCCCTTGCCGCGCACGAAGCCGTCCACGTGCATGATCGGGCTGCCATCGGGATTTGCTTCATTGACCGGCCATTGCAGCGAGCCTTCGCGGTCAAGCCGGTCAAACGACACGCCCGCAAAGGTTGGCGTCAGGCGTGCAATCTCGTCCATGATCTGGCTCGGGTGGGTGTAGTTCCAGCCAAGATCGAGCGCATTGGCGAGCGCCTGGGTGACTTCCCAGTCCTGCAGGCCGTTCGCCGGTTCCATCACCTTGCGCACCAGCTGGATGCGGCGCTCGGCGTTGGTGAAGGTGCCGTCCTTTTCAAGGAACGTGCTGCCCGGCAGGAAGACGTGGGCATAATTCGCGGTTTCGTTGAGGAACAGGTCGTGGACGATCACGCAGTCCATCGCCTTCAGCCCCGCCGCGACGTGGTGAGTGTTGGGGTCGGACTGGAGGATGTCTTCGCCCTGGATGTAAAGCGCGCGGAAAGACCCGTCGATCGCGGCATCGAGCATGTTGTTGATCCGCAGGCCCGGCTCGGGATCGAGCGCCACGCCCCAGTCCGCCTCGAACTGGGCGCGCACGCCTTCGCCCGCGATGTGGCGATAGCCCGGCAGCTCGTGCGGGAAGCTGCCCATGTCGCAGGCGCCCTGCACGTTGTTCTGCCCGCGCAGCGGGTTCACGCCCACGCCCCGGCGGCCGATATTGCCGGTCGCCATGGCAAGGTTGGCGATCGCCATCACGGTGGAGCTGCCCTGGCTGTGCTCGGTCACGCCCAGGCCGTAATAGATCGCGCCGTTGCCGCCCGTGGCGAAGAGCCGCGCGGCTTCGCGCAAGGTATGTGCGGGCACGCGGGTGACGGGTTCGAGCGTTTCGGGGCTGTGGCGTTCCTGCGCCACGAACCGCGCACAGTCCTGGTATTCATCCCAGTCGCAGCGTTCGCGGATGAAGGCCTCGGCGGCGAGGCCCTCGGTCACGATCACATGGGCCATGGCGGTCAGCACGGCAACATTGGTGCCGGGTTGCAGCGGCAGGTGATAGGCGGCTTCGATATGAGGGCTGCGCACCAGATCGATCCGGCGGGGATCGATCACGATCAGCTTCGCGCCCTGGCGCAGCCGCTTCTTGAGGCGGCTGGCGAAGACCGGATGCCCGTCAGTCGGGTTCGCGCCGATCACCAGCACCACGTCGGCGTCCATCACGCTGTCGAAGTCCTGCGTGCCCGCGCTGGTGCCGAAGGTCTTGGACAGGCCATAGCCGGTGGGCGAATGGCACACCCGCGCGCAGGTATCGACATTGTTCGAGCCAAAGCCCGAGCGCACCAGCTTCTGCACCAGGAACGTCTCTTCGTTGGTGCAACGGCTGGAAGTTATCCCGCCCAGCGCCCGAGCGCCGTACTGCGCCTTGATCGCCTTGAGCTTGCCGGCGGTAAAGGCCAGCGCCTCGTCCCAGCTGACCTCGCGCCAGGGATCCTCGATGGACTCGCGGATCATGGGCGAAAGGATGCGGTCCTGGTGGTTGGCATAGCCCCAGGCGAAGCGGCCCTTGACGCAGGAGTGGCCACGGTTGGCCTTGCCGTCCTTCCACGGCACCATCCGCACCAGCTGTTCGCCCTTCATCTCCGCGCGGAAGGTGCAGCCGACCCCGCAATAGGCGCAGGTGGTAACCACCGCGCGTTCGGGCTTGCCGAGGTCCTTGACCGCCTTTTCCTGCAAGGTTGCGGTCGGGCAGGCGGCGACGCAAGCCCCGCACGATACGCATTCACTGGAAAGGAAATTGTCGCCCGCCTGTCCCGCGCTGACCTTGGAGGCAAAGCCGCGTCCGTCGATGGTGAGAGCAAGGGTGCCCTGCACTTCGTCGCAGGCGCGCACGCAGCGCGAACAGGCGATGCATTTGCTGGGATCGAAATCGAAGTAGGGGTTCGAGCTGTCGATCGCCGCGCCCAGGTGGTTAGCCCCGTCATAGCCATAGCGCACGTCGCGCAGGCCCACTTCGGCGGCGGTATCCTGCAATTCGCAGTCATTGTTGGCGCTGCAGGTCAGACAATCGAGCGGGTGGTCGGAGATGTAGAGCTCCATCACCCCCTTGCGCACGCGGGCGAGCCGCTCGGTCTGGGTGCGCACCACCATGCCTTCGGCGACCGGCGTGGTGCAACTCGCCGGAAGCCCGCGCGCACCCTCGATCTCGACCAGGCACATCCGGCACGAACCGAAGGCTTCGACGCTGTCGGTGGCGCAAAGGCTGGGGATCGAGCCGCCACAGGTTCCGGCGGCGCGCATCACGCTGGTCCCAGCCGGCACGGTGACCTGCCGTCCGTCGATGGTCAGGGTGACGGCAACGTCAGAGAGGACTTCGGGCGTGCCGAAATCGGCTTGGCGTTCATAGCCCACGGCGTTTCTCCGCTTCAGCAAGGTCTGCCGGTGTGTTAATATTATCAGGATTACGCGCCAGCTGCACGGCCCTTGCGCCAGTCCGTTCGGCGAGTGCGCGCAGCGAGTGCTTGCCATCGCTCTCAAGGATCGCGTCGACTGCCGCCGAGGCGCTGACCGGCCAGAGCGCGATCACCGGCTGGTCGGCGACATAGGCTGGGGCAGCGCCCAGTTGTTCGGGCAGGTCATCGGGTAGGCCTGCCGAATCGACGCCGCAGGTCAGCACTGCGTCATAGCCTTCGTCAGCCGCTAGATGCAGCGCGGCGGCGATCCCGCCGAGCGGCCCCATGTGGGGGCGCGGCCAATCGGGCAGGGTCGGGGCAGGGGCTTCCTCGCGCCCGACGACCACGACCTGTTCGCACCAGCCGGATAGGGCATCGACCGCGCGGGTCAGCAGCGACTGCCCGTCCAGCTTGGCCAGCGCCTTGTCGCTGCCGAACCGGGTCGATTGCCCGCCAGCGAGGACGCAGCCGAGGATCACTTCTCGAAGTCCTCGGGCCAGTGCTTGAGCGCGCTCATCACCGGATAGGGCGTGAAACCGCCGAGCGCGCAGAGCGAGCCGAACTTCATCGTCTCCGCCAGGTCCTCGAGCAGCTGCAGGTCTTCCTCGCGGCTGCGCCCGGCTTTGCGGGCGTTGTGCATCTGAGGAAGGGCTTCCACCGCGTCCGCCCCGGCCTTGCCGCCTGCCCGGATGCGGTCGATCAGTTCGACGCCGCGGGTCGATCCGATTCGGCACGGCGTGCACTTGCCGCAGCTTTCCGCCGCGCAGAATTCGAAGGCGAAGCGGGCCATGGCGCCCATATCGGCCGTGTCGTCGAACACGGTGATCCCGCCGTGGCCGATCAGGGCGTCAGCCCCGGCATAGGCTTCGTAATCGAAGGGCAGGTGGAACTGGCTCGGCGGGATATAGGCGCCGAGCGGCCCACCGACCTGTACCGCCTTGACCGGACGGCCCGAGGCTGTGCCGCCGCCGATCTGGTTGACCAGCGCATCGAGGCTGATCCCGAAGGCCGTTTCATAAAGCCCGCCGTGCCTGATGTTGCCCGCCAGCTGGATCGGCATCGTGCCCTTGGAACGGTCGATCCCGAGGCTGTCGTAAAGCGAGGCTCCGCCTTCGGTCAGGATGTGCGGGATCGCCGCGAGGGTCAGCACGTTGTTGACCACGGTCGGGCAGCCGAACAGGCCCTTGAGCGCCGGGAGTGGCGGCTTGGCGCGCACTTCGCCGCGCTTGCCCTCGATCGAATTGAGCAGCGAGGTTTCCTCGCCGCAGACATAGGCCCCCGCGCCGACGCGGACTTCGAGCACGAACGGCGCGATATGTTCTGCCGCCAGCGCGATGGCCGCGTTGAGCTTGGCAATGGCGTGGGGATATTCGCTGCGCACGTAGATGTAGCCACGGCCCGCGCCGACTGCGTGGGCGGCAATCGCCATGCCTTCGATCAGCTGGAAGGGATCGCCTTCGATCAGCATCCGGTCGGCAAAGGTGCCGCTGTCGCCCTCGTCGGCGTTGCAGACCACGAATTTGCGCGCCGCCACGGCATCGGCCACTGTGCGCCACTTGATCCCGGCGGGAAAGCCCGCGCCACCCCGGCCGCGCAGGCCCGAGCTCAGCACTTCCTCGACCACCTTGGCCGGGGCCATGCCCCGCGCGCGGGTCAGGCCAGCCCAGCCGCCGGTGGCGTGATAGTCTTCCAGGCTGAGCGGACGGGTAAGCCCGGCGCGGGCGAAGGTCAGACGCTGCTGGCTGGCAATGAAGGGATGCTGGGCAATCGGCCCGATCGCCTTGGGCGACGTGCCGGCAAGGATCGCGGCGACATCCGCGACGGTGGCGGGGCCGAACCCTTGTCCGTCAATCTCGACCAGCGGCTCCAGCCAGTGCATCCCCCAGCTCGAGGTGCGCTCGACTGTGCAGCCTGCCGCCGCGAAAGCGGCTGCCACCGGATCCGCGCCGCAGGCAAGCGCCAGCGCGTCATCCGAAATACGCACGACAGTCATAGCGACTTCACCAGCTCTACAAGGCCCGCCTCATCGAGCCGGGCATGGAGGCTGTCCCCCACCCGCGCGGCTGGGCCGGCACTGCACAGGCCGAGGCAGTAAACGGTCTTGATCTTCACCCGCTCGCCCGCCGCCGCTTGCGCGGCTGCAACCAACGCATCGACCCCGCGCGCCTGGCACGCCTCGGCCCGGCACAGTTCGACGCAGGGGCGCGGATCGGCCTCGGGGGTAAAGTCGTGATAGAAGCTCACCACGCCGTGGACTTCGGCGCGGCTGAGGTTGAGCGCATGGGCAATCGCGGCCTCGGCCGCCGCATCGACACAGCCGAAGGCCGCCTGCACCTCGTGCAAGATCGGCAGCAGCGCGCCTTCGACAGCGGCAAAATCGGCGAGGATCGCCTCAAGGCGCTCCTGACGGTTCATGCCTTCAGCTTCGCGGCGTGCCAGCGCACGTGCTCGGCCATGAAGGTCGAGATGAAATAGTACGAATGGTCATAGCCCGGCTGCATCCGGATCGTCGCCGGGATGCCCGCCTTCTTGCACGCCATGGTCAGCAGCCCGGTCTTGAGCTGTTCGTGGAGGAAATTGTCCGCCTCGCCCTGATCGACCAGCAGGTCCGGCAGGCGCGCGCCATCCTCGATCAGCGCGCAGGCGTCGTATTCGCGCCACGCCGTCTGATCCGCGCCGAGATAGCCGGTCAGTGCCTTTTCGCCCCAGGGGCAATTCATGGGGCTGACGATCGGCGAGAACGCGCTGACCGAGCGGAAGCGGTCAGGATTTCGAAGGCCGATGGTCAGCGCGCCGTGGCCGCCCATCGAATGGCCGGTGATCCCCTGGCGGCCCATGTGAATCGGAAAATGCTCGGCCACCAGGGCCGGCAGTTCCTGTTCGATATAGCTGCGCATCTTGAAATGCGCGGCCCACGGGGCCTGCGTCGCATCGACGTAAAAGCCCGCGCCCTTGCCGAAGTCATAGCCTTCGTCGTCGGGCACGTCGTCCCCGCGTGGGCTAGTGTCGGGCGCGATAAAGGCGATTCCCGCCTCGGCACAGGCCGCGCGGAATTCGCCCTTTTCGGTCACATTGGCATGGGTGCAGGTCAGCCCCGACAGATACCACAGCACCGGCAGCTTCGTGCCCGGTTCATGATCGGGCACGAAGACAGAGAAGGTCATCGGCGTACCGGTGACCTTGCTCTGGTGGGTATAGACCCCTTGCGTGCCGCCGTGGCTGCGGTTGGCGCTGACCTGTTCCATGCGCTGGTGCGTCCTTAGCCGGGCAGCTGGCAGAAGGCGCAGATCTTGTTGCCGACCGGATCGCGCAGGTAGGCGCCATAGGCATTGCCCGGAGCGTTCGGACGCGGCCCCGGCGCACCTTCGTCGGTGCCGCCAGCCGCGACGCCCGCCGCGTGGAATGCGTCGACAGTGGCGGCGTCCTTGGCTTCAAAGCCGATCGTGCCGCCGTTGGCGAAGGTCGCGGTGTTGCCATCGGCCGGGGTCATCACCAGCAGCTTGCCGGTTTCGGTGGCGTAGAGGCAGGTGCGGTCGTTGATCTGGCCGACGCTGGCAACGCCCAGCGCGCCCAGTGCGGCGTCATAGAACTTCTTCGACGCGGCCAGATCCTGCGCGGAAATGCAGATATGGGTAAACATTGAAATTCTCTCCCGTTGGAAACTTCAGAACACCACGACGCTGCGGATCGACTTGCCCGCGTGCATCAGGTCGAAAGCGGTGTTGATCTCTTCCAGACCCATCACGTGGGTGATCATCGGGTCGATCTCGATCTTGCCGTTCATGTACATGTCGACGATCTTTGGCACGTCGGTGCGGCCCTTGGCCCCGCCGAACGCCGTGCCGCGCCAGTTGCGGCCGGTCACCAGCTGGAACGGACGGGTGGCGATTTCCTTGCCCGCTTCGGCGACCCCGATGATGATCGAGGTGCCCCAGCCGCGATGGCAGGCTTCGAGCGCGGTGCGCATCACTTCGGTGTTGCCGGTGGCATCGAAGGTGTAGTCCGCGCCGCCGTCGGTCATCAGGACGATCTTGGCGACGATGTCCTCGCGGCTCATGCCACGCGTGTTGAGGAAGTCGGTCATGCCGAAGCGGCGGCCCCATTCCTCGCGGTCGGGGTTGATGTCGACGCCGATGATCTTGTTCGCGCCGGCCAGCCGCGCGCCCTGGATCACGTTGAGGCCGATCCCGCCGAGGCCGAACACCACCACGTTGTCACCCACCTGGACCTTGGCGGTGTTGACCACCGCGCCAACGCCCGTGGTCACGCCGCAGCCGATGTAACAGCTGGTCTTGAAGGGGGCGTCCTCGCGGATCTTGGCGACCGCGATTTCAGGCAGGACCGTGAAGTTCGAAAAGGTCGAGCAGCCCATGTAGTGGAAGATGGTCTGGCCCTTGTAGCTGAACCGGCTGGTGCCATCGGGCATCAGGCCCTGGCCTTGCGTCGCGCGGATCGCGGTGCACAGGTTGGTCTTGCCCGAGAGGCACGATTTGCACTGGCGGCATTCGGGCGTGTAGAGCGGGATCACGTGATCGCCCGGCTTCACGCTGGTTACGCCCGAACCCACTTCGCGCACGATGCCGGCGCCTTCGTGACCGAGGATCGAGGGGAAGATGCCTTCCGAATCGAACCCGTCGAGCGTGTAGGCGTCGGTGTGGCAGATGCCGGTCGCCATGATCTCGACCAGGACTTCGCCCGCCTTGGGGCCCTCAAGATCGACTTCGACGATTTCAAGCGGCTGCTTGGGCGCAAACGCAACGGCGGCGCGGGTCTTCATGGCAATCGTGCTCCTCTCCGGCTTCAGCCGAGATTTTGTAAGCGGTGCTTACTAAATGGATCGGCGGCGCGTCAATGCGTTTCCCGCCTCGGAAGCCCTTGAATACGCGCGCGGCAGAGCTTGGCAAGCGTGAGCAGGCGCGTTAGCCCAAGACCATGAAAGCCTTGCACGATCCCGATCGGTTGCTGGCGCAGGGTCTGGCAGAGATCCGCGCCCAGTTCCGCGTGCCCGAAGGGTTTCCCGCCGAAACGCTCGCAGCAGCACAAGAGTCGGCGCGGCGCGCGCCCGGCGCTCATGCCGATCGCACCGCGATGCCCTTTGTCACGCTCGATCCGGCCAGCTCGACCGATCTCGACCAGGCCTTTTCTATCGAGCGGTCGGGGGCGGACCTGTTGCTGCATTATGCGATCGCCGATGTCGCCTGGTTCGTCGACGAGGGCGGCGCGCTCAATCGCGAGGCCTGGGTGCGGGGCGAGACGACTTACCTGCCCGATGCCAAGGCCGGGCTTTATCCCCCGGTACTGGCCGAAGGCGCGGCCAGCCTGCTGCCCGATGGTCCGCGTCCGGCGGTGATCTTCACCACCCGCGTCGCGCCCGACGGCTCGGTCTGTCTCGACGGGGCCCAGCGCGCGCTGATCCGCAGCCGCGCCAAGCTTGCCTATGAAAGCGTTACGGCCGCTGACCTGCCCGCGGACTTCGAAGAACTGGCCCGCCGGATCGCGGCCGCCGAAGACCGGCGCGGCGCGGCGCGTGTCGATCCGCCAGAGCAGGAAGTCGAGCATGAGGCGGGCGGCGACGGCGCCGACGGCCACTTTGTGCTGCGCTCTCGCCCCATGTTGCCGTCGGAGACAGCCAACGCGGCGCTTTCGCTGGCGACAAACCTGGCCGTGGCCGATGCGCTGTACAAGGCCGGGACCGGGCTGTTCCGGGTCATGGCCGGGCCGGACGAATTTGCCGTTGGGCGGCTGCGCCATACCGCTCGGGCGTTTGGCCTGGCCTGGCCGGCACAAGCGAGCCTTGAACAGTTTGAACGCACACTCGATCCCGCCCGTCCGCGCGATGCCGCCTTCATGCTTGCCGTGCGCCGCGCGGGCGAAGGGGCAAGCTATGTCCCCTACCGGGCGGGCGAAGTGCCCTGGCACGCAGCGATGGCGGCAACCTATTGCCACGCCACCGCGCCGCTGCGCCGCCTGGCGGATCGCTATGTCGTGCGCGCGGCTCTGGCCGTGGCGAATGGCGCGCGAGTGCCAGATGAAGTCAGCGAGGCCTTCCAGCGGCTCCCCTCGGTGATGAGCAAGGCGGGCGCGCGTTCCGCCCAGGTTGAACGCGCGGTGGTCGACCTCGCTGAAGCTGCGATCCTGGCCGGGCGCGAGGGCGAGGATTTTGCCGCCGTCGTCACCGACGTCGGTGAAACCGGCGCACGTTTCCAGCTGTGCGAACTGCCCGTCGTCGCGCGCACCCAGGCGCACCGCGCGCCGCCGGGCACCCAGATCCGCGTGCGCCTCGTCGCCGCCGATCCGGCGCGCCGCATGGTGACTTTCGAACGCATCGCCTGAACATCGTCCGGGCTTGGGCGCACGAACCGCCTTGCGCCCGCGTCAAGCCTAAGCTAGTGGCGCGCTTCTTGCGGGCTTGCCCGCAGGGTGAGGCCCGATGGCGGAGTGGTTACGCACCGGACTGCAAATCCGTTTACGCCGGTTCGATTCCGGCTCGGGCCTCCAGTCATATATCCCTTTAAAAACAAGCACTTAGCTACTCTGAAGGGGAGGCCTGAATGGCGGGTTTCAGCGGAATGTTGGCCGCGTAAGCCGACATCAGAGACCGGGAAGAGAGCACTGGTCTAGCCGCAAATCGTGCCTGTTTGCCCCAGAGTCTCTGCACGCGAAAGAGCAGCGACGGTTTTGAATTTTCCGCCCGGACAACCTAGTAGAGCTGCCCGTGCCAGACGGTGACCGGGAAGGCTTCAGGCAATGACGATGCAGCAAAGAGGCACGCGCGAGCATGTGATTGCGGTGCTCGAAAAGGCGGCCGCCGAGATGGCAGAGCACCACCGTGGTCGGCATTACATGTTCTGGCGCCAGGGCAATGAACGAGAAATTGATGCCGCTCTCGCAAATGGCCCCCCTTTCGATCGCTATCGGCAAGTCTGGATCTTCACCGGTGATGGCGGAGGGGCGGTTACACAAGCTAGGTTCGGCAGCTGGGCGATCGACCGGCTGGTCTCAGGCGTTAGGCCGAAAGAGATCCTCTCGATTTTCGAGGCGGAGGCAGCAGAAAATATTGGCCGCTATACCGAGGTCTCGCCATTGTTTGGGGTGCAGATTGATGCCGATTGCCCTCTTGCTGAGGGGCTGTCAATCGAGCCGGAACGCGAAGGATTGTTCGCGCGATTGCTGCAGGCGAACCCGTTTCAGCGCCTAGGGCTGCCAACCGGCACTGCGATTCTGCGTCAATCCTACACCGTCGTTCCGGCGTACCGCGAGCAAACCGAACGAAATATCGAAGCCGATGCCAGCGTGACCAGTCCAGTCTGGGCGGACCGCGAGGCTACGCGCCGCCGGGTTCGCCTAGCGTGTCTTCTGGTTAGCGGCGGCGCCGTTGAACTGCCCCTATCGATACTCGAGCCGAAGCGCGACGCTTGCCTGGTGGCAGGCGAGGGCAATAGCGCTGGGCAACCGTTCCAAGCGCATCCGCTGGTCTCATTTCCGGTGCTGTCGAGCGAAGTGGGCAAGGCCTTTGCGCAGCTCGGTGAGTTCCGCGAATTCGACAGCCTCGCCCGCGCGATCGACCGGCTTGGTCGTGCCCGGCTCGCAGTGTCGGAAGTCGACAAGGCGCTCGAGCTCGGCATGGCAGCAGAGATTGCGCTGATGCACGACCATCGCAAATCCAACACCGAAATTCGTTACAAGATCAGCAATCGAGCGGCGTGGCTTGTCGGCTCCGACCCGGTCGAACGTGCGGCGGTGTTCGAAAAAATGCGCGACCTGTACGATGCGCGGTCGAGCGCCGTGCACACCGGATCGCTAAGTTCGAAGTCCAAGGTTGATCTGGCCAGCGCGGACGCGTTGATCGCGCGCATACTGAGCGCGATCCTTGCGCTCGGCCGCTTCCCGGACTGGTCGGCGCTCACAATGGGAGGTGAACTATGACGTGCCAGAAGAAGGCTGCGCTGCGCCGGCGACTGCCCTACATCGCTCACAAATTCGTCGTTTTCAGCTTTGGACAGCACACTGTAGAGCGCCACTGAGATCGGACCTGGGTTTTTCATCGAGAATTGCCCCAGGTGCTGGCGATGTCCCGCGGTGCGGGATTGCGGTCAAGCGGGTGATTTTTCCTTGCTGGTTTTGGGCCCTGCCGCGCTGGATCTGCATCGGAGACTGTCATTTAAGTATCAGTAAATGTTACGAAATAACAAATCCATATATGCTGGTTCGTTTCGTGAGCGTGCCTCCAACCGTTTCCGACAAAACCAGTCAATTTGGCAGCCCGCCTAAGGTGACGCAGTTCTGCGGGATTCAGCCAATGAACGGGCTGTCTCTGCGGTCTCTGGCTGTGGCTTCTTGCGGCAAATATGGCCCCGAGTGCCCCAAAGTCTCTGGGGCCAATTAAGCAGCGACGGAATTGGATTTCAGGCTTGCCTGGAATCGTTGAAGTAGCCGCCATTTGCGTTTCATTTGGGTATCCCGCCAGCTGGCCTGGGTTCACCAAGCTGTGTGCGACTGAGAACTACTGGCATTGTTCGGCCTGCAATCCAGCACACGGCTCACGGCTATTGCCAGGCTTGCGGGATTGGGTGGTATCGACTGCCGGGTGATCTTGACCATAACGGAGCGTTGGGCGCTCTGGCCGACAACACATCTGCGCTCAACATGACGACCGGCAAGCAACTCGGTGACCGACATGCACGCCGATCAGTAGCGACTCAGGCTTCACCAGTTTTGGCTAAAGCGTCCGCAAGCATTGCAGCCATGGTTTCCTCTGCACGGCTGCGTACAGCTTCATCCTTCGAGGCCAGATCCTGCCGAAGCCACTTTGGCGCGCGCTGTACAACCGCGTGGATGAGTGAGGTCAGGTCTACGCTCATGGGATGGCCTATGCAGCACAGGGCAACCGTTTGCAAATGCCCAGCTGAGCATCATGATTGTCCTCTCCAGTAGCCACTCGAAGACTGTTGGCGCTGACGCAGTTGCCGTTCGCGACCTTTAGCCCACCTGTCGAAAGCTGTCGTAGATTTCAGCTTGATTGTCTGCAAGAACGGGCAGCCGGAAGGATGAGCTAACTCATGGCACAAATTGATTGGAACAAGTTCGTCGACACGTACAAAACGGGTCACGGTGTTGGGATCCGCTCACTGTTGAAGTTAAAGCCTCTTGACCCGGAGGGAAAGAAGCCTGCCCCGGTGCGCTCGGTCCTTTTGAAAACCGTGGCGACAGCAGTCACAGGCGATTGGTCGGTTATGAGCTCCCCATCAAAAACCAAAATCGGCAGAAAGACGGTCGCAGGAACCGCCTATCACTTTATTTTCAAGACGACGGATGATCAGACCGCCGCCATGCGGGCGATCAGCGATTCATCGCATCAGACGGCGCCCACGCCACAAAAGCCCTTCGCCACATACAAATATCTGGGAGACTTAATGCCCGCTGGCTACGAAAGGATGGCTAAGGCCCTTTTGCAGCCAAAGACGCCTTAGAATATTTCGTGTGGGAACGGCATGGAACTGAAATGCAAGTTGTGCAAGCGAGGACGTTAGGCGCCGACATAGCTACCGTTCGACTGCTCGCTTTGCTTGCCTGAAAGCGGTCGGCTGTTCATGTGGACGCCGCACTGCATGCAAAAGGGTTACCGCGCCAGTTCCTTGGCTTTGGAGTTGCGCAGCGCGAGTGAGGAAGATCTCTCTCACGGCACCAGCGAGGCCGGATCGACGGGTACGTAGGCTTCCGACGGCCAGGGGCCGGCGTAGGCTGCGATCAGGCCGTCGGATGGAAGGTTCATTCCTGCCATTGCGGCCGCCGCGCCCAAACACCGGCTCAAGTGGCCGCGCAGCTGTTCCAGGGTATCGAAGTAGGTCTGTCGGACCTCGTTATCGCGATAGAATTCGTCACCTGGTTGCCGAGGGGCATTGTTTCTTGGAAGCCGCTGCTCGAAGGTCAAGAACTGACGGATCGCCGTAAGCATGAGTTCGACAAGTCCGGACAAGGCCCCTCGCTCGCTGGCCAGCGCAACGCGCGCATCAACCAAGCGCACACGGATTTCCTGCAACGAGGACAGCGCGGAGTCGATGCATCCGTCGCAGCACTCTTGCGCGTTCAGGACCCTCTTGTCGCCTAGGCGTAGAACGATCTCGGCGGCTACATCGCGCTCCTTCGCGCTCGGATGGACGTGGACGGTCAGAAACGGCAGGGCTAGCGCCTTCGCCCCAGGCCTGCTTTCGGCACCGCCCGCAAGATCCCGCAGTGCCGGTTCGATCTCAAACTGGAAAAGGTTAGCGCCGCTTCGCATCACGGCGAAGCTATCGCAGCAGCGGCGTGTCCGCAACATCGTGGATCATGCCCCTTGGTGAATCGAACCAGCATGTGGCAGCTAGCGTGAATGAAAAAGCAACAGTCGGTCGACAAATTGACCCGTCAACGCGAAGCCGCAAAGTCCCTGAGGTCAGGGAGCAGCAGTTCCCCCCAGTTCACCAAGTGGTACCGCGACACTGAGATCGCGATCGAGCGGATCTTCGGAACTCAGAGCCGCAATCTCACCGATTTCCAAGCCGTCAGCTTCTCGCTTTCCGTCTGGACGTCCTCGACGATGGACGCCGAGTGGCACGAGGCCTTCTTGCGAGGACTCGAGCATGCCGAGGCAGTCTTAAGTTCGATGATCGACGAGATCGAGGAGTACGGAGGCGACGAAGACACGGCGGAACTGGAGCCAGATCGGCTGAGCCTCATCGAGAAACTGTGCCTACGCTTCCATGCCGCAGCCCGGCAGCTGCAGTCGCGCCGTGCCGGCCGGACCACGATCACGATCGAGGACGAATACGACACGCAGGACCTGCTTCTCGCGATCCTACGCCTTCATTTCGACGACATCCGGGAGGAAGAGTGGACCCCAAGCTACGCTGGCGCTGCTTCGCGCGTCGATTTCCTGCTCAAGGCCGAGCAGATCGTCATCGAAGTCAAGAAGACCCGCGCATCGATGACGGCGAAGAAGCTCGGTGAGGAGCTCATAATCGATCGCGCGAGGTACGAGATGCATCCTGAATGCAAGATCCTCGTCTGCTTCGTCTACGATCCGGAGGGACGCATTGGGAACCCCGTCGGCATCGAACGCGACTTGGAAAGTCATGGAGGCAAACTAAAGGTTCGCGTGATCATCGCACCGAAAACCTGAAGTGCCGCCATTGTGGTCATTCAGCCCGCGCGGTACTGATATCGAAAGCAGCGGCCATTTGTTAAGATGAAACCGGATGCCCTGCGCTTAGTCCCGTTCGTCAAGGCGGGTGAACCGCACGTCCGGCGAACGGTGCTGGCCAGTCTACGCGATTGCTCTGCGTACATGACCAGCTTTAGGGGTAGCTATGACCAACGATATCGATCCGATCTGGGGACAGCCCGCATACAGCACGCAGATCGGATCGCTGCTGACTCAGTATAGCAGCGATCGCGCCGGGCGCTTCGCGACCTCGCCGGGTCTTACGGGGTTTTTGAAGGATTGGAGCGATCGTGAGAAAGCCAAGCTCACCAGCTGGATTCTTGACCATAATCGATTTGGTGATGTTCCGGTCACTCAGCCCCGTGACATGGCAACGATACGCGCACGGCGAAGCTTGGGATTCACAGAGAAGGTCGACCGGTTCCTACTGATGCTCGAGGCGGATAAGTTCCGGCCTGGCGATCTATTACCGTGGCGTGGGGGAGTCGAAACGCCTGAAACGGTTAAGGCCCGCCACCGTACGATGCTGTGGATTGAAGCGGCGACTGACAATGAATTCTATGCGTTTCGGCAGACTTTAATCGACGCGGCCATCCTCAAAAGCGATTCCGCCGAAGGAATGCCGCGGCTCGCTCCCCGCGCCTATGAGCGGCTTGATCAGCTGGCATCGGGGGCTGTGAATACCGATCAGGGCTTTGTCGCAATGTGGTTCGATGATTCGATTGCCGATGCCTACAATAGCGGTATCGAACCTGCACTGAGCGACGCTGGGTATCGCGCAATGCGCATCGATCGCAAGGAGCATAACAACAAGATCGACGATGAGATCCTAGCGGAAATCCGCCGCTCGCGCTTCGTCGTGGCAGACTTCACCTGTGGGATGATGACCGGCCAAGGCGGTGCGGTCGCAATCCCTCGCGGCGGTGTTTATTACGAAGCGGGGTTTGCACAGGGGCTTGGCATTCCCGTAATATGGTGCGTGCGGGCCGATCAGATCGGCGAGGTCCATTTCGACACCCGCCAATTCAATCACATTACCTGGTCGACACCCAATGAGTTGCGAGAAAGGCTCGCTGCTCGCATCGCAGCTTCGGTGGGTTGGGGGCGACATCTGACACGCTGACCGAGCTGTGTTAGTGACCGCCGCCATAGCGGCCGTTCGATTGCTCAAGAAAAATACTTGAAATCTGCCCCCCGTACATAGGAGCGGTGCGAGGAAGTGAGCGCTGGCTCTGGCGACATTTCGGTCGTTCCTCATGGTGATTACCAAAGGTGCCTCGACGAGCATTTACTTCTTGCCGTGGTCAGATATTGCCCTTCGTTGAAGTCAATGGGGAATAGAGTGACTACAACGGCGTCAGGGTTGGAACTCGCGGCAGATGAGTTTGCTTTTCATTTTGACAGCAATAATGGCGTGACAGCAACCGACCTAGGGCGTTTTCTGCAGCGCGCTGCGACAGTAGCCCGAGGCCAAGGTGCTGAGCTGCAGGTCGTAGGACTGCGAGATGGCAGCCTCAATGTATTGCTCAAGGCCGTAGCGAGATCTAGGTTCGCGAAAAACGCTAAGAAAGAATTTGAAAAGGCGCCGGTTGGCACAACTGCGGCAGGAGCCGCCCTTGTTGGTGCTGTGGTAAGTGCCCTCATCTTCGCAACAAGTTCGGGAAAGCCGACACCTTTGGCAAAATCGGCTGCCGATATAATCGAACAAACGACTGTCACGCAGATACAGGTGGTGACGGTTCACCAGAATGTCGTCATCATGGATATCGAAGGAGCCAAGCAAGTCCGGGCACTTGAATTTCCGTATACCGACGACGCTAAATTAGTGGCCGAAGCACCCCACCACGCGCGCTTGCCATCGCCGGAAATGCGGCGACTTTCGACCGAGATGGAGAAGGGTAACCTAACTGGCTGGATTGGGACGTTCGATGGCGAACTGCATTTCCGTCCTGACGGGTATCGATATTCGGCGCCTGTCGATTTGCGGTTCTCCAATGCGACAAGCCTTCCCGCCGGACGTTACAGGGTGAAGGGTGACCTTTTGCTGAAGGCGGGACGGCCCGATGAGTTCGTAATCCTCACAGCTGAACCCGAATAAGACGCCGGTTGGCTACTTACCGCTCTTAAGCCGACTATCGGTGATAGAAGACATTCGATCCGTTGCAGCGCCTGCGAAGCCGGTCGAAGAGTAGGGTCCTGCGAGGCGGCGAATCGCTGACATAGCCGACGTTCAGCGTTCCAAATCGGATACCAGATAGCTGCCTTTTGTTCATGTGAGCCTACTGATACCGCGAAGGCCGCGGAGCGTACTGGTGGATGTATCTCGCATTGCCAAAGACCGTGTGACCGATCATTGTATGAGGTAGGTGGGGGGCATGCTTTGAGCTTTTTATTCGACGAGGAGCTGGACAGTCTTCGCGTGGCACGCATGATTATTCATGTCGTGGGGCAGCGTGACGCCGATTTTGTTCCACAGCCGGAAATTGAGGTGCAGCAAGAGGGGTTCTTCCGCGCCCGAATCGTTTCTGAAGCTGGCGACGGTGTCCATACCTTCGCAGAGGACTCGCCGGTCAAGGCCATCCTGGAGTCAATGGCGCGCGATGAAGTCGCGTTTGAAGCGGGTGGACAGGTGCTGGCGCGGCGCTTCTGGGAGTTGCACGTCAGACAGAGCATCGCCGGCGCATTCTTCGTGATAGAGTTGCGATCCGATATCGACGGAACGCGGCTCTATGCGATGATCAAGTACGACTACCGCGAAGCAGTGGAACTGGCTGAGGCTGATGGGCGCAGCGTGTTGCGGGCGATCGTTCAGGCCTTCGTCAAGGAACGGCGCGCCATTCAGAAATTCTGCCTGGTCCGGCTGCGAGGCGGAGTGGCGGAGGCTGTCGTATCTGCTTCGGATCGGATGAAGGAAGCGCCGGATCTCACCGATTATTTCGAGCGCTATCTCGGCGTCGCGCGATCGCGCTCGAACGACGAATTGTCCGCAAAGCTCAACGAGGCCCTGCGCGGCGCGCTCGAAGACGTGAAACAGGATCTCCCGCGCGGCGATGTGGGCGGGGCAGTCGCGCGCGCCAAAGTCGCGCTACAGGGGCGTGCGACGGTCACGAACGACGACGTTGTCGACGCGGTGTTCCATGCCGCCGATCGCCCTGACGACGAGACGGTGCGAGCGCGCCTTGAGACTGCCACCCGCCGGCGGCTGCGAAAGCAAAATTTGCAGGA
Source organism: Novosphingobium sp. (assembly GCF_041915465.1). Classification (GTDB taxonomy): domain Bacteria; phylum Pseudomonadota; class Alphaproteobacteria; order Sphingomonadales; family Sphingomonadaceae; genus Novosphingobium. The sequence goes on along the minus strand of NZ_JAYSBK010000006.1, from coordinate 12,409 downwards.
TGTCGAGTTTCGTCCCAACCGCCGGACGCTGCAGGTCCAACCCCGGCGCGTCGTCAGGACTGCCGAAGAAGTCCGGCTCGAGTTCCCCGCCGAAGAGCTAGGCAACACCGTGATCCGTCAGGACACTCCCGACGGCGTCGTTTTCACGATCCGACCAAGCCGGCTGATCGAAGATGGCACCCTCCCAGATCGCACTCGCTGACGCGCTCAACGCGCTGGTCGACGCGGGGCGGGTCGTCGTCACCGAATCGCGCGCAACCCTGGCGGTCAATCAGCTCAACGGGATCGAAGCCGAGTCTATCGTCAACCTGCTCGAAGCCGATGGCTGGCACGACGTCGCAGCTGGCGACGCTGGCGGAGAGATACCGCGCAACCTGCTGGCCGGCAGCGGCGAGGGCGTGCGGGTCACTGCCGTGCGCATGCCGCTGCCCGACGGCGTCGATGCCGTCCTCACCAAATCAGGCTTCGGGGCGCTACTCGACCGCCCTACCTCGACCCCGGTGGTCTGGGTTCACGGCTTGCAGGCCCCCCTCGAAACCTGGTCGGTGCGATACGCGCCCTGGGCAAGCGAAGAGCCGTTCGTTGCGCTCGATGCGCCGGCAAATCCTGCCCGGGTCGTAAGGGTTCTTGGGCCGGGCGGCCCCGGCGAGCAGCTTGGCCGATGGCTGCTGCGAGCGGCCGATGCCAGTGCCGAGGCCCCAGCCATGGCACCATGGAAAGAGCGCGCGGCGAAGCGGCTGCTCGCGTCGTTGGCACAGGAGATCGAGCCCGACGGAAGGCTGCTGTTTCGCGGCCCGCCGCCGACACGCTTTTCCCCCACGCACGGGGACATTGATCAAGCCTCATTTGCGGCGCTTCAGGCTGCGACAGGCTGGGTGTACGAAAACAGTCGCGAACTCGACAATCGCCACGGCCTCGTCGCGGCCGAAGTGGCGCGGACATCGCTGCGCGACGGCATCTTGCGCGATCTCGCCGCCACCTTGCCGGCCGCGCTCGAAGGCGCCCGGATCGCCTACAATTTCGGGGTCACCCAGCAGAGCAAGGACACCCTGAAGGCACTCGGCGACCTGCGCAAAACGGTGTCCGACGACGCCGCCAAGCTGTCGGAAACGACTCGGTCGCTGGGCACGGCGGTCGTCGGCGCGGTGTTTGGCAACATCGGACTTATTGTTGCGCGGCTAACGCTGCCGGCGAACGGTGTTTTCATCGGCCCGGCGGCGATCCTTATCGGCGTGGTTTTGGCGATCTATGTTGGCGCCGTTGTCGCCAGCGGAGCACACTACATCGACATCCAGCGCGGCCTGCGAAGTGACTGGCGGACTAGGCTTTATCGTTTCCTCGGCGACGACGAATACAAGATGATGGTGACTCTGCCCGCAGAACGGGCCGAGCGCGCGTTCTGGACGACGGCGATTGTCGGAGCCGTGATGACAGTGCTTCTCTTGGTCGCCGTCTATTTCATCGCGGCTGCGCCGCCCGTGCCCGTCAAGAAGTCCGATGGCACGCCTTCGCCCGCGGCGGCTGCGACCTTGGATGCCGTCACCGAGGGAGCGACCGCCTCGCCCGCGTCTCACACTAAGTCCGCCGTGCCGCCCTCAGCATCACCGGTTACCTCCACTGCGCCGTCCGGATCAGGCGCAGCGACAGATGGCGCCAAGGGGCAGAATTGATCCGGCAAGCTATTCAGCGCGAAATGTTGTGATGATGGAACGAGAAAGCACATCGGGAAAAGCGTTTGTGCGCCATCGCCCATCTGACCCCATCGGCGACCGGCGACCTGTCGAGCGCCAAGGGGATCACGGCTCTGGCGCGCGACACGCAACATCGACCAATGGGGCGAGGTTTACTACTGGGATGGCCGCAGCCTCTACTCGGCTTGGAACGGCAAGCCCGCAGATTTCGATCTGGCTGACTGAGCGGTCGCTGGCCGCTTGCCGCCCAGCCGGATTGTCGTGCGTCAGAGGGTGGTTGTGTGTAGGTCTGCGCCATGCCGACGCAAAGCCACCAGAGTCCGATCATGGCCGCCCTCGAAAAGTTCGAGGCGACCGAGGCCAATCTGGTGAAACTCGAACGGCTCTGGAAGGAGCTCGAGGAGCTGACGCCCACCTCGATCCAGTTCGGCGGGTCGGACGAGCACGAGGACCGCGCCCGCTCCTATGCCGAGATTCTCCGCGCCCTCCCGGCCATCGATGGCTGGCGCCCCGACACCCAACCGATGACTCTCGACGAGGTCGCCCAGAATCGGCTCGATGCGATGGAACTGGGCGAGCCGCACATTTCAGCCTCGGTTGAAGCCGAGCTGGCGAAGCCCGGGCGCGAGCTGCGCGAATATCGCTTCCGACTGAACCAGAAGCGGCGCGCCTTGATCCGGGACGCCCTGGTCAGCCTGATCGATACGATCGATGAGGATGTCCGCGGTCTCAAGGCCTTTGCAGAAAGCTCCGAGCCTCTAGCGCCGCCGCCGACCGAGGACTGGGCGGTGCTTCTTGGTCACGTCCGGGAAATCGAGGTTTTGCTTGGGTCGAGCGTCCCCAAGCCGCCGCGTTGGGGCGATATGCTGCGGCATATCAAGTTTGCCGAACTCGGCGACTTGGACGACATCGACACGATGGATTGGCCGTCAGTCAAGAAAGGGCTGCGCAAAGACCTCTACGGCGAAAACGAGCCGCTACCCGTCGAGGTCGATGACCTAGGTGTCCTCGTCGCGGCCCGTCCGGGCGGCTCAGTCACGACCGAGCTTGCCTGGTCGAACCTCAACGACGACGGCTTCGAACGCCTGATCTTCTCCCTGATCAGCAACGAGCTGGGATACGAGAATCCTGAGTGGTTGATGCGCACTCGCGCTGCGGACCGCGGGCGCGATCTCTCCGTCACCCGCGTGACAGTGGATGGACTGTCGGGCACCCGCCGTCAGCGCGTGGTAATCCAATGCAAACACTGGCTGAGCAAAAGCGTCACTCTGACCGATGCGTCCGGAGCGCGCGACCAGATGGCGCTCTGGCCGAACCCGCCCGTCGATGTTCTGATCATCACCACTAGCGGCCGCTTCACCTCGGACGCGGTCGCCTGGATCGAGCAGCACAATCAGACCGGTATCCGGCCCAATATCGAGATGTGGCCGGAAAGCCACCTCGAACGCGTGCTTGCGTCGAGGCCGGCGCTCATCGCGGAAGCCAAGCTTCGCTAAGCCGAAGCCGGCCGTGGGCCTGGTTCGAGCCCGACGAGTCTCCGCCATTCGATGAGGACGTGGGCTGGATCGATCTGGAGCGCGTGCGGGGGGCAAGGCTGGAAGACCTCCGCCAGGTGCCGAAGCCGGACTGGATGCGATAGCGTCACGGCGGAGCGAGAACGCTTAGCTTTCTTCCTTGATGAAATCAGGGATCGTCACGGGGTTCTGGCGAAGGATGAGGTGGACGACCCCCTCGGTCATTCCGCGTTGAAGGGCTGCGTCGAAATGGGCGATGCTGCGAGTGATCTCAGGCGCCCGCAACTGCGTCCGCCAGTTGGTTGGCTCATCGACGGGCTTTTCCCAGGCAAGCAGTGCGACAAGCGCGCGGTGCGCAAATTCGATGCCCTCGGCTCCCACCGTGAAGCTTTGACGGATACGGGTGGGCGAATGGGTTTCCGAAGATTCGAGGTCCCATGTGGCGAAGAGCTGGGTGGTTTCGGGGTGAAGGTCGGTTCGGAGCTCGCCATCCTTGATGGTGAAATGCACGCCGGTCACGCGCATCTGCCACGTCTCTTCATAGCCATCTTCGGTCGGGCGAGTTTCGATCAACTCCTCCTTAGCTATGTCTAAATGCAGGCCAGACCCTTGCGCCAGTTTGAAGGCGACATCGCCGGCGAGGATGCCGAGAAGATTCTGCCGCATCGCCTCGCCGTGAGCGAGGTTGAAGTTCTTCTTGGCGAGCGCGAAATGGCGGACGTCCACCAGCGTCCACAGCGAATGGTGCTTCCATGCGATAAGCAGCGGCAGCCCCATCTTGTCCGCGTAGCTCAGGAGGCGCGCATAATAATCGGACTTGAGAGACAGCGTGCGATCGTTGCAGCGCTTCACCTCGATCAGAAACGGCCCTCCCGCCTCGAAAACCGCGAGGATGTCTGGAACTTGGAACTCAAATCGCGATCGGGCCGGTATCTGGTGCTGGTCGAGCTTGTGCAGAAGCCGCGTCCGCCCGAGCCAGGCGCAGATCGCGGCGAACTCGTCCTCGGCGGGGAGGCCATGGTTGAGTTTGCGGACGCGACGCGCAACGTCTGCGGCATCGGCGTCATAACCCGCCTCGGCAAGAACCTCCTGGATCAGGCGTTCGATATCGGGGGGTGTATCGGTCATGGGATCGGGTGGATGCCGGCCGCCCGCAGGACGTGATTCACCTCGCGGACGCAGCCGCGTCGCATGTCGTCCAGTTCGTGCGCGAGTCGGTGATCGCGGAAGTCGAGGAAGTTGTAGACTCGACGAATCTGGCCTTCATTAAGGCCCTGAGTTAGCCGGCTCCTGAACTCGCGGAGCCGCTTGTCGACTTCGCCCATCGCATCGCGCCAGCCTGAATTGCGGATCTCGCGCCAGCCGCCGATCGATTTGCGGATGACGTGCCGGGATTGCCGGTCGAGCAGTTCGCCGGTGCGCAGCGCGCGCTGCGTATCGCTTAGCGCCGCTAGAAACTCGTCGGTCGTTTCGCAGTGGAGCGGAACCTCGAAGGCCGGACGGTGAAAGGCGGTCGCGATGACCTGGAGAATCATCTCATCGAGGTCGCGCGCGTTGCGCACCTGAATGACGTCGCGATAGTACCATTGCTGGAGAGGCGGGAAGCTGTTGAGGTAGGAGATGCACTCGTCCCAGGACCAGACCATCGCCGTTCGGTCGTGCCCCGCCGCGGCCCAATCCTTGTTGAGCTCCTCGACAAAACCCTGAACCTTGGTGTCTCGCCGAGCGGTCGTCGCGAGAATCCAGAGCGATAGCGACGGCGAGAAAGCCAGCGATTCATCCGCAGCGTCGCGCAGGAACTTCCGGTTGACCGGACCACCTGGATATGGATTGCCGTTCTCGTCCAGGTCAGCGAGCCGCTTGCACTGGATGCCGATCATTCCGTAGCGCCGCGACTTGCCATAGACGTCGACGCCGTCCTGCGCCTGGCCGGGACGGCCATATTGCTGGGCGTTGGCGATGTCGTAAACCTCACGCAGCATACCTGCCGCGAGCTCCTCGAACTGCTGCCAGTAGAGCGGCGGCTGAAAGAACTGCGAAACCGTGCTCATCAATCTTCTCCCTTGCGGCCTCTCAGCCAATCTACCCGAGCCCCTCTTTCGGCGACCAGGTCACGATGTCGATCGGTCCCGGCCGAAACGGATGACGCAACAGCGCTAGACCGTCCCGGAACAGCGCAAAGTCATAGCCGGGGCGCTCGATCGTGCGCCGTAATTCTCTGCCGCCTTCGAGGTCGAAGCCTATCGGCTCAAGCGTGGGGAGCTCGAGTGGAACCCGTCGGGTGTCCCCTGCTCGGATCATGCCTGTCAGCCCGTCCAGAAAACTTAGGCCTGCCTTCTCTTCGATGACGAACCAGCCATAGTCCCCGCCCAGGTATCGTCGAAGAACTTCGCGGCGAATACTGGGCCGCCAGAATGTCGGGTCTTCCCAATAAATATCCCCGAACAGGTGCCGCAGCCAGGAAGGCCAGATCGACACCTCCACGCCGAGGAAGGTCAGTCCCCCATAGCGGAACCGCAGGAAGCGCGCGGGCGCCAGGTCTTCGGGGACCTCTGCGGCGCCGATCAGCCAGTCGATCCAGTCCACGACCTTGCCCGCGCCCATAAGCAGGAAGTTAGACCGGTGGGCGAAGAGTTCGATCGGCCCGCCGTCATCCGGGCGTCTGCCAGCCGGGCCGGCGGTTTTGGATGGAGGAGAAACCGGCGGCTTCTTCGCCTTAGGGATTCGCGTTTCCGCGACGCTGAGGAAGGCGCCGACCGAACCCGGCTGCGACCCGAATGCGATCGAATAGCCATGGATGACGTGTCCGAACGGCGAGGGGGTGTCGACATGGGGTTTGACCTGCCGGGCGTATTTTCGCCGTGCTGCGGCGGCAACCGACTTGCCGGTCGCCGAAGCCGCGAACGATCCGTGTGCCTCGGCGAGGACAACGCCGAGGCCCGACGCGTTGCCGCCATCGTAGAGAAAATCCGCATGCGGATCGAGCGCGTCCGAGAGGCAGGCGGCATTCGCCCGCCAGACATAGCCCAATGCATTCATGTAAAGGTCGGTGATGCCCGCGCCGCAACGTGCTGCGATCAGCGTGCGTTCGGTATCGGCAAGATCGCTAAAATCTTCGGTCAACTCGAAGGCGGTATTGTTCGATACGAGACATTCGAGTTGGGCAAGAGCGCTACGCTGAAGTCCGCTGAGGAGGCGCGGTCGGCCAGGACGGGTCGTCGCGGTTCGTGCGACGGCAGCGGCGAGTGCGACGGGTCCGAATGTCAGCCTGGCAGCGGGAGCTGGCGCGGCAAACGTCGGCGACACAGGACTCGGGACATGGTGATGTCGCGTGTGAGTGGTCAAAGCGACCGTGACATCCGTTTCCCAGACTTCATCTGTCATGATCAGCGTCGCCATCTGCTCCTCCACAGTTTCCCGTGTGGCTTGAGCTCTGGTCAAAGTCTAACTCAGATTTTAATCCTAGAATCTATCCTCCTACGTCAGCCGCTATTCAGCACGACTTGCTTGCAGATGAGGCTGAGCATCAATGGTGCCTATAGCTGTGGGGGTATCGTCGCATTATTCCAAATATGGATCAAATTGCGTCCTCGGTTTGGCCGCGTGCTCATGAACTATCATTGCCGGCTAGGCGAACGGACATGCTATTCTTTTCGAATCGTAGGGGGGATTTGGCGATGTCGCTTAACCGGGCGAATGTCCGCTTACCGCAATTGCCAGTCTAATTCCGGACAGTCGCCAAGGTCCCTAATCCCGGTCATTCGAACCCCAAGACTCGTCGCTGCTCTTCCCAGTCCAGCGGCAGATCGCCTGCAAGCAAGCGGCTCTCGTCGAGCCCTGTTGGTACTTTCCCGCGGAGGAGCGTCTTCTGGATATCGGGTGCGAGGAGCGCGACCGGAAACCGCTGCCGCACCCAAGCGGTGTCAGGCGCGCGCATCTCGCCGTGCAGCTCTGGCTCCAGTGGCGAGGCATTGAGGCTGGCCAGCTCGCGATGCGCCAATTGGATCAATTCGGCGACGACAGCAGCATCGGCAGCACCGTTCTGCGGTTTTGGCGGCTGCACTGAACGCCCCCTTCGAACGGGCTTGGCGTTAACGGCCAGCACCATGTGGTGACCATCGATCGCCGCCTCCGGATCAATCTCCCTGGCACGGTCCAGCATGGAGCGGCGCGAATGCCGATCTTCCGGCAAGGTATTCAAATCGAGCGTGAGCACTACCCTGTGCTCGCTCCAAACGGCGCGATCTACTGGTTCGAACAGGTCTTCCGCGATGGCGGACGAAGGCAGCATTGCGCTCAGCGCGGTTCCAATCACCCGCTCGATATGCGTCGCCGAGGCGCGTGAGCCACCCTTGTTGCCGCTACCTGCGGCCTTGCCCTGGGGGAGCAGCGTCTCGCTGACATAGTAGCGATAGATCTTGCACCCACGTCCATGTCCGAACGTCGGACGCATCGGCAGGCCTTGGGCATCGAACACCTTGCCCTGCAGCGGACACCCGGCCGCCCGGGTCTTACGGACAACCCTCGCATGGGTGTTGGCAGCGAGCTTTTCCTGCACCGCCTTGAACAGTTTGGCGGGCACGATCGCCTCGTGGTCACCTTTGTGGCTTTTGCCCTTGTGAACGACTTCGCCGAGGTAGATTCGGTTCTTGAGGATGTGGGCAATGCCGCCAAGGTGGAAACGCTGCCCGCCCTTCGCGAGCCCCGCCCGCGAAGTCCATTGCTTCGAGCGAATACCGTCGCGTTCCAGTTCCTGGGCCAATGCCGAGAGCGACCCCAGTTCAAGATAACGCGTGAACATGTGCCGGACCTGCTCGGCTTCGACCGGGTTCGGGAGCAGGATTCGCTCGCCCAGATCGTATCCCAAGGGGATGTTTCCGCCCATCCAGATCCCGCGGGCCTTGGATGCGGCGATCTTGTCGCGAATCCGCTCGGCGGTGACCTCGCGCTCGAATTGGGCAAATGAGAGCAGGACGTTGAGGGTCAGGCGCCCCATGGAGTTCGTGGTGTTGAACGCCTGTGTCACGCTGACAAAGGAGGTTTCATGCTTGTCGAAGGTCTCGACGATCCGAGCAAAATCCATCAAGCTGCGGGTCAGTCTGTCGACCTTGTAGACCACGACAATGTCGATCCGGCCGCGCTTGATTTCTTCCATCAGGGTCTTGAGGGCGGGGCGCTCCATGTTGCCGCCTGACCAGCCTCCATCGTCATAATGTTCAGGCAGGCATTCCCAGCCTTCGCCAGCCTGGCTCGCGATGTAGGCCTCGCATGCCGCACGCTGGGCGTCGAGGGTGTTGAAGGCCTGGTCGAGACCTTCCTCGGTGGACTTGCGGGTGTAGATCGCGCAGCGAAAGCGGGTCTTCTCTTTCGTCATCGCGCGTTCGCCTGCCGGAGCCCAAAGAACCGCGGTCCGTTCCAGCGCATCCCGGTAATATGGCGCGCGACCTCGGAGAGGCTGCGAAATTTGCGCTGTTCGAACAGCACCCCATCTTCGAGCACTATCACCTCATAGCGCCTTCCTTCCCATTCGCGGGCCAAACGCTCGCCGGGCGCAGCACTCGGCCTGACAGGATTGGGTCCATTCTCCAAGAGGCGCCGGGTTGGCGCATCGAACCCACCATGGATATCAGCCTGAATCCGCCAGGCGAGCACCCGGCGAAGCAGGTCGGCCGAGCGGTGGCGGGGAGCAGCGCCGTAGCGCCGCTCCCACTCGGTTCGGAGCTCGGCGAGGGACATCGCCGCGAGCGCGGCAACGTCGTCACGAACCCTGGCCTTGGCCTTCCTCACTTGGGAGCTCCGGCGATTGACCAGATGGTGGTGTTACCTTCGATCCCGCGCTTGATCTCATAACCACGCCTCTTGAGCCCGGTCAGGCTGGCGCGCACGGTGTGGGGCTGCCAGCCGGTCGCTTCGGTCATGTCCTCGAGGCTGGCGCCGCTACCGGTCTGGAGCAGGGCCAGCAGGCGATCGAGCTTGGTATGCTCGCGCGGCTTGCGGATATCGGTCATGGGGGGCATCTCCTTGCAATGGGAACGGCCCGATGCCGTCCCACCACCCAAAGCCCCGCACCTTGGCTAGGTCGGGGCTGGCAGCAGGCGCGCTGCGCTGGCTGCTGGTCACGGCGATGACCAATGCTTGGTGCGCCGGAGAAGTCGAATGCAAAGTTCGGGGTGGGCCAAGTTTCCTGAAGTTGCATCTGGACTTTGCCGTGCAAACCGGGCTTGCTGGCTCCCATGATCCTGGACGACGAGGACCTTGCGCAAATCCCGCACCGCCTGTTCGCCATGGCTGGCAGGCGGCTTGAAGGATCCGTCCGAATTGCAGGAACGGGCGAAAGCCGCGAGCAGGGCCAGCAAGCACTACAAGCGCTCGCTGGCGAGCTCTACGATTGCGGTCAGGACCTTATGACCATCGCGGATGCGATCGTTGCAGTAACGATGGCAAGGACGGCCCCGTGACCCGCCGCCTCGGTCTATCCAAGACCCGCATCGCCATGTTCGAACAATGTCCGAAGCGGCTGTGGTTGTCGGTCTGGCGGCCGGAACTTGCTCAGGAAGACGCCGGCATGCGCTCTGCGTTTGCCGCAGGCCATGAAGTTGGCGCAGCCGCCTGCCGACAGCACCCGGACGGCGTGATGATAGATGCTGATCACGGCTTCGCGGCAGCCGCAGAAGTTACCGCCAGGCTGCTGGCGTCTGGAAGCAAGCGCCCGCTGTTCGAAGCAACTTTTGCGCATGAAGGCGTCCTCATTCGCGCCGATATCATGGAGCCGCGTGGTGGCGGCTGGCACCTGGCCGAAGTCAAGAACACCACCGGGGTCAAGGCCTACCATCTTGGCGACATTGCCACGCAGCTCTGGGTCATGCGCGGGGCGGGCGTCGATGTTCGCTCCGCGGCGGTGCGCCATATCGATACCGCATTCACGCTGCAGCGCGAAGGCGACTACGCGGGCCTCTTCCGCGACAGCGAAGTCATGGCCTTAGTTGAACCCTTGGCAGAAAGCCGCGGCGAACTGGTCGCCGAGGCTCGCGCAGTGCTGGATGGAGCTGAGCCGATCCGTGAGCCTGGCGGCCACTGCAGCGAGCCGTTCACTTGCTCGTTCCAGGCCTATTGCGGCCGGCATCTGCCGCCTCCGCCGCGCTGGCCAGTCACCCTGCTCCCCGGCGCCGCGGGCAAGAACGTCGCAAGAGCGCTGCTGGAGCAAGGTTTGGCATGCCTTAGCGAGGTGCCCGAAGGCGCCATAACAGGGGCAACGCTCGCACGGGTTCACTCGGCGACGCTTACCGGGACGCCATACCTCGAGCGTGAAGCCATCCGGCAGGAAACCTCAGCCTGGGCTTATCCGCACACCTTTCTGGATTTTGAAGCGATCCAGTTCGCCGTGCCGCGCTGGATCGGAACGAAGCCCTACGCTCAGATCCCGTTCCAGTTTTCCGCGCATATCCGGGAAGAGGACGGCTCGCTGACCCACGCGGAGTTTCTGTCGATTGATGGAAGCGATCCGCGCCGACACTGCGCCGAGGCGCTGACCCGGCTGCCCGCGCAAGGCGCGGTGATCGCCTGGAGCATGTCGTTTGAGCGTGGGCGCTTGCTAGACCTTGCCGCAGCCTTCCCCGATCTCGCCCCCGCGCTCGAAAGCCTCGCGGCGCGCCTCGTCGATCTGCTCCCGGTGGTGCGCCGCCACTATTACCACCGCGATATGCGGGGCAGTTGGTCGATCAAGGCTGTGCTGCCAACGCTCGGGGCGATCGGGTACGATGACCTGGCCGAAGTCAAATCCGGAACCGACGCGCAGGCTGGCTACCTTGAGGCAATCGACCCCGCGACCACGCCCGAGAGGGCCGAACTGCTACGCGATGCGCTGCTTGGCTATTGCAAGCGCGATACCGAAGCGATGATCGCGGTGCTCGATGCGCTCACTGGTCGAGGCGAACCAACCGGGGGCGCAGGCTGTTGACGAACTGGTTGGCGGCGCGCGCCAGCCATTGGCGCTGCGCCGCCTCGGCATTGGCATCCCATGGGAGCGGTGCTGGCGCAGTGATGGCCAACATCGGCCGGCCGCTATCCTCACTCCATTCGGGAGCGGGAAGTCCCGCTGCGATAAACTCGGCCGCAATAGCATCCTGCTGCTCGATCAAGCTATCATGGACTGCCCGGCCTTCCGCGTCGCTGAAGCGCAGGAATGCTCCCATGTTGGCGCCTGGAGCAGAGCGATAGAGGGTGACATAGGCGGGCCCCGGCAAAGGCAGCCGCATCCAGTTATTGCCGCCGTAGCGCGGCGGCATCTGTGCCGGATCATCGAAGCTCACTTCATTGACGAATGCATCAACGAAAGCACGCCAGGTAACCTGGCTTGCCGATGGTCCGCTTGGCGAGCGTGATGCCCGCCCGGACGGAGAACTATCCCCCCCATCGACCTCACTCTCCACCACAATTCCAGGTATGTCGCTGCGGATCACGAACCGGTCGATGGTTGCGGTCCGGGCAAGCAGTCTGGGCTGAACGATCCGCCGCTCGGTGCTGGTCAGTGGGTCCGTGAAGCGATATTCAGCAATCTCGACCATTGCGAGGTCGAACGCGAGGCCGGCCTGCGCCGAGAGGTACTCACCGATCCGTTGTGCGCCTTCGGTAATTCCATCGCCCGCAATCACCAGCAGGAAGCGCCCGGCGGCTAAGTCCCGGCTGACCCGGTCAACAAACTGCGCTTCGCCCAGCATGCTGCCTGCGGCCGCTGCCAGATCGTGGAGGACATTTCCGCGCCGCCCGGTCCGCGCCGAGACAACGCGCTGGAGATCCTCATATCCGTACCGGGCCAGTTCCCTGGCATAGTCGAGGACTTGTCCCACCACCTCGCGCCGGGCTTGCGGGTTACGCCACAGCTTGCACTCAACCACGATAAGTCGGCCATGTTCGCTGACCAGCAAGACGTCGATGAACCCGGCGCCTGGCAGATTGACTTCGATTGCAACCGGGAGGACCTGGCCGATCTCCGGCTCGAGCTCAGCCAAGGGAAGGATTTCTGGATGGGCAAAGATCAGATCGCGTAACACTTGTTCGCGGCCGGCGCGGCCTTCTGGCACCCGCGTCACCACTGCGGCGCCGCCCGCTCCGGTATCATTATCATCATTCAGCAATACAAGGGTCATGGAACGAACTTTCCGTCTGTTCGAGGGAAGCGAGCCAATGCTTGCTTCAAACACGAAG
>NZ_JAYSBK010000005.1:0-70719 GCF_041915465.1 Novosphingobium sp. | reverse complement strand
CGGACTACATCGCCTGGGACGATAACGACGCCGTGTTCCTGCACTGCAACCCGCGCCACCACACCCTGGCGCTGATGGCCGAGGCCGAAGGGCGCCCCGGCGGCAAGTTCCAGCACCTGATGGTGGAATCCACTTCGCTCGACGATGTCGGCTATGGCTATGACATCGTGCGCGATCTGGGCGTGCCCGTGGCGATCGAGCCGGGCAAGCATTCCAACGACCATATGCAGAGTTTCTACCTCAAGTCGCCGTCCGGCTTCTGGGTCGAATATGGCTATGGCGGGCGTGAGATCGGACCCGACTGGGAGATCAAGAACTACGACCAGCCAATGCTCTGGGGCCACCGGATGGTGGGGAACTGAGCCGATGGGGGTTGCCGAATGCCTCGCCCGGATCGACGCGCGCGACCATGCGGTGCGGGCCTGGGCATACGTGGACCGCGCCGCAACCGGCGGTGAAGGTCCGCTTGCCGGGGTAGTGCTGGGCGTCAAGGACGTGATCGACGTGTCCGGCATGCCGACCACCCACGGATCGCCGATCTATGCCGGCAATATCGCGGCGCAGGATGCCAAAGCTGTTGCCCTACTGCGCGCGGCTGGTGCGGCGGTGCTGGGCAAGACGGTGACGGCGGAATTCGCCACCTATCATCCCGGCCCCACGGTCAACCCGCGCAAGCCCGGCCACACCCCGGGCGGCTCGTCGAGCGGGTCGGCGGCGGCCGTGGTGGACGGGCAGGCCGACATTGCGCTTGGTACCCAGACGGCAGGCTCGATGATCCGCCCCGGCAGCTTCTGCGGCACGCTGGCCTTCAAGCCCAGCTTCGGGCGTTATCCTGACGAGGGCGTGCTTTCGACCGCCCCCAGCCTCGATACGCTGGGCCTCTTCGCGCGCGATCTCGATGTGCTGGTGGCGGCCGATGCCGTGCTGAGCGGCGAAGCGGACAGTCCCGCCCCGCGCGTGCCCTTACAGGTCGCGATCTGCCGGATGCCGGTGTGGGATCGGGCCAGCACCGAGATGCAGGATGCGCTGATCGACTTTGCCGCCAAGCTGCACGCGGCAGGCTGCATCGTCAGCGCCGTGACCCTACCTGAGCCCTTCACCCGGTTGCAGGACGCGCAGCTGCTGATCCACCGCGCCGAAGCTGCGCAGGTGATGGGCCATATTCGCCGCGATCATCCCGATGCGGTCAGCCCGGAATTCCGCGAAATGATCGACACCGGCGCGGCGACCAGCGCCGAGGACTATGCCGCCGCCCGCGCGCTTCAGAAGGAATGCAAGGCCCTGCTGCCTGCGATCTTCGCTGACGTGGACCTGCTGCTCGCCCCCGGCGCACCGGGCGCGGCGCCCGAAGGCATCGGCGCAACCGGTGATCCGATGTTCCAGCGAATCTGGACTGCCACTGGCGCGCCGTGCCTCGGCTTTCCGGCCGCCTGGCGCGCTGATGGCTTGCCACTGGGGCTGCAGGTGATCGGCCAGCCCGGAGCCGACCGCCAGCTGCTCGCCGATGCCCAGACAATCATTGCCCATGCCGCGCTGAGGGAGGCCTGAATCATGGAACCGAACCCGATCCCGACTACTGCCATGCCGTTCACGCCGGAAATGGAAGCCGCCTATGCCAAGGCGCGCGCCCGGCTCGATGCGGGGCGGCTGAAGCAGTTGCTGTTCGACATTACCGACATTCATTCGCCCACCGGTGCAACGCGCAAGGTGGCCGAGTTTGTCGCGGGGCGGATGAAGGACGTGGGCCTCAAGCCCACGCTTGATCCGATGACCGAGATTTCGTCGAACGTGCTGGGCGAAAAGCGCGGCTCGGGCGAAGGCGCGACGCTGCTGCTTTACGCTCCGATCGACACGCACCTGGAAGGCGACGAGAGCGATTTCCCCTGGGCCGGCCCGGAACAGTATGCCGACCTGAAGCCTCATGCCACGATGGTTGGCGATTGGGTTTATGGGCTCGGCTCGTCCAATCCCAAGGCGATGGTTGCGGGGCTGATGGAAGTCGCCACCGCGCTGATCGAGGCGGACCTGCCGCTGAAGGGCACGCTCAACGTCGGCTTTGCCGATGGCGGGATGCCGGTGACGATCCCGGCCCGCAATAACGCGGGGATGAGCCACGGGGTGCACCACCTGCTCAACCGCGGGATGGCGCCCGATTTTGCGATCATCATGAAGCCGTGGAACTGGGTCTATCACGAAGAGCCGGGGATGGGCTGGTTCAAGATCGGCGTGAAGGGCACGCTGGGCTATGCCGGGGTGCCGCGCGGGCTGGATGCCTTCCGCAGCTCGGTCGTCCCCGCCGCCACGGTGATCCTTGAGCTGGAGAAGTGGCTGATCGACTATGCCGAGCGCAACAAGTCCGGCGATATCTATCCGCACGGCTGGATCGCGGGCGTGCGCGGCGGCTGGGTCGAGCGGCCGGCCTTCCCTAGCGCCGTGACCGAGATCTTCTTCGACGTCCGCATCAGCCCGCGCACCACGCCGGGCGAGGTGAAGGCGCAGTTCGAAGCCTTCATGACCGACCTCAAGCGGCGGTTCCCCGAGATCGACTGCGACTGGGAGATGTACGGTTCCGCCCCCGGCGGCACCACCGATCCCGACAACTGGATCATCCAGTCGGCCCGGCGCGGGTGGGAGCATATCGAGGGTAAGCCCTATCCCAAGCCCGAACCGCTGGGCGGGCAGACCGACGGCGCGGCGCTGCGCCGCCTTGGCGTGCCGACCGCGCGGATGGGCTGGCCGTGGCCGGCCGAAGGTTCGCCCGAACCGATCGCCGAAGGGCTGGGCGGCATGGGGGCGACCTATGTCCCCGATCTGATGCCGTGCCTTGAGAAGATCCTCTACGCCTGCATCGACACGCTGATGCGCCCCCGCACCGAACTTGGCCTTTGATCTGGGGCCTTTGATCAAGCGCTGCGCCCCCGCAGCCCAATGGAGCATGAGATGACTGACAACCCCGAACTGGGCAAAACGCTGGCCACCTGCGGCTACACCACGAACTACCATGACGAAGGGCAGGGCGATGCCGTGCTGCTGCTGCATGGTTCCGGCGCGGGGGTTTCGGCCTGGGCGAACTGGCGCGGGCTGATCCCCGGCCTGTCGCAGCGCTATCGCGTGGTCGCGCCCGATCTGGTCGGCTTTGGCTATACCTCGGTTGCCGATGACTTTGAATTCAAGTTCATGGACAGCTGGATCGACCAGCAGCTGGCGGTGATGGACGGGCTTGGCATCGAGAAGGCGCACATTGTCGGCAACAGCTTTGGCGGCGCGGTGGCGCTGTGGATGGCCTGGCGCGCGCCGGAACGCACCGGGCGGCTGGTGCTGATGGGCGCGGGCGGCGTGCCGATCGTGGTTGGCCCGGAACTGGCCGCGCTGTGGGGCTACAAGCCGTCGCCCGAAGCCATGCGCAACGCGATGAGCGTGATGGCCTACAACCAGGACTTGATCACCGACGAACTGGTGGAAATGCGCTACCGCGCGACCATGCGCCCCGGTGCGCAGGAAGTGTTCGAACGCGTATTCCCGCTGCCGCACCAGCGCTGGCTCGATGCGGAGGCGCTGCCGATCCACGGGCTGCAGGCGATCAAGAACGACGTGCTGCTGATCCACGGCCGCGAAGACCGCGTGGTGCCGCCGCAGGCCTCGCTGACCATGCACCAACTGCTCGAAAACTCGCAGCTGCATTCGATCGGCAAGTGCGGCCACTGGACCATGGTCGAACACGCCGCGCGCTTCCGCCAGCTGGTCGAGAACTTCCTCGACGAAGCCAGCGCCTGACGCTCTCTCCAGCGGCCCCGGCGTCCCTTTGGGGGCGTCGGGGTTGGAGAACGACGTTTCAGTTCAATACTGTGCGTTGTAGGTGGTCGAACTGCGGGCCATTTCTTCGTAGATGCCGGTCAGCATGCTGATCAGCTTGGTCATTTCGGAAATGCGTTCGTCGATGTTCGAAATCGTGCTGATCGCCCGGATCAGCAGATCGCTGCGGATCGCGGCATAGCCATCGGTGATCTGCTTGCCCTTGTCGGTGACGACATAGGAAAAGCTCTTGCCGGTCTTGTCCTTGGACTTGCTGATCAGCCCGGCCCCTTCCAGCTTGCGCAGGCTGTATTGCAGGTTGGCGAGATCGTCGCGGTTCATCATCCGGGCGATGGTGATGGAGTTCTTCGGCCGGTTGTGCATCCGGATGATGTGCAAAATCAGGTGCTCTGCGAACTTGATGTCTTCGTCGATCAGCAGCGAGCTTGAGGTCGAAACCCAACGCGCAAAGGCCTCATAAAGCCGGATAAGCCCCCATTCGAACTCGGTCACCTGCACTTCGGTGCCGGTGTTGGCGAGATGCCAGTTCTGGTAGTACTTGGGTTCCATGCGCTCCCCTACCTGCCTTGAGCGGTGTTGGTCGAGTTTGGTCACCCGCGAAGTAGTCATGAATCTGGGGCCTTTTCAATCCCGGGCAACAACCTTGCGCCCGGCTGTGGTGCTTGTGTGGCGCGCGGCGGGTCAATTCAGCGCGTGGAACCCCTCGGACAGGGCAAAGCCCGCACCGACGGATACCGGATCGAGTCCCAGCTTCTGAAGCATGACGCGGGCGGTGCTGGTCGCCGCCGTGATCACCGGTAAGCCCAGCTTGTCCTGTACCGCCTCGATCGCGGGAAGCGAGGGCATTTGCACGCAGGCAGAGAGCACCACGGCATCGCTGCCGGTCAGGTCCAGTGCATCGACATCTGCGATCAGCGCCATCGGATCGCGCCGCCCGACCTCAAGATTGTCCGAGATTTCAAGCGCGATCGAATCCTGCACGGCGATCCCTTCGTGGACGATGTAATCCACCACCAGGTCGGTGAGTGGGCGCATATAGGGCGTGACCACCGAAACCTTGCGGGCCTTCATCTCGTGCAGAACCTGTACCAGCGCGCCCGCGCTGGTTACGATCGGGCAGGCATGGCCGGCTTCGGCAACCGCGGCACCAAGCCGTTCCTCGCTCACGCAGTGATAGCCGCGCCCGGCCGACATGATTGCGACCAGGCACGCATAGCCGATGATGTCGACTTCGGCATCGGCGAGCTGGCGTGCGCAGCCAACGCTCTGCGCATCCATTGCGGCCAGCTCTTCCTTGGTGACGTGCTTCATCGCCATTCGCGAGGAATGGAAGGTGAAATCTTCGGGCCGGATCGCGCGCCGTGCCAGCAGCATGCGCGGCACTTCGGTTTCCATCGTGGTATTGGAACTGGGGACGATCTGACCGATACGGTAGGTCTTGGACATCAGGGGAATCGCTCTCACCGAAGGGTCTGAGCCTGCCTGATAGGCGGGCCTGCGAAGCCTGCAACACAAGGGGGTGGGCTGCTTCTCACTTGGTGAGATGAGCGAAATTTTTCGACCGGTCGGCCCTTCCGCGCTGGAGAGGATGGTGCGCGGAAGGGCCTTGGCCGGCGTCAGAAGCGGACGGTTGCCTCAACTCCATAGGTGCGCGGGGCACCCGGCGTGAAGAAGTCGAACCCGAAGCTTTCGATGTTCAGCCCGTAGGCATTGTACGATTTGTCGAACAGGTTCTTGGCCCAGATCGAGGCGCTGAAATTGCCCGCATCATAGCGCAGGCTGGCATTGACCAGCGCATAGCCGCTCTGACCCTTGCCCAGCGGCCCGAACGCCTGGCGGTCGTTGAACGGATCGAAGTACTGCTGCGAGACGTAGGTGACGTCTGCCGACAGGTCGATCCCGCCCTTGTCGAATTGGACCAGCGTAACGGTGGGCGAGAAGCTGGCCGTCCACTTGGGCGCAAACGGGAAGGCATTTTCGCCCAGGGCGATCCCGCGCGGATCGGTCGCCGCCGGATCGCCCGGAGCGAGGAACTGACCGTCGTTGTAGCGCGTGTCGAGGTAACCGACCGAGGCATCGAGCCGCAGGCGCGGGTGCGGGCGCGCCTTCAGTTCCAGTTCGAAGCCAACCATCCGCCCGCCCAGCGTCAGGGTCAGCTGGTCGGTCAGGTTGATTTCCGCTTCGAGGAAGGCGGCATAGGTCCACTGCGATTGGCGCAGCTGGACCCCAGCCAGATCAGGAGCGAACGCTTCAGTGCGGATGAATTGAGCACAGCGCGGCGCGAGGAAGTGGAACGGCTTGAACGGCAAGCCGCAGGCAAGAAGATCAAGGTTACGATCAACGGCAAGCGCCGCGCGCTGACCTATGATCCGGCGCTCGAATCCATTCTGGAAAACACCCGGGCGGCTGGCCTTGCCGCGCCGTTCGCCTGCAAGGCCGGGGTTTGCGCCACCTGCCGCGCGCGGGTGGTGCAGGGCCAGGTGGAGATGATCCGCAACTTCGGCCTGGCGGCTGACGGAATGGAGCGGGGCTATGTGCTGACCTGTCAGGCGATCCCGCTGTCCGATGATGTCGAGATCGACTTCGACGCCTGAGATGAGATCAGCTGCCCGGTGAAACGACCATGTCGAAGGCCATGTCGGCAATCTGGGCATAGGTCAGCGCGCCTTCGGGCCGGAACCAGTTGCTGGTCCAGTTGATCGTCCCGAACAAGAGCATGGTCTGCGCGCGCGCCTTGACCGGATCGTCGAACCGACCGGGCAGAGGCGCAGTCAGCAGTGCCTGCACCGCGTCCACGATCTTGCGCTGGGCCTCGACGATCTCGCGGCGGCGTTCGCCGGGCAGGTTGTCGAGCTCGTGCAGCAGCACCTTCTGGCGATCGGCTGCGCCGACGTAGTGCATCATGAAGCGGTGCAGCAGGGCGTGCAGGCTATCACGCGGCGGCAAGCCGGCGGCTTTTACCGCCGCGACGTCTTCCAGCAGCAGGTCGACGTGCGAGGACATTACCGCGAACAGCACGTCCTCCTTCGACGGGTAATAGTGGTAGAGCAGCGATTTCGATGCGCCGCAGGCGCGCGCGATGTCCATCACCGACGTGCCCAGGAATCCCTTTTGCGCAAACAGGGCGGAAGCGTGATCGAGGATCGCTTCCTTGCGCTCTTCGAAATCAGCGGCCTGGGTTCTGGCCATTGGCGGGATCTTCCTGCTTGTCGAGTGTTCTCCTGTCCGGACTAGGCCGTAAACTCATAAACAGCGCCATCGAGGTTTGAGGCAGAATGGCTCAGTGCAAGGAGGCAGGACGCTGGAATATGTCGATATTTCAAGGCCTGCCGACGCAGCGCTGGGCCATTCTGGTCAAACCCCATCGGGGCGTCCAAATGGCTTCCATCTCGGACAAAACCGCCCTTGGAAAGGCAATCAGCCTTCCCGGCGCGCGGTTTTGTCCGAGATGGAAGCCATTTGGGCGCCTCGATGGCGCTGTTTATGAGTTTACGGCCTAAGCGTTCGGGCCGCAAGGTCAAGGCGCAGGACCGCAAGGCCCACCAAGTCACTTTGCTTTGCCGACCGGTCGTGCCAACCTGACCCTAAAGAACGCCTTGTCCAAACACAGGCGCAGCCGGAGAGACCATCAATGAGCGATACCGCGACCCAATCTGCCGCGAACGGACTTGGCTTCGATCCCGCGGCGCTGAAGGCCAAATATCTGGCCGAGCGCGACAAGCGCCTGCGCGCCGATGCCAACGAACAGTATGTCGAAATGGCGGGCAAGTTTTCCCATTTCCTCGACGATCCCTACATCGAGGCGCCGCTCGAGCGCGCACCGCTGGTCGACGAGGTGGACGTGGTGGTGATCGGCGGCGGCTTTGGCGGGCTGCTTGCGGGGGCGCGGCTGCGCGATGCCGGCGTAAACGACATCCGCATCATCGAGAAGGGCGGCGAATTCGGCGGCACCTGGTACTGGAACCGCTATCCCGGCGCGGCCTGCGACATCGAAAGCTATGTTTACCTGCCCTTGCTGGAAGAGACCGGCTTCATGCCCGAGCGCAAGTATTCGCAGGGCGACGAAATCCGCGACTATTCCAAGCGCATCGCCGCGCATTACAGCCTCTATGACGGCGCGCTGCTGCAGACCGAGGTGACCGACCTCAGCTGGGACGAGGACGACCGCCGGTGGATCGTCAGCACCAATCGCGGCGATGGCTTGCGTGCGCGCTTCGTGGTGATGGCCAACGGCCCACTGCACCGTCCCAAGCTGCCCGGCATCCCGGGGATTGAAAGCTTCAAGGGTCACACGTTCCACACCAGCCGCTGGGACTATGAATACACCGGCGGCAATTCGCGCGGCGGGCTGGACAAGCTGGGCGACAAGGTGGTTGGCATCATCGGTACCGGCGCCACCGCGGTACAGGCCGTCCCGCACCTGGGGGCTGGGGCGAAAGAGCTGTTCGTGTTCCAGCGCACCCCGTCCTCGATCGACGTGCGCGGCGATCGGCCGACCGATCCCCAGTGGGCCGCCGCGCTTGAGCCGGGCTGGCACCAGCACCGCATGGAAAACTTCAACACGCTGGTCTCCGGCGGCTGGGCCGACGAGGATCTGGTCAATGATGGCTGGACCGAGATCATCCGCAACCTTGGCGTCGTGGCGCGGATGCGGGCGGCAAAGGAAGGGGCGGCCGATCCCGCCGAACTGGTCCAGCTGGCCGATTTCAAGAAAATGGAATCGATCCGCGCGCGCGTTGACGAAGTGATCGCCGATCCAAAGACGGCCGATGCGCTCAAGCCCTGGTACAACCAGTTCTGCAAACGCCCGTGCTTTCACGACGATTATCTGGCCACGTTCAACCGGCCGAACGTGACCCTGGTCGATACTGACGGCAAGGGGGTTGAGCGGATTACCGAAACCGGGGTGGTCGCGAACGGCAAGGAATATCCGCTCGATTGCCTGGTCTTTGCCACCGGGTTCGAGGTCGGCACCAGCTATGCCCGCCGTTCGGGTTACCAGATCCACGGCGTCGGCGGTCGGACGCTGGAAGAAAAGTGGGCCGATGGGGCGAAGACCCTGCATGGCATGATGGCCAACGGGTTCCCGAACTGCTTCATCTTCTCGGTCATCCAGTCGGGCTTTACCGCTAACTATCCGCACGCACTGGCCGAGCAGAGCAAGCATGCCGCCCACATCATCGCCGAGGCCATGGGCAAACAGGCGACGCGGGTCGAGCCGACCGAGGAAGCGGAACTGGGCTGGACAAAGGAAATCCTGAGTTCGCTGCTCGATCGCCGCAAGTTTCTCGAGGAATGCACCCCCGGATACTATAACGGGGAAGGCCAGCTCAGCCCGCTCGCGGCCAGCTATGCCTCCTACGGCAAGGGGTCGGACGCGTTCTTCAAGGTGATCGCCGATTGGCGCGACGAGGGCAGCATGGCAGGGATGGCCGTCGAATAGAGGGGCAGGGCATAATCCACTTGCAGGCGCAGGCCCGCACCCGGCTGCGCGGTTCGTGGTTCGGTCGGTATGGCGTGCCTTGCGCAAATTTGGCGCACCCTTCGGTGCGGTAAGCTGCAGCCTCGGTGCGGGCCCTTTTGGTACGGACCTGTCCCTAGTCGACCTCGCGGGTTTCGCTAGTGAGCTCTGTCATGGAGTTCGAAGCCCCATGCCCGAACGAATCGACGGCCTGGGCAATCTTGGTAATCAGCTTCTCAAGCGTACGCCGCTCCTCGGTGGTCAGGTCGGCGGTAATCTTCGCGAAGTAAGCTACTCTGGCCTGGCGGGTTTTGCTGAAAAGCGCGGTGCCGGCCGGCGTAAGCTGCAGCAGCAGGCGCTTGCGGTTGCCATCGTCCGGCGTGCGGACGATCAGGCCCGACTGGCTGAGCTTGGAAATGGCCCGGCTGACTTCAGCGCGATCGATCTGGAACGCGGTGCAGATTTCGGCGGCCGACGTCATTCCGGCGGTCCCCGCAAACGCCAGGACACGCCAGTCGGCAAGGCTCAGGCCCGACTGCGATTGAAGCTGCCGCGCGGACTCGCGATCGATCATCCGGGCAAGCAATTGCAGCCGGTGCGGCAGGTGATCTTCGCCAAACAGATTCCAAGTCGGTGGCAGCGCCATGGTGGCTCAGGGCTTAGTGGCGCACACCGCATCCGTCAAATTCAAGTTGACAAATCAACAATGGTGGCGCTGATCATCGGCCATGACCGTACCACATCCCTTCACGCCGCAGCTTGAGTTCGCTTTCACGATCTCGATCACCCTGACCAAGCCGCATTGGGTTACGCCGCCTGCCCGGGGTGACATGCGGGCCGCGATCCATGCTGCCGATGGCGTGGTCGAAGGGCCGTTGCTCAATGGCCGGGTGATTCCGATGTCGGGCGGGGATTTCCCCCTGACGCGGCCGAACGGCGTGATCGATTTCGATGCGCGCTATCTGCTCGAAGCGGATGACGGGGCCGTCATCTACCTTGAGAACCGGGGTTATCGCTGGGCCAAGACCCCGGAGATTGCCGAACTGATGCGCCGCAATGAACCGGTTTCACACGATAGTTATTACATGCGCGTCACGCCGCGCTTCGATGCTCCCGATGGCCCCCATGCCTGGATGACCAAGCACGTCTTCGTGGGCGTCGCGGAAAAGATCCCCGGGGCGAACCGGATCCATTACTTCGTGGTGCGCTAGCATGGTGTCGGACCAGCCCCTGATGCGTCCGGGGGTTGACCCCTTCAGCGCCAGTCACAAGCCGCCGCTGCCGCCGCTGGACTATACTGTGCGGTCCGAACAGGGTCTGCTGATCGAACGCAATTGCGTGATCCGGCTGCGTGACGGGACCGAGATATTTGCCGACATCTATCGCCCGGTGGACGCCCAATCCGGTGTGCCGATCCTGCTTGCCTGGGGGCCATACGGCAAGCACGCCCTGACCAATCAGGTGTTCTGGCCGCGCTCTGGCGTAGACCCGGCGTGGCTTTCGCCGCTGACCGCGTTCGAAGCCCCGGATCCGGTCTTTTGGGGCGGCCTGGGCGTGGCCGTAGCGGTGGTCGACCCGCGGGGAGCCTGGCTGTCGGGCGGTGACTTTCACCACAATGGCAGTCAGGAAGCCGAAGACTGCGCCGATGCGATCGAATGGCTGGCCGCCCGTCCATGGAGCAACGGCCGGGTCGGGATGACCGGCGTGTCCTACCTGGCCTGTATCCAGTACCTTGTCGCCCCCCTGCGACCGCCGGCCTTGGCCGCGCTCAATCCCTGGGAGGGATTTTCGGACTGGTACCGCGAATTCGCTTACCATGGCGGCATTCTCGAAACCAACTTCCTGCCTCGCGCCTCCGACAATATCCGCTTCTCGTTGAACCGCACCGAAGATACCTGGGCCAATGCACTGGCCCATCCGCTGGTTGACGGGTTCTGGCGCTCGAAGGAGCTCGATCTCGAAGGGATCGTCCAGCCCGCCTATGTCGTTGCCAGTTGGTCCGACCAGGGGCTGCACCTGCGCGGGACGATCGAGGCCTGGCGGCGAATGTCGAGCCCCGCCAAGTGGCTGGAAGTGCACGGCCAGAAGAAGTGGGCGCACTATTACCGACCCGAAAGCCGCGAGCGTCAGCGCGCTTTCTTCGAGCACTATCTGTTCGACCGTCCTACGGCCCTTGCGGCCTGGCCGCCCGTGCGGCTTGAAGTGCGCGAGCGGCATGGTCTTGCTTGCGAGCGCGAGGAAGCGGCATTCCCGCCCGAACGCGCCAGCCTTACCGCCTTTCATCTCGCGCCGGACGGCACGCTGGGCAGCGCCGCACCGCCGTCTGGAACCAGCCGTTATGATGCGCGAACCGGACGCGCGACCTTCGATCTGCGCTTTGACCAGGATACCGAAATCACTGGCCACGCGAGCTTGCGGCTATGGGTCGAGGCCGAAGGTGCCGACGACATGGATCTGTTCGTTGCGCTGCAAAAGCTCGACGTCGCCGGGCAGCCTGTCGGCTTCACGTTCTATGCCTTTTTCGAAAACGGCCCGGTTGCATTGGGCTGGCTGCGCGCTAGCCACCGGGCGCTTGATGCCGAGCGTTCGCGGATCGACCGCCCCTGGCATCCGCACGATGTCGAGCAACCCCTGCATCCCGGCGAGCGTGTACCGGTTGAGATCGAGATCTGGCCCTCCTCGACCCTGTTTCGTGCCGGCGAAGCGCTCCGCCTGGTTGTTGCCGGGCACGACATCTATCCCAAGGAGGAAGGGGCAATGCTGCCATTCGCCTTGCACGAGCAGACGCTGAACAACGGCACCCATGTGCTGCACATGGGTGGGACATTCGACGCGCTGCTGCGCCTTCCGATCGTACCTGTGGAGCAACCCTGATGCTGGAACCCACCGCTGCCGATTGCCGGCTTGAGCATGTCTTCGACATCGAGGTCCATTTCGGTTCCGACCGGATGATCTTCGGGCCGCTGCCGGGCGGCGCCAGTCAGGGCTATACGCCCGCGATCGGCGGGACCATCACCGGCCCGCGGCTGAACGGTATCGTCTTGCCGCAAACCGGGGCCGACTATGCCAGGGTGCGAAACGACGGGACGATCGAGCTGGAAGCCCATTACCTGCTGCAGGCAGACGACGGGACCCCGATCTATATTCACAATCGCGGCTACCTGGTGCGGCCGCTTCCGGGTGAGAGCCAGCCCGCCTATTTCAAGCTGACACCATACTTCCGGGTACAGGAAGGCCCGCATGACTGGCTTTCGCGCACGGTCATCGTGGGCGGCGGCGAACGCCGCAGCGATCCCGACCGGTCGCTGTTCCGCTATTACGCGCTGCTCTGATCCGGCGTCTGATCCAATTCGCGCTTAAGCCCGCGCGCGGCGCGCATGAAGCAGATCGCGGCGACGAACAGCACCGCCAAGGCGGCCGACATCGCCACCTGCAACCCGCCAGCCGATGCCGCACGGCAGGCTTCGACTGCGCTGGCGCCCGCTCCGGGGAGGGGAAGGCCCTTCGGACAATCGACCTGGAAATTCCCGGGATAGGCCCGCGCGGCAAACAGGTCGCTCATGCCGCCGACGAAGACCGGACCAAGCCCCGAGCCGATCAGGGTATAGAGCAGCGTGTAGAGCGCGATGCCCGTCGCGCGCATCCGCGTTGGCAGCAGGTTCTGGATCAGCCCCGAAGTCGGTCCATAGAACACCAGCAGCATCGCCCCGGCGACAAGCAGGATAGCGGTCGCAACCGGCAACGACGGGCCCGCGAACGCCAGCCAGTAAAGCGGCGGAGCCAGTGTCAGGCCGATTGCTGCCCCCCAGGCGGGCCAGCGTGGATCGCGCGCGCTCAGCCGGTCGGTCCCGAAGCTTCCCGCCAGCAGCCCGATGGTCAGGGCGATACCCGAAATGGTCCCGAACAGGGCGGCGGCCTCTCCCACCTTGAGCGAATAGGTCCGCGCGAGGAATACGGCCAGAAACTGGGAGATCGAGGTCATGCCGAAGCCCGCCAGACTGCCCCCTGCGATTACCCAGCACAGCGTCGGCGAGCCGCGCAGCGTCGATAGAAAATTCCCCAGCGATGGGGCTTCGGCGCTTGTGCTGGCAGGCGGATCCTGTTGTCCGCGCGCTGGCTCTGCAACCAGCCAGTGCAGGATCGCGGCGACCAGAAATCCCGGGATAGCGAAGGCGACGAAGGATATTCGCCACGAGCTGACGCTGGCGATTGCCCCGGCGATCGTCGCGCCGAGGAAGGCGCCAGCCGGGCTGCCGAGTTGGACGAGGGCGATCATCGAACTGCGGCGGCGAGGCGGCGCAACGTCGGCCACCAGCGAAGCGGCCGCGGGCGTAAAGCCAGCCTCACCGAAACCGACCACCAACCGGGCCATGGCCAGTTGCACGAAGCCGGTGGCGACCCCCGTGGCCGCGGTGGCCATCGACCAGATCACCAGCGCGGCAGAGATCAGCGAGGTTCGCCGCATGCGTTCCGCAAGCATTCCGACCGGCAGACCGGCAAGTCCGTAGAGCAGGGCAAAGAGCAGTCCCTGGAGCAGGCCCAGCTCCAGATCGCTGAGTTTGAGGTCGGCCTTGATGGTCTGCGCCAGCACCGAAAAGATCGCGCGGTCGGCGAAGTTGAGCAGCCCTGCAAAGAACAGAACCGTGACCAGCCAGCGGGTTTGGGCGCTGCCACCGGCATTGCCCGCCTTGGTATAGACGGATTTCATGATTGCGCTTCCTGCCGAACGACCCGGCTTTCGATCGTGGTTGCCCGGATGCTGCGAAACAGCCCATTGGCGAGCTCGTAGAGTGCCATCGACTGCAGTTCATAGGCATCGCCGGCTTTGAGGCTGGTCCCGCCCAGCTCAACCCCGTCGACCTTGGCAACGAACCGCGACCGCAGCGCTGCGGCGATTACGCCTTCGCCTTCGATCACAGCCCTCAGTTCAATTGTCCGATCCGCCTGGCCGCGAAATTCGGAATAGAAGGCCACGATCGCGTCGCGGCCACGCAGCTCGCGCCCGCTGCCGTTGATCAGCACCACGTCCGGGGCATAGCAGGCCGCGTAGGCAGCGCTGTCTCCACGATTGAAATCGGCGATGTAGCGCCGCAACATCTCCGCCAGACCACTCATTGCACTTCCCCCGCGCATTGTTGGGGTTACAATTGCAGCTTATGTTGATAGATCAACAAAAATCGTTGGAGAGCCGGCCTTGATCGAACCACCGCACGGCGCCGCTCGCCGGCTGGCCTTTCTGTTCAAGCTGGTTGGCGATGGTCCGTCGCGATTCTCGTTGGGCGATCTGGCGGCGCGTGCGGACCTTCCGCAAAGCACCGTCCATCGCAACCTGCAGGCGCTGATCGAGTTTGGACTGGTCGAGCGCAGCGGCAATCAGTCCTATCGGATCGGCCGCGAATTCTACCGCATCGCCTCGAATCTGCTGCAACGCTTCGATCTGGTCCGCAGCGCCCAACCGCTGCTCGCCGAGCTGGTCGCTGACTGGCACGAAACCGCCGTGCTGTGTTCCTACAGCCCGATTGACAGGCGGGTGGTGATCGCCGCGTCTGTTTGCACGCCTCACCCGCTGCGCTTCGCGATCGAGAACGGGATGGAAATCGGTCTCGTCTGGGGTTCGCTCGGCCGCGCGGTGCTGGCTTTCCTCAGCCCTAACGAGATCGAGGTGATCCTGCGCGATCCGGCCGTCGGGCCGCTAACCGGGCGCCGCCGGATGCCGCGCGAGGCAATGATGGAAGAGCTCGAGACAATCCGCCAGCGGGGCTTCTCGCGCTATTACGACCCCCGGATGGAGATTGCCGGAATCGCCGCCCCGGTATTCGGCAGCGAGGACGAAGTGCTGGGCTGCGTCGGCGTGACAATGCCTTCGAGCCGTTACCGCGATCATCTGGAGGATGACCTGGCCGAGGCAGTGTGCGCTGCGGCCAAACACCTCACGCTGCTCGCACAGACGGCGCAGGGTGTGCAGCAAGCGGGCTAAGGCCTGAAAATTTTCCACGATGCGGAATTGTCTTTTTCGTCAGGTGGAACTTTCTTGACAGTTGATTACTCAACATATCCACTCCCCTGAGACCTGGGCGGTATCGAATCCAGGCCGATATTGGGGGAGATGACAATGAAGCTATCCAGCTGCCGGTTTGGTACCCGGACTTCCGTACTTGCCGTTGCGGGCGCACTGCTGTGCGGCACGCCGGCATTCGCCCAGAACGCCGATAGCGCCGAGGCGAAGGACAACGACGAAATCGTGGTCACCGCGCAGTTCCGCAGCCAGAAGCTGCAGGACGTGCCGATTGCCATCACCGCGGTCAGCGGCGAAACGCTGGAGCGGCGCGGCCAGACCTCGCTGGCCGATGTCGGCAACAACGCGCCCAATGTGACCCTGCGACAAGGCGCGGCAACCTTCGGGCCTTCGGTGGTCGCCTATATTCGCGGCGTGGGCCAGCGCGACACCAGCTTCGCGCTCGAACCAGGCGTGGGCCTTTATATCGACGACGTCTATCTGCCGACCATGCACGGCTCGCTGCTCAACCTGGTCGATCTTGACCGGGTCGAGATCCTGCGCGGCCCGCAAGGCACCTTGGCCGGCCAGAACTCGATCGGCGGGGCGATCAAGCTCTATTCGAAGAAGCCCGATGGCTCGCACGATGCCTATCTGTCGGCGACCTACGGCAGCTACAACCGCGTCGAACTGCGCGGGGCAGCGAACTTCACGCTCGCACCCGATACGCTGTTCGCGCGCCTTTCCGGGGCGGCAGTCCACAAGGACGGCTATGTCACGCGCTACGACTATCGTTGCACCCATCCCGCCAGCACGATCCCCAGCTCGGTTCAGGGCACCAACTGCAAGCTCGGCACCGAAGGCGGCAAGGATTACGTTGCCGGACGCCTGGCGCTGCGCTGGACGCCTTCGAGCAGGGTTACGCTCGACGTTTCGGCCGATCTGACCCGGGACGATAGCGAAGTCGCGCCCTCGACGCTGCTCTATGTTGGCCGTCCGGCCAACCCCGGCGCAACCAACACCGGCGTCGCGACGCCCCCATCGGCAGCCTATGTCCTGAACGGCAACGTCTATGGCACAGCCACTGGCTCGCCCTATATCGCCTATTCGCCTTACGGTTCCTTTGCCCAGGATGCCTTCAGCAACAGTCCCTACATCAGCTACGAGAACTACACCGATATCGCCCCGCGTGACGGTTCGGCTCCGTGGAGCGCTCCGCTCAAGAGCGCACTCAACACCTGGGGGATTGCCGGCACGCTCAATGTCGAGCTGTCGGACGCCGTCAACCTGACCTCGATCACGGCTTACCGCGAGTTCGACGGCACCTATTCATCGGGGGATGGCTCGCCGTTTACGCCGACGATGCAGTCCAACCGGGTCTACAACCACCAGTTCAGCCAGGAAGTGCGCGTTTCGGCCAAGCTGGGTGACATTGCGAACCTGACGGTCGGTGGTTTCTACTTCCACAAGCGCAGCCGCTATAACGCGCGGATCACGCTGACGACGCTGGCGTTCATCGAGGACGACGTCATCCCGGCGACCACCAAGGCGGCATTTGCAAACCTCGAAGTGCGACCCGTCGAGAACCTGACCTTCCTCGGCGGAATCCGCTACACGGACCAGTCAAAGACCTTTACCTATGGCCGCTTCGGCGTACCCGGTTCGGCTTCCGGCGGGGCCGTGCCGGCTTCGCTTGCCCCGCTCAACGGTCTGGTCGGCAAGTTCTCCGGTGACCGCGTCGACTATCGCCTTGGTGCCCAGTATCGCTTCTCGCCAGAAGTGATGGCTTATGCGCAGTTCGCGACGGGCTTCCGCGGCGGCGGCATCAACCCGCGGCCGTTCTTCCCACAGCAGGCACTGCCGCACGATCCTGAAACGCTCAAGGCTTACGAGGCCGGGATCAAGACTGATCTGTTCGATCGGACGGTGCGATTCAACACCTCGGCCTTCATCAACAAGTACAACGGCATCCTGGTATCGGTTTCGAGTTGCCCGTTGAGCGGTGCGCCGGCCGCGCCCTGCGCGCTGCCGCTCAACGCCGGCAACGCAACGATCAAGGGCTTCGAAGCCGAACTGGCCTGGCGCCCGGTTCAGGGCCTGTCGATCGAAGGATCGCTGGCCTATCTCAACTTCCACTACGACAGCATCAGCGCGGCTGCCGCCAATTCCGGGATCGGCACCGAAGACAAGGGGCAGTACATCTCGCCCTGGCAGTGGAGCATTTCGGCGCAGTACGAACTCGGCCTGCCGGGCGGTTCCACGCTTACCCCGCGGGTCGACGTATCGCATATCGACGCGTTCAACCGCAATTCGAACAATGTCGATGCAACCACCGGCGGCAAGGACATCTTCGGCCTGGTTCCGGGCTACACCCTGGTCAATGCCCGGCTAACCTTTGCCACTCCCGAGCGCGAATGGGAACTTTCGGTTGAGGTCCGCAACCTTACCGACAAGCTCTATTACACCGACATCTTCGATAATCGCGGCTCGACCAACTCGATCCAGGCCACGCCGGCTGAGCCGCGCACCTGGGCGGTATCGGTCAAGCGCCGCTTCTGATGAGGGGCAAGGGCGGTCGCTTCAGCGGCCGCCCGAAGCCGCACGTTTCCAAATTGCAAGGAGCCTCCCATGGCCAGCCGACCTACCCCCTATATTCATCCGGTCCAGACCGGCGTGCCGATCGTTGCGGGGCTGCCGATGCCCGAATTCCGGCGGATTTCGGTTGAGCCGATCAGCGGGGCTTGCGGCTGCGAAATCTCGGGCGTGGACTTGCGCGAACCGCTCGATGCCGAAACCCTGGCCGAGATCATGCTGGCATTCGAACAGTTCCTCGTGATCGTGTTCCGCGATCAGGATCTAACGCCCGAACAGCACAAGGTCTTTTCGCGGCACTTTGGCGATCTGACCGAACTGCCCCAGGCGCCGACCTATGGCGGCGACCGCGAAATGCAGGAGGTCCGCCGCGAAGCGCACGAGCCGGTCAACGTTGTACCCAGCTTCGAGCATTTTCATACCGACAGTCCGTTCCTGCCCACGCCGCCAAAGTGCATCGTCATGCGGGCGCTGGAATGCCCGCAATGGGGCGGCGACACCGCTTTTTCCAACGCTTACCTTGTCTATGAGCACCTTTCTGACGGGATGAAGGCGCTCGTCGACGGGCTGCAGATCGTCTATTCGGGCAAGGATATCTGGGCCAAGAACGAAGCACTTGCACCCGAAAAGCGGCTGCGCCTGCGCGAGAGCCACAACTTTTCCGAAGACCAGCTGGAAAGCATCCATCCGGCCGTGCGCGTTCATCCGGAAACCGGGCGCCGGGCGCTGTTCGCCAACACGGCCTATTTCAAGCGCTTCGTCGGCTGGAGCGAGGCTGAAAGCCGCGCGCTGCTCGATTACCTGCAGAGCCTGGCACAGCAGCTCCACTACCATTGCCGGGTAAAGTGGCGGAAGGACACGCTGATTGTCTGGGACAACCGCTTTACACTTCATCGCGGGATCCACGATTTCAAGTTCGAGCGCCGCCACCTGATCCGCACCACGGTAGTCGGTGAGCGTCCGCTCGGGGTTGCCAGCCTGGGCGAAGCGTAAGCGGCGGGCACGATGAAAGTCAGTGAGGCGATCGCCGAAATCCTGAAGCGCGAAGGCATCGAGGTCATTTTCGGCTACCCGCGCAATGCCGTCCTCGAAACGGCTGCGGCGCGGGGCATTCGGACCGTGATCGTCCGCCAGGAGCGGACCGGCCTGCATATGGCCGATGCCTATTCGCGCATGTCGCGCGGCAAGCGGCTGGGGGTCTTCGCCATGCAGCATGGCCCCGGTACCGAAAATGCCTATGGCGGGGTCGCGCAGGCCTACTCCGAAAGCGTGCCGGTGCTGGTCCTGCCGCAAGGCTATGCACGGCGATTGGCGCATGTGCCCGATAACTACAACGCGTGCCTTTCGATGCGCGACATCACCAAGACTGCCGAGCCGATCCTGCGCGCGGAAGATACCGGGGCCGTTCTGCGCCGCGCCTTTACCGCGCTGCGCAATGGTCGGCTGCGTCCCGCTCTGGTCGAGCTGCCGTGGGACGTGCTGGGCGAGGAACTGCCCGAACCGCTGGTCTATTCCCCGGTCGTTTCCACCCGCTTTGCGCCCGATCCCGAGGCGATTGGCGCCGTTGCCGACCGACTGGTTGCGGCCCGGCGCCTGGTCATCCACGCTGGGCAGGGGGTCCACTGGGCCAATGCCTACGCCGAACTGCGCGAACTGGCGGAATTGCTTGCCGCGCCGGTTTCGACCAGCCTTGAAGGCAAGAGCACCTTTGATGAGACCCATCCGCTGGCGCTGGGCTCTGGCGGAGCGGCAATCCCCGGCCAGTTGCGGCACTTCCTGGATAATGCCGATCTGATCTTCGGGATCGGTTGCAGCTTTTCCGAAACGGCGTTCGGCGTGTCGATGCCCGGCCATGTGCCGGTGATCCACGCGACCCTTGATCCTGCCGACTTCAACAAGGGCGTTCCCTGCGAACTGGCCCTGGCGGGCGATGCGAAGCTGACGTTGGCTGCGCTGATCGAGGCCTGCCGGGCGCGGATCGCCGGACCGCGCGACCCGGAACCGGCCGCGCGCGAGATTGCCGACGTCGAAGCCGCCTGGCTGGCCCAGTGGCTGCCACTGCTTGAAAGCGACGCCGCGCCGCTTAGCTCCTATCGCGTGCTATGGGAGCTTCAGCGCTCGGTCGATGTTGCCAATACGATCATCACCCACGACGCCGGCAGCCCGCGGGATCAACTGACCCCGTTCTGGAAGTGCATTACCCCGCTAAGCTACATCGGCTGGGGCAAGTCGACCCAGCTTGGCTATGGCCTGGGGTTGGCGATGGGCGCGAAACTGGCCTGTCCGGACAAGCTCTGCATCAACGTCTGGGGCGATGCGGCAATCGGCTTTACCGGGATGGACTTCGAAACCGCCGCGCGCGAGCGGTTGCCGATCCTCTCCATCCTGCTCAACAATTCGGCCATGGCGATCGAACTTGACCAGATGCCGGTTGCGACCGAACGTTTTAGGGCAACCGACATCTCCGGCAATTACGCGGACTTCGCCACTGCGCTTGGCGGCTATGGCGAGCGGGTGACCCGACCGGAGGATATCCGCGCCGCTATCGAGCGCGGCATTGCGGCAACGCGGGCAGGGCAGCCCGCCTTGATCGAGTTCATCACCTGTGCCGAAACCAGGGCATCGCGGCTTTGAGTGGCGCTCCGGCGGGATTGGCGCACCGCGCAATAACCCCTGAGGAAGCCGCAGCCCTGCTGTCTGCCGAACCCGACGGCTCAGCCACCGAAGAATTGCGCGCTGATCTCATCGCCTGTTTCACCGACGGCCCGCGCGCGATCCTGCTGAAGGGGTTTGACCCCAACCGATGCGGCGAGCCAGCTTTTGAACGGGCGCTACTGGCGCTTGGCGGCTGGCTGGGCACAGCCTCGATCCAGTCACCCCGCGGCGAGATGGTCGCGCGG
This sequence comes from Novosphingobium sp., assembly GCF_041915465.1. Lineage (GTDB taxonomy): Bacteria > Pseudomonadota > Alphaproteobacteria > Sphingomonadales > Sphingomonadaceae > Novosphingobium. Next base: position 49,958 of record NZ_JAYSBK010000005.1, on the reverse strand, counting down.
GTCGAGCACGATCCGGCCGACGTGCAGGCCCGTGGAACCCATTCCGACGACGAATTGCAGGGCCACACCGATCTGCATGACATTTTGGCGCTGGCCTGCGTCCGACCTGCTGCGCGCGGTGGAGAGAGCTTCCTGGTCGGGGCCGATGCGCTCTATGCGCAAATACTGTCCAGCCATGGCGAGTGCATGGCGGCGCTGCGCGAGGGCTATTACTTCGGCACCAACCCGGTGCTGCAATCGGATCATCCGGTAAGCGCGGACAGGATCCCGGTTCTGTTTGATGACGCGCGCAACCTGATCTGCTGGAACGGATATTTCATGCGGATGGCCGCGCTGCACCGCAACGAGCCTTTGCCGGACGCGCTGGTCCAGGCGCTCGATCGCTTGCGCGCGGTTGCGGCCGAGCTTGCTGAACGCCGCCGGTTCATGCTGGAACCCGGCGATATTCTGTTCTGGCATAACTGGTCATGGCTGCATGGCCGGACCGCGTTTCAAGATGTTTGTGCAAACCGGCGCAAGCTGCTGCGGCTGTGGCTTCGATCCGAACTCGTATATCGACCGAGGGTCCTCGCCGAACGCGGCGAGCGCATCGACGCCGATCATCGCCTGACACAAGAGCTGGGATACCTCTCGTGATGACCGAACCGGACGTTTTCCCAGATGACCAGCGCTGGCCCTGGCGTGCGACTTTCCCGCTGGCAATTCTGACACTTATGTCGGTATTCAACTATCTTGACCGGTCGCTGCTCGGTCTGGCCTTGCCGCTGATCAAGCGGGAGTTCGGATCGTCCGACACCGTCCTGGGGCTCGTCTCCGGCATGGCTTTCGTGCTGCTCTATTCGTTGATCGGGCTGCCGATTGCGTGGCTGGCCGATCGCGCCAACCGGCGCAACATTGTCGCTGCGGGCCTGGCATTCTGGAGCCTGATGACCATCGCCACGGGGTACGTAAGCTCGATCCTGCAACTAGCGGCCGCGCGCTTGTTGCTGGGCGCCGGTGAGGCGGCAGCCCTGCCTCCGGCAAATTCGATTATTGCCGATCTGTTCCCAAAGTCTCGTCGTCCGCTTGCCATGGCAATTTTCGGGACAGCCAATTCGATAGCATTCATCGCGCTGTTCCCGCTCGCGGGCTGGATTGCGCAGCATTATGGCTGGCGCACCATGTTCATTGCAATGGGGCTGCCCGGGCTGGTGCTGGCGCCGGTCCTGCTGCTTGCCGTGCGCGAGCCGGCGCGAACCATCGCCAGTCCGCCGCGCCTCGAAGGGTCGGCACGTGCGGTAATGCGCGGCATTGCGGAATTGTTCCGCAATCGCTGCTACGTCTGGCTGTTCGTGGGCGTCACCCTGATGGGTGCCAATGTCTGGGCAGCAGGAGCCTGGACACCGACCTTCTTCACTCGGGTGCATGGCATGAGCCTTGGCGAAGTTGCTGGAATAGTCGGTCCGGTGCGAGGGGTGGTCTCGGCTGCCGGGATCCTGTTTGGCGGCCTGCTGATCGACCGGATTTCGGCAAGCCGGCCGGCCTGGCAGATCTTGATTCCTGCGCTGGCATGCATGACGGCGGGCCCTGCCGAGGCGTTGCTGCTGCTTGGTGAAAGCCGACCGGTGTGGTTTGTCGGCCTTGCTGCCGCCAGCTTCTTCACGCTGATCCATCAGGGACCGATATACGCCGCTGTCACCCACGTGGTCCGCGTGGATCAGCGGGCATTGGCAATTGCCATGATCCTGCTTGGCGCCAGCTTTCTGGGCAACGCTATCGGACCCACCGCGGTCGGATTGATCAACGATGCCTTGCAACCAAGACTGGGCGACGCGGCCATTCGTTACTCGATGTTGCTGATCGCGGTGACTCCCCTGTTGGCAGGCCTGTGCATGGTCTTCGCGGCAAGGAATTACGAAGCGTAATCCAGGCGCATGGATCATCTGTGCCTCCTGATTGTCGTGGCCCGGAAACTGCACATGGAAGATCCGCCGGGCCGGGCGCTCGATGTCGGGGGAGGCGTCTGGCTCGATGTGTTCCTCGCTGAACCCGGCAGCATCGCGCACGATAGCCAGGTCGACGATTGATCGATGCCTATCGCACCTGAACCGGCAAGGGCGAAGGCCACCGGATCGTCGCCTGCCTATCTCTGGGGCGAAATGCGCGCCAAGGGCGGCGAAGTGCGCCCGATCAGCCGCGTCTCCTCCTCGCCCAGGCTGCGCTGCAGGCCCCAAACTGCGGGCCGGTTATTGTCGGGACGCCCGTCAGCGTGGATTGGCGGGCATCTACTGCGCGGGCCGTGGACCGCATTCCTCTTCAATCAGCATCTTCTGCTGCTCGACGTTTCCGGGCGGAACAGGGTAATCCTTGCGGACATTTGCGGCACATTGCTTCCAGTTTGCGAGCGCCGGAGAATCGTCGGCAAGCGCCGGGCTGCAAAGCAGGCAAGCGCCCGAAAGGGTGATGAGAGCCTTACCGAAAATCTCACGCATTTTGATCTCTCCTCTTCCGTCGTAATCGCGTGGGCTCAGAAACCGGTTCCCGTCGTGGGATCGCAAGCCTTCAGAAGCACGTTGATCGCAGTGTTGACGCGGCTGGCGACTTCCGGCGTTGCAAAGGTTAGCGACTTGATCGGCGGCGAGCCCGACAGATAGATGTTGTTTCCATCAGTCTTTGATGCGGAGACGTTGGCCCAGTAAATCGTAACGGGAACCGGATTGGTTTGCGCGTTGATCCAGGAATGGTCGCCGCGCCAACCGGCCTCCGTGAGGTAGACCTGGAGGTTAGTGATGCATTTGTCCGTCGAGCTTACCCAGTAGAGCGTTCCATGCTTCTCTTGTTCGAAATAGCATTCCGACATCCCGTCGCAGTTCCAGCCTGAATCCATCGAGCGCCGAAAGCTGGCATTCGCATATGTCTTCGTCGCGCCCTGCTTGATAATCAATTCGAGGAACTTCTGGGCATTTTCAGGCGTTTGCTGCGCCTGAGCAAAGGCGGACGTGGATGCGCTCAGCGCGGTGGGAAGCGCCAGCAGGGCAATTGCCTTGGAGATTGCTGTCTTTTCGAAGCGCATGCGCATGCCTCCAGAAGCGGGATAGGGGTTCAAGCGTCGGAACGGCTGACTTCAAACCGATTGGGTCTGCCCGCACGTGCCGTTCGGTTCGACGTCAGCATTTTCGCGGTAGCGTGCTCAAGTCGCTTGGAGAGTTGGGCGAGGCGCGCCGGTCGTTCGGGCACGCCTTTGCCCAACTTCCTCACTTTGACGTTTCGGTGATGTAAACGTCGACCCAGCAGGTCCGAACGCGGCCATAGTCAGCCGGCTCGCAGCTCGGATCTCCATAACCCGTAATCGTGTGATAGGCGCGGATCGTCCGGTTGTTGATGTTGTTGACCATGTCCTGTGCCGACCGCTTGGCCTGGGCGATGGCTTCGGCATCACTGCGGCCGGTGCCCTGCGCGGTCGAGGTCCAGGCAAGTGCCGCTGCAGGAATGGCAAACGCCACAGCGGCACAGGCGTAAGCAAGTGGTTTGAGTTTCATCTTCGTGCCTCGCAATTGACTGTTGATGGGATGGTTGATCGGGCCGGAATTTAGCAGCTGCTACCCGCCTCGTTGTTCACATAGGCCGTACAGATCCAGTATCCGTACTGGTCCTTGCGGCATTGCTCATAGCGCGCGAGCGTGATGCAGGAGGAGCGCCCCCAGCGCTGCTGCGACATTTCGCGAGCCCGGGCATTCGCATCGTTCATGGCTGCAGCCGGGGAATCTCCCGAGCCAGTCACTGCCGTACCGGCATAGGCGACACCCGCCATTGCACCAGCGGCAAACAGGGCCAACCCGATTGCTGTCTTGCGCATCATTTCTCGATCCTTTCAAAAGTGCCGAACTTGGCCAGAGCGGTCGGGACCGTGATCGCGAAAGCCAGCAATTCCGTCTGCGCAGCCAAAGTCACACAAGCTCCCTGCAAAAGCATCCGACCGTCGGGACAACCCGATCAATAAGTTTGGCCTGAAGCGGGTGACATCGCCTTTTGTTGGGTATTGTTGCCGATCTGGTGTTTTCTTATCGATCGGAATGGCCGAGGCGATCTATTCACAGGTTGCAACAGGAGTGGGTTGGATCGCGTGCGAAGGTTATTGTTCAAGCCGGCCTTGCAGAACTTGCTGGACGATCCAGAGCAGTATCTTGAGGAAATCCGCGCCGACCCCCATGCCTTTGCCAAAGCCGTGCTGCAACAGGAAGGAACTGGCGCAGGTTCAGCCAGTGCAATTCCCTCGATCGCTTCCTTTGCGGTCTTCGTGTTTCGACCTGACGGAACCCTGGTCAGCGAAGTCTGTCCCGACGATTGGCCTGATGGCTTGCCGTTCGGGCAGTTGCTCGAACAGTTGCCGGGCGCTGTCGATACCAGCCGCATCCTGTTCCTGCGCTGGGGTGGTCGTGTCGGCCTGCGTGCGGTGTGCCTTGGGAACCAGGCGGCGATCGAGTTGAACCTGCCCATAGCGGTGCGCGAAGCGCTGTTGAACAATCCTGACAGCCGGCTGCTGATTTGCGCAAATGCGACGGTTGGCTCGCGCGCACTGGAAGCCTCTGCTGATAGTTTCGGGCTAAGTAGTTTGCAGCAGCGCGTCGTCATCGCCATCGCGCGTGGCGAGAATGGGAGAACCGCAGCTGCCGACCTCGGGCTGTCCTATGCAACCGTGCGGGAAGCCCTGGCCGATGCGGCTCGGCGGGTCGGGGTGCCGAATCTACCCGGTCTCGTCAGGCGGATCGTCGAATGCTCCTTCGGGATGCTGCCAGCCCATTTCGGCAATGCCGCCGAACTCGCCGATTGGCTGCCGCTGACCACTCGCCAGTGCCAGATATGCGAACTGATTACGGAAGGCATCAACCGCGAAGCAACCGCCAGGGCGATGCGGATCAGCCCGGCCGTGGTCAAGAAGGAGCTCGAGCAAATTTTCCTGGCCCTAGAAGTGAATTCCGCGGCCGGGCTGTCGCGCATCTGGGTAGAAGCGCAGGTGCTCCGGTTCCTCGCGCGGCCCACCGAAGGCCCGCTGGGCTTCTTCGACCCATTGATCGAACCGACCCGCTTCCTGCCGCGCGCGGACGATCACCAGATCATTGCCTGGAGCGATTACGGGCCGGTATCGGGCAAGCCCGTGCTGATCGTTCATAGCAACTGGACCTGCCGCTCGATCCCGCGGGCCATGGTAATGCGCCTGCAGGCCGCTGGGTGGCGACCGATTGCCATCGACCGTCCCGGTTTCGGCCAAACTCATCCGGGCAACATATCCTTGGCCAATCCCTTCGAACAGGCCGTGATCGACACCGCGAATGTCTTGAATCGCCTCAAGATCCGAAAGGCCGCCGTGATCGCCCGCCGTGCCGGGCAATTCGTCACCGTGCTCAAGCAGTCGCTTGGCGACAGGATCGGGCCGGTCCTGCTGACTTCCCCCAGTGCTCCGACGAACGATTCAGGGCGCCGGGTCGGGATTGTCGGCGTCATCAAGGAAGCGTTCTATCGCTCGCCACAGCTGGTCGAGTTCTATTTCCGCGTCGTCACGCCGCAGTTCTCGCTCGACCGCATGGAACGGCTGACGCGCAACATCTGCAAGGGTAGCCCGCCCGACGAGAAGCTATGCGAGGATCCTCAGTTCATCCGCGACCGGTTCCGCGCGATCCGGCCGTTCGCCACGGGCAATCTGGAGGGCGCCATCATCGAGGAGATGCAGGTTTCCCGCAACCTCTTTGCGCTCGCACCGTTGGTGTCGGAAGATGTGATGATTGTGCAGGGGGAGCATGACAACCATTACGCCTTCGAGGAAGTGTTCAATTACTGGTCGCAAAAGTGGCCCCGCGCCGAAATTCGGTGCGTACCCGACGGCGGCCAATTCCTGACGTCCAGCCATCCCGAATTGTTGGTCGATCTGCTCGAAGAACTGTCGGCCAAACCGGACGCTTGAGCAGACGAGCACGGCCCGGCCCGACCCGGTTCGGTGGAGCTGCCGGCGCAGCATTTGAACCTGGCAATGACCTCTGAGCGGTCACGATTCCGACCGGTTTGACCGGATCGCATCGGTCAAATGCTTCCCGGGGCATGCCAGTGTGCCATGCGAGGAGACGGTCAGCCTCGCGGTGCCATGCGGTAGCGGATCGGCAGGTGCTTAAGCCCGCCGGTGTGGTTGGTCTTGACCCATTCCGGTGTTCCGGCGAGCTCGATGCTGTCAACCCGGGAAACGATTTCGGCAAAGAGCGCCTCGACTTCCATTTCGGCAAGGATCCTGCCCAGGCAATGGTGAGCGCCATAGCCAAAGGCGACGTGCCGGTTGGGCGAGCGATCGACCCGGAACGCGTCAGGATCGGGAAAGGCGTCCTCGTCGCGGTTGGCGGCAAGATACATCAGGCAGACGCTTTCCCCGGCCTTGATCGGCTGCCCGGCCAGTTCGGTGTCGACGGCGGCGGTCCGCATGAAATGGCGCACCGGGGTGGCCCAGCGGAACATTTCCTGAGCGGCCTTGGCGATCAGCCCGGGATCGACCTTGAGCTTCGCGAATTCCTCCGGATTGCGGGCCAGCTGCATCATGCCGATACCAACCGAGGAACTGGTGGTGTCATGCCCGGCGGCGGCCAGCAGCATCCCATAGGACAGGGTATCCATATCGGGCAGGGGCTGATCGTGCAGTGTGGCGTTGGCAACCACCGACATCAGGTCGTCGCGCGGTTCGGCGCGGCGTTCGGCGACGACCCGGGCAAGATAGCCGAAGAATTCCATGACCACGTCCTGGCCAAATTCGCCGCTGCGCTGGCGTTCGGGATCCTGCGCCCCGAACAGTTCCTGGGTAAGCCGCAGCACCAGGTCGGCGTCGCTGTCGGGCAGGCCGAGGATCGAGGTGATCATGATCAGCGGATAGGGCACCGCGACTTCTTCGACGAAATCGCATTCACCGCCCAGCGCTGCCAGCTTGTCGACATATTCGCGCGCCAGCCGAGCCATGCGCTCGCGCAGGGTGTCAAGAAAGGCGGAATTGAACCAGCTCTGCGTAAGGCCCCGGTGATCGCGGTGATCGCTGCCGTCCATGTCGAGCAGGGTGCGCACCGGGCCGGTCCGCACGCCCCACTGGGCAATGATCGCATCCTCGATGTCGCGCGGGATCAGGGTCTGGCGCGGGGCAGCCAGCCAGGTCCTGCTGTCGCGCTCGACCTGCATGATTACATCGCGGCGCAGCGCGGCCCAGAACGGCCGGTATGGCTCCTGCTCGACCCACAGGACCGGGCCAAGGGCGCGCAGTTCCTTGCAGCGGCGAGCAACCTCGACCTCGTCGAGATAGGCCTCGGGCGAAAAGATATCGAGCGTCCCGAGCGGCTTGTTCATGGTTCCTGGCTCCCAAAGTTCCGTGTTTGACCCGCCGTCTAGCGGTGATCCTGGGAAATTAGCGCATTTGGCTTGCGCGATGGGCGGGCAGTCGCCCATTTTGGGCGTAGTAACGAAAGGGGGGCAGCATGAGCGAAGATGCGCTGCGCAGGAATTTCGGCAAGGCGCACGCGCTGCACGTCGATGCACTGACGCGCCACCTGGTCGAATGCCGCCGCACCTGCGGCGGCGATCTCGACCTGTTCCTGGTCCTGATGATCATTGGCGAACGCACGTTCACCCCGCGCAAGGCGCCCAGTGCGATGAGCCATGCAGAATTCGTCGAACGCTCGGTCGATACCCTCGAGCCAGCGGCGATCAACCTGCAATCGATCGCCGATTACAGCGGCATCCCGCGCGAAACCGTGCGCCGCAAGATCGAGGCGCTGGTGGCGAGGGGGTGGGTCCGGCGCGACGAGCGCAGGTTCGTGACGGTGACCGACCAGGCCAAGGACGACCTGCTCGGCCTGACCGAAAGCGCGATCCGTTATCTGCGCGAAATCGAGGCCGCGCTTGCCGCCAGCCAGCTGGACTGAGCATCTGCCGCAGCCGGCAGCATTCAGGCAAGTTCGAGCTTGGCGACCTTGCCTGCGGCGTTGCGCGGCAGTTCATCGAGGAAGGCCACATGGCGCGGCACCTTGTAGTTCGCCATGTTGTCGCGCGACCAGGCGATCAGGTCTTCGGCGCTGAGCGTCATGCCGGGGCGCAGCACGACGAAGGCCTTGCCGACCTCGCCCATGCGCTCGTCGGGAACGCCGATCACCGCGACCATGCCGATGGCCGGATGTGCGGCCAGCAGCTTCTCGATCTCGGCGGGATAGCAGTTGAACCCGCCAGAGATGTACATGTCCTTCTTGCGGTCGGTGATCCGGACATAGCCGGCCGCGTCCATCGTTCCGACATCGCCGGTGCGCAGCCAGCCCTCGGTGTCGATCGCCTCGGCGGTGGCGGCCGGATCGTCGAGGTAGCCGCGCATCACGCCGATCCCGCGCACCAGGATTTCGCCGGTTTCGCCGCGCGGCAGTTCGCGCCCGTCATCGCCCGCGATGATCACTTCGTTGCCGGGGATCGCCGCGCCGCAGGTGTTGGCGATCAGGTTGACCGGGTCGCCCGGGCGGCACGAGGTGATGTTGACGCATTCGGTCATGCCATAGGCGGTGATGATGTCGCGGATGCCGAGTTCGGAGCGGATGCGCTCAATCAGCACCGGGGGGACTGTCGCCGCACCGGTGGTGCCACCGCGCAGCGAGCTGACGTCGAACGGGCGGCGTTCGTGTTCAGCCAGCAGCATCTGGAAGATGGTGGGCGGGCCGGGCAGGAAGGCGATCCGCTCCTGTTCGATCAGGCGGATCGCCTCGGCCACGTCGAACTGCGGCATCGGCACCATCACCGCGCCAGCAACCAGGCAGGCAACCCAGCCGACCTTCATGCCAAAGCTATGGAAGAACGGGTTGGCGATGAGATAGCGCTCGCCCTGTGCCAGCCCCGTGTTCCCGATCCACACCCCGACCTGGGGAACGATCCCGCCGTGGGTCATCAGCACGCCCTTGGGCACGCCGGTAGTCCCGCTGGTGAACATGATGTCGGAAACGTGGTCTGGCGTCAGCTGGTCCAGCGCGGTGTCGATGGCTGGATCCTGCGCGCCCTTGCCGGTGGCGACAAAGGCAGTGAAATCGCGGTCGAGCAGCACGGTTTCGATCAGATCGGGCAGGTCTTCGCCCGCCAGCAGCGCCGGATAGTCGATCCCGAGAAAGCCCGTTACCGTGAACAGCAGCCGGGCGTGGGTGCGGCGCAGAATGTCGCCCGCCTCACGCCCCTTGAGCCGCGTGTTGAGCGGCACGATTGCCGCGCCGCAGGTCTGGGCCGCGATTGCCGCCACCACCCATTCGCGGCTGTTGGGCGCCCAGATCGCGATCCGGTCGCCGCTCTGCACCCCGCGCGCCAGCAACGCGGAGGCTGCTGCGCGGCATTCGTCCCACAGCTGCGCGAAGGTGCGGCGCTCCGCGCCCTCGATCAGCGCGGAGGCATCGCCCCAGCGCCGGGCGGCCTCAGCCGCCGCGTGGGGGATCGTCAGGGGCAGCGGGGCGGTCATCTCAGGCGACTTCGAACAGTCCGGCCGCGCCCATGCCGCCCGCGACGCACATCGAGATCACGACATACTTCACGCCCCGGCGCTTGCCTTCGATCAGCGCGTGGCCGACCAGGCGGCTGCCGGTCATGCCGAAGGGATGGCCCAGTGCAATCCCGCCGCCGTTGACGTTGAGCTTGTCGGGATCAATCCCGAGCTTGCGCTGGCAGTAGATCGCCTGACTGGCGAAGGCTTCGTTGATTTCGAACAGGCCGATATCGTCGATGCTCAGCCCGGCGCGGTCCAGCAGCTTGGGGATTGCGAAGACCGGGCCGATGCCCATTTCATCAGGCTCGCAGCCCGCGACCTGGAAGCCGCGATAGATGCCGAGCACCGGCAGGCCTTCCCTCTGCGCGGTGTCCAGATCCATGATCACCTGCGCCGAGGCGCCGTCCGACAGCTGCGAGGCGTTGCCCGCCGTGATGTGGCGGCCTTCCTTGATGACCATGCCGTCCTTGAACACCGGGCGCAGGGTCGAAAGCCCTTCCGCCGTGGTGTCGCCGCGCACGCCTTCGTCAGCGGTAAGGGTTACGGTTTCGCGGCCGGTTTCGTTGCCTTCCTTGTCCTTCAGCGACTTTTCGACCGTGATGGCCGCGATTTCCGTGTCAAACCGTCCGGCGGCCTGCGCCGCGCCGGCGCGTTGCTGGCTGAGCGCGGAAAACGCGTCTTGGTCCTCGCGGCTGATGCCATAGCGTTCGGCCACGATCTCCGCCGTCTCGATCATCGCCATGTAGGCATAGGGATCGGCCGCGATCACCGCTTGCGAGCGGTTGCGCCAGGCAGGCGCGAACTTGTTCAGCGTCATCGAGATCGTCTCGACCCCGCCCGCCACCGCAACGTCCACTTCGTCGCAGCGGATCGCGCGGGCGGCGAGAGCGATGGCGTTGAGGCCCGAAGAGCACTTGCGGTCCAGCGTGAAGCCGCTGGTGGCGTTCGGCAGCTTCGAGGCGTGGACCGTCAACCGACCGAGGTTGTAGCTCTGCGTATTCCAGTGGTTGCCGCAGCCCAGGTAGACATCGTCGACGCGGGCGGGATCGATCCCGGCGCGTTCCAGCGCGGCATCGACCACGTGGGCCGAGAGGACGGGGGCTTCGGTATCGTTGAAAGCCCCGCGATAGGCCTTGGCGATGGCGGTGCGGGCGGTGGAAACGATGGCGGCTTCGCGCATGGATTAGTTCCTTGTCCTCAACCGGCAATCATGTTGCCGGGGCCAAAATAGGCCTTCATTTCCTTGACCTTGCCGTTCTCGTCGAAGGCAAAGGTATCGATCACGTGGATCGTCGTGTCCTGCCCGTCCCATTGCAGCATGACCCGCATCGGAAACGCGGCGTGCGCGGCGGCAATGCGGATCGCTCCGTCCAGCACCAGTTTTGCGCCGGTTGCCATCGACGCCTGATAGAATTCGCGGATCGCCGCTTCGCCGACCTTGGGCGCGGTGCCGATCGGGTCTTCGATCACCGCATCTGGAGCAAAGATCGCGACCGCCTGCTCGGCGTCCCCGGCATCGAATGCGGCGACATAGGCGTGGACGGCGGCTTCCATCTGTTCAGGCGTCGGCATGGGCTTAACCTTCCGGGAAATAGCGGCTGATCGTATCGACCACGCAGGCCGGCTTTTCGCTGCCTTCGATTTCGATGGTCACGCGCACGACCGACTGGATCGCGCCCTTGATCTCTTCCACCCCGACGATCTCGCCAACCCCGCGAATGCGGCTGCCGACCTTGACCGGGGCCAGGAACCGCAGCCGGTCCGCGCCGACGTTCACCGCGTGGCTGAAGCCGCGCACTTCGATCAGGTCGGGCAGGAAGAAGTTCACGAGGCTCATCGTCAGATAGCCGTGGGCAATCGTGCCGCCGAACGGGCCGTCCTTGGCGCGCTCGGGATCGACGTGGATCCACTGGTGATCGCCGGTCACTTCGGCAAAGCCGTTGACGCGGTCCTGCTCGATTCCGAGCCACTCGGTCGGGCCGAGCGCCGTACCTTCCTGGCCGATCAGATCGCGCGGGCTGGCATAGATCTTCGCCATGGTCAGGCCCTCTGGCTGGAGACCGACAGCACTTCGCCGGTCATGTAAGAGGACAGGTCGGAGGCGAGGAACATCATCACGTTGGCCACTTCCCAGACCTCGGCCGGGCGCCCGAAGGCTTCCTTGGCGGAAAGTTCGGCCAGCAGTTCGTCGGTCGTCACCTTGGCCAGGAACGCGTGCATCGCGATCGAGGGCGCTACCGCGTTGATCCGCACGTTGTGTTCGGCCGCTTCCACCGCCGAGCAGCGGGTGAAGGCCATAACGCCAGCCTTGGCGGCGGCATAGTGGGCCTGGCCCTTTTGCGCACGCCAGCCCAGCACCGAGGCGTTGTTGACGATCGCGCCGGTCTTGCGCTCATACATCGCGGGCAGGAACGCGCGGGTCATGCGGAACACGCTGTTGAGCGTGACGTCGAGCACGCGGAACCACTGCTCGTCGGTCATGGCGACAACATCGACTTCGCCGCCAAGCCCGGCGTTGTTGATCAGCACATCGACATGGCCCAACTGCGCCTGTGCGGCGGCGTGGAGCGCATCGACCTGGTCCTGACTGGTGACGTCGCACACGAAGGTTGCCGGGCGCTGGCCGCATTCGGCCGCGATCCGGTCAGCCGCTTCGCCCAGCCGGCGCTCGTGAAAGTCGCTCATCAGGACGGTCGCGCCTTCTTCCACTGCGCGCTTGGCGGCGGAAAAGCCGATGCCGGTGCCAGCGGCGGCGGTGACCACCACGGTCTTGCCGGCCAGCAGGTTGCGCCCGGTCGGATAGGGCGGGATCGGCGCGGCCATCACACGTCTCCTCGCGGTTCGCGGGGCATTCCAAGCCCGCGTTCGGCAATCAGGTTGCGCTGGATCTGGTTGGTGCCGCCATAGATCGTGTCGGCGCGCGAATAGAGGAACAAGTTGGGCAGGGTGTCCCACTCATACTCTGCGCCCTCGGCCACTTCACCGGCCTGGCCCAGCACGTCCATCGCCAGTTCGCCAAGGCTGCGGCGCCAGCTGGCCCACTGGATCTTGTAGGTCAGCGCCGCGCCGTCGATCTTGGAATGATCGGTCTGCGAGAGCATCCGCAGCGCGCCATAGCGCATCAGGCGGAGGCCGATCTCGGCCTTGGCGATACGCTGGCGGATCAGCGGGTCGCTGGCCGCACCATTGGCCTTGGCCGCGGCGATGATCTCGTCCAGCTCGTTGCGAAAGCCCATCTGCTGGCCGAGCGTCGAAACCCCGCGTTCGAAGGCCAGCAGGCCCATCGCGATCTTCCAGCCATCGCCGACCGCGCCGATCAGGCTATCGGCCGGGCAGCGCGCATCGGTGAAGAAGGTTTCGTTGAATTCGGCATCGCCGTTGATCTGCTTGATCCCGCGGATCTCGATCCCCGGCTGGTCGATTTCCATCATCAGGAAGGTCAGGCCCTTGGGGCCTTTCGAGCCTTCCTCGCTGCGCGAGACGACGAAGATCCAGTCGGAGATATGGGCGAGGCTGGTCCAGATCTTCTGGCCGTTGACCACCCATTCATTGCCTTCGAGCCGCGCCTTGGTGCGGACCGAGGCAAGGTCGGAGCCTGCGCCGGGCTCGGAGAAACCCTGACAGAAAATGGTCTTGCCGGCCGCGATCCCGGGCAGGAAGCGCTGCTGCTGCTCGGGCGTGCCGAAGGCCAGAATGGTCGGCCCGGCCAGTTCGATGCCGATGTGGTTGACGCGGCCCGGAACCCCGGCGCGGGCGTATTCCTCGGCAAAGATCACCTGCTGCGCGAGCGTCGCATCGCGGCCGCCCCACTGCGAGGGCCAGCCGATGCAGCCCCAGCGGGCCTCGCCCAGGCGCTGTTCCCATTCCTTGCGGCGTTCGGGGCTGGCGGTCAGCTTGGTGATGCCCTTGATGTCCCGGAATTCACCGGCCATCTCGGCGTTGAGCCAATCGGCACATTCGGCGCGGAACTGCTCGTCGGCGGCGGAAAATCCCAGCTTCATGCCGCGTCTCCCAGAATCATCGTGGCAATCCGTTCGCGGTGCCAGTTGCCATCGCCCAGCATCGCCTGGATGGCGCGGGCGCGTTTGAAAAACAGGTGGGCGTCATGTTCCCAGGTGAAGCCGATCCCGCCGTGCAGCTGGATCTGGTTGCCTGCGCACATGAAATAGGTGTCGGCGGCAAAGCTCTTGGCGGCATGGAGCGCCAGTTCCGCTTCGTCGGACCCTTCATCTACCGCACAGGCGGCCCAGTAGACTGCCGAGCGGGCCTGCTCGATCTCGATCATCATGTCGGCCAGTCGGTGCTTGTAGGCCTGGAACGAGCCGATCGCGCGGCCGAACTGGACGCGCTCCTTGGCATAGGCGACCGTGCGGTCGAGGCAGGCCTGCGCCCCGCCAAGGGCTTCGGCGGCCACGGCCACGAAGCCCGCGCGGTGTGCGGCGGCAATTGCGGCGGGGGCATCGCCCAGCGGTTCGCCCTTGGCCCCGGCCAGCGTTACGCGGGCGTAAGGGCGGGTCTGGTCCATCGTGGTCAGCGGCGTGACCGTGACGCCCGGCGCATCGGCGCGGATCGTCCAGGCCCCGGTGTTGCTGGTGACAACGAACAGGCCCGCAGAGGCGCCGTGCGCGACGAACCCGGCCGAACCGGTCAGGCTGTTGCCGTTCGCGGTCAGCGCGGCATCATGGACATAGCCCGCGATCAGGTCGCCCGAGAGCAGGGCGGGGAGCAGATCGGCCTGCTGTGCGGCGCTGCCGCCAGCGGCAATCGCCTGGGCGGCCATGGCGAGCGAGCCCAGCATCGGCAGGGCGGCAACCTGTGCGCCCGCGGCTTCGGCGATGATCGCCAGTTCGACCATGCCGAGGCCAGCGCCGCCGGCGCTTTCCGGGATACCGATGCCCGACAGGCCCAGTTCCTGGCAGAATGCAGTCCACAGGCCCTGGTCGATCCCGTTTCCGGCCATCGCCGCGCGGGTGCGTTCGCTGGTGGCGTTTTCGGCAAAGAAGGCGCGGGCCGTCTCGCCGATCATCTGCTGTTCGTCGGTAAAGGCGAATTCCATTATGCCGTCCCCCAAACCTTGCGCGGAGCCACACGCGCGGCCAGCAGCTGTTCGACTGCCGGGCCGACGTCAGCCGGTTCCCACTTCGCGCCCTTGTCCACGACCGGACCTTCGCGCCAGCCGTCTTCGATCATGATCTTGCCGCCTTCGAGTTCGAAGACGCAGCCGGTCACGTCCGCGCTCTGGGCGCTGCCCAGCCACACGACGGTCGGCGCGATGTTCGCCGGGTCCATGACGTCGAAGGTCTGCCCTTCGGTCGCCATCTTCTCGGCAAAGGCCTGCTCGGTCATGCGGGTGCGGGCCGAGGGTGCAAGCGCGTTGGCGGTGATGCCATAGCGCCCCAGTTCCGCCGCCTGGACCAGCGTGAGCGAGGCGATCCCCCCCTTGGCGGTCGAATAGGCCGCCTGCGCGATCGAGCCTTGCAGGCCTGCGCCCGAAGAGGTGTTGATGATCCGCGCGTCGGGGTTGGTTCCGGCTTTCTGCTTGGCGCGCCAATAGTCGACCGCATGGCGCGAGAGGCAGAAATGCCCGCGCAGGTGGACGTGCATCGTGGCGTCCCATTCCTCTAGCGTGGCGGAAACAAACATCCGGTCGCGCACGATCCCGGCGTTGTTGACCACCACGTGGAGGTCACCGAAGGCGGCCACGGCGGCATCGACGATGCGCTTGGCGGCGTCCCAGTCGGTGATGTCTTCGTAGTTGGCGATGGCCTTGCCGCCTGCGGCGATGATTTCAGCCACCACGCCATCGGCGGCGCTCGTGTCACGCCCTTCGCCGTTCAGCGAAGTGCCGATGTCGTTGACCACCACGTTCGCGCCCTCGGCAGCGAAAGCCAGGGCATAGGCCCGGCCCAGGCCGCGTGCGGCGCCGGTGATGATGACGGTACGGTTTTCGCAAATACCCATTACAGCCTCTCGATAATCGTGACGTTGGCCTGACCGCCGCCTTCGCACATGGTCTGCAGACCATAGCGCCCGCCGGTGCGTTCCAGCGCGTTGAGCATGGTGGTCATCAGCCGCGCGCCGGTGGCGCCCAGCGGATGGCCCAGCGCAATCGCGCCGCCATGGATGTTGACCTTTTCGTGCGGGATACCGAGCTCCTTCATCCACGCCATCGGCACCGAGGCGAAGGCCTCGTTGCATTCGAACAGGTCGATGTCGGCCACGGTCATCCCGGCCTTCTTCAGTGCATATTCGGTCGCCGGGATCGGCGCGGTTAGCATCCACACCGGATCGTCGGCGCGGACCGAGATGTGGTGAATGCGCGCGCGCGGCTTCAGGTTGTGTTCCTTCACCGCGCGTTCGCTGGCGACCAGCATCGCGGCTGCGCCGTCGCAGTTCTGGCTCGAAATCCCGGCGGTGATGATCCCGCCTTCCTGCACGGTGCGCAGGCCCGCCAGCCCTTCCAGCGAAGTGCCGGGACGGATGGTTTCGTCCGCCGCCAGTTCGGCCATCGGCGCTAATTCATTGGCGAACCAGCCATTGTCGGCCGCCGCCTGCGCGCGCTGGTGGGATGCCACGGCAAAGGCTTCCATCTCGGCGCGGGTCAGGCCCCACTTCGCCGCGATCATTTCCGCCGAGTTGATCTGGTTCAGGATCCCGTCGCCATAGCGCGCGACCCAGCCGGGCGAGGTGCTGAACGGGTTGGAGAAGCCATAGGGCTCCGCCGCGAGCATCGCCGCCGAAATCGGGATCGCGTTCATTGCCTGGCTGCCGCCCGCGACAACCAGATCCTGCGTCCCGCTCATCACGCCTTGCGCGGCGAAGTGGACGGCCTGCTGGCTCGACCCACATTGGCGGTCGATCGTGGTGCCCGGCACGTGCTGCGGCAGGCCCGCGACCAGCCACACGGTGCGGCCGATGTCGCCGGCCTGCGGCCCGATGGTGTCGCAGCAACCCCAGACCACGTCGTCGACCAGGTTGGCGTCGATCCCGGTGCGCTCGACCAGCGCCTTGATCGGGTGCGCGCCAAGGTCTGCCGGATGGACCCCGGCCAGGCTGCCCTTCTTGCGCCCGATGGGGGTGCGGACTGCGTCGATGATATAGGCTTCGGCCATCTTGGGTTCCTCAGGCAAAGGTGTGTTCGGGACCGATCGGCTGGGCGGCGCCAAGCACTGCCGCATCGACGCGGTTGTAATGGAAGGCGCGGTCGCCCCAGGCTCCGCAAAGGGCCCAGCTGCGCTTCATCCAGAAGTGCAGGTCGACCTCGTAGGTATAGCCCATCGCGCCGTGGACCTGGATTGCGGTCTCGGCGGTGAGCATCGCGGCATCGGTTGCGGCAAGCTTGGCGTGGCTGACGTGGAGGGCGGCGCTGGCAAGGCCATCCTGCATGGCCTGCGCCGCGCGCCAGACCACCGGCTTGGCGAATTCGATCGCGACCGAGCAGCTGGCCAGCTGGTGCTTCAGCCCCTGGAACGCACCGACCGGCTGGCCGAACTGGGTGCGGATCTTGGCGTATTCGACCGCCTGGTGCAGCATCGCGTCGGCCAGGCCGACGAGCTGCGCCGCGCCCATCAGCGCGCCGAGGTTGAGCAGGTGCGGATCGTCGCTGACGGAGGCCGGACGCTCGGTCAGCTGGCGCAGCGGATCGACGCTGACCATTGCCGCACCTTCGCCATCGGCCACCCACGGATTGATCGCATGCGCCGGCGCCAGCTTGCGCGTGCCGGCCACCACGTCGGCCACACCGTCCGTCTGCCCTTGCGAGAGCAGCCAGGCCGCGCCGACGAAGGCGGTGTCGACCAGCGGTTCGGCCAGGCACGCCCGGCCGCACTCTGCCGCGATCAGTGCGGCTTCGACCAGGCCCATGCCAAGCCCGCCGTGCTCTTCCGGCACCAGCAGCCCGGTCAGGCCCATGTCGACCAGCCCCTGCCAGATCTCCGGGTCGCGCGCGCCTTGTTCGTCAAGCCGCCGCAGCACTTCAGGACCATGCGTGCCCGCCAGATAGTTGCGCACGCTCGTCGCCAGCGTCAGCTGGTCTTCGGAAAACCGGAAATCCATCAGCCCGCTCCCACGCGAGGAAGGCCGAGCAGGCGTTCGGCCGTAATGTTGCGTTGCACCTCGTTCGAACCGGCATAGATCGGGCCGGAGAGCGAGAAGATGTAGCCTTCGAGCCACTGGTTGATGCGGCCATCGTCAAACCGCTTCAGCTCGGCCGCCGCGCCCAGCAGTTGCATCGCGGTGCGGTGCATGGCGCGATCAAGCTCGGACCAGAAGATCTTGTTGAGGCTCGCCTCGGCGCCGATGCTGCCCCCGGCCATGATCTTCGCCGCCACGGCATAGGTGTTGTAGGCATAGGCCTGCGCCGCGCCCCAGGCCTGAACCACGGCTTCGCGCGCCGCAGGGGAGGCCTTGTCCTGATGCTGGCGGTACAGTTCGACCAGCCGCTTGGCGGTGGCCTGGAAGCGGCCCGGCGAGCGCAGCATGAGGCCGCGTTCGAACCCGGCGGTGGCCATGGCCACGTTCCAGCCCTGGCCTTCGCCCGCGAGACAATTCTCGACCGGCACACGCACTTCGTCGAAGAACAGCTCGGCAAAGCCGGTGTCGCCGTGCAGCTGACGGATCGGGCGGCGGGTGATGCCCGGGCTGTTCAGATCGAACAGGATGAAGGTCAGCCCCTTGTGGCGCTTGCTGTCGTGATCGGTGCGGAAGATGCCAAAGCCCCAGTCGGCAAAGGCCGCGCGGCTCGACCAGGTCTTCTGCCCGGTGATGACATAGTGATCGCCATCGCGCACTGCCTTGGACTGGATCGCGGCCATGTCGCTGCCCGCGCCGGGTTCCGACCAGGCCTGCGCCCAGATCACTTCGCCGCGCGCCATCGGCGGCAGGAAGCGGGCCTTCTGTTCGTCGGTGCCGAATTCCATGATGGTCGGGCCGAGCAGGAAGATGCCGTTCTGGTTGGCCCGGTTGGGGCCGCCCGCGCGGAAATATTCTTCCTCGAAGATCAACCACTGGATCAGGTCCAGCCCGCGCCCGCCATAGGCTTCGGGCCAGGTCACCATGCCCCAGTTGCCGCTGGCAAGGGTGCGTTCCCACACGACGTGCTGGTCAAAGCCTTCGCGGCATTCCAGCGTGACGAGCGGGTCCTTGGGCACGTTGGCTTCCATCCAGGCGCGCACTTCGGCCCGGAATGCCTGCTGTTCGGGGGTATATTCCAGCCGCATCAGAACTTGGCCGCCTTGCCGGTTTCGACGAAGGCATCACGGCTCTTCTGGCTGTCTTCGTGCATGTACATTTCGAGCGTGAAGCCCTGTTCCCAGCGATAGCCGCGATCGACATCGCGCGGCTCAAGCCCGTTGAGCGCTTCCTTGGCGATGACCAGCGCCTTGCGGCTCTTGGCTGCGATGACCGCGCAGAACGCGCGGGCTTCCGCCACCAGGTCGGCACGCGGGACAACCTTTTCGACCGCACCCAGGCGGTAAGCTTCTTCAGCCGGGATATTGCCGCCGGTGAAGAACGCGGCGCGCACCTTGTGCAGCGGCAGCATCCGCGAGAGGTGGCTGGCTCCGCCCATCGCCCCGCGATCGACTTCGGGCAGCGAGAAGAACGCATCGTCCGCCGCGATGATCGTGTCGCTGGCGCCGCAGATACCGATCCCGCCGCCGATCACGAACTTGTGAGCCGCTACGACCACCGGCACTTCCGCATCGCGGATCGCCTTGAAGGTCAGGTAATTGCCGCGGTTGAGCACGGTGATGCGTTCCGGGTGGGCCTGCATCTCCTTGATGTCGACCCCGCCGCAGAAGCCGCGCGAATCTTCCGCCGCGCGGATCAGCACGCAGTTGACGTCGGGATTGCTGGCCGCCGCCGCGATGATCGCGGGCAGGGACATCCAGGTTTCGCTGTCGAACGCGTTGACCGGCGGCACGTCGAAGACGATTTCGGCGATCCGCTCCTTGATTTCAGTGGTAATCGGCATGGGTTCAGTTCCCCGCACACAGCGCGGCAATACGGGCGCGCGCTTCGGTTTCAATCTGGCTCAGCAACTCGGCACAGTTCGGCAGGTCCTTAAGCCGCCCGGCAACTACACCGGTGGCCATCAGGCCGTGCTCGGCATCGCCGGAGACCACGGCGCGCTGGATCATCATCGGCGCGGCGGCAGCCATCATCGCCTGTGCCAGCGGCATTTCGCCATGGGCCGTCATGCCGCGCGCAGTGGCAATCACCTGCCCCCACGACATGCCGGACTGCTTCTTCATTTCGAGGCCCGCTTCCATCGCGCGCAGCCACATCGCCAGCTTGCCCGAACCTTCGATCCGGCGCAGCAGCGGGTTGAGGATCATCCGCTGCGGGATGCCGTCCACCTTGGTCGATACGGTAATGTCGCCGGTCCCGGCCTTGACGTAAGCGGCCTTGGGGGCGGCCGGAACAGGGCTTTCCGCCGTCATCAGGAAGCGCGTGCCCATCGCGATGCCGCAGGCTCCATAGGCGAGCGCGGCCGCCAGGCCCCGGCCATCGCCAAAGCCGCCCGCCGCCACGACCGGCACGTCCACCGCATCGAGCACCTGGGGCAGCAGCACGGTGGTCGGCACGGCGCCGGTGTGCCCGCCGCCTTCGCCGCCCTGGACGGTGATCATCTCGCAGCCGAGCTGGACCATCTTTTCGGCGTGCTTCACCGCGCCGACGGTCGGGATGCACAGGATGCCTGCATCGCGGAAGCGGCCGATCATCTTCGCATCCGGGCCGCGCCCGAAGCTGACGGCGCGCACCCGGTCGGCATTGGCCAGGATGATCTCGACGATCTCGGCCGCGCCAGCCTGGAAGGAATGGAAGTTCACCCCGAAGGCGTGCGGGGTCATGTCCCGCAGCCGCGCGATTGCCTCGCCCAGTTCGGCCGGCTTCATCACCGCACCGGCCAGAAAACCGAACGCGCCGGCATTGCCGGACGCGGCAACCAGCTGCGGCGTCGCGATCCAGCCCATCGCGGTCTGGATTACCGGCAGGCGGCAGCCGAGCCGCGCGGTAAGAGCAGTGGCCAGTGCGTCGCTCATCAGGCTTTGCTGGCCTCCGACCTGTTGGCCGAAGCTGCCGACTTGCCGCTGACGCCGCCGATCGAATCTCCGGTGACGAGGTCGTTCTGGGCGTGCGCGAAGTGATGCATGTGGAACACCGCGTCCATCGCGCTGCGCTTGCCGCGCAGTTCCTCGACGTGGTTGACCGACTGCTTGGTCAACCAGTTGCCCAGGCGGTTCTGCCCGGCCAGCTTGTTGGCCCAGGCGGCGGTCGCCTCGCGCAGCTGGTCGCGCGGGACGACCTTGTTGACCATGCCGAACTGTTCGGCGCGCGCGGCGCTCATCCGTTCGCCCAGCAGCAGGAATTCCTTGGCCACGCGCGGCGGCAGTTCATAGGCATGGGCGAAGTATTCGACGCCCGGAATGCCCATCAGCGGGTTGACCGGATCCTGGAAGAACGCGTCTTCGCTGGCCACGATCAGATCACATACCCAGGCCAGCATCAGCCCGCCCGCAATGCATGCGCCCTGGACCATGGCGATGGTCGGCTTGGGAATGTCGCGCCAGCGGCGGCACATGCCCAGGTACTGTTCCTGCTCACGCGTGTAGAGCAGTTCGGCGGCCGGCTTGTTGGTGTGCGGGGCCAGCATCAGGCGCTTGTCGAACTCGTGATGCAGGTCGCGGCCCGGCGTGCCGATGTCGTGCCCGGCCGAGAAGTGCTTGCCTTCGCCCGCCAGCACGATGGCCCGCACCGCGTCGTCCTTGACGGCGCGATTGAAGGCATCGTCGAGCGCATAGGTCATCTGCCCGTTCTGGGCATTGTTGAAACCGGGCCGGTTCATCGTGATCCAGGCCACGGCGCCGATCACTTCGTAGCGGACCGGCTCTTCGGTCTCATAGGTGATGTCGACGGACTTGGGCGCAACAAGATCGGTCATGGCAGGTGCTCCTCAGGCGGCGGCCAGTGCGGGCGGGTTGTCCTTGATCACCCCGGCGCGGATATTGTGCGGATCGAGCCGGGCGATGATTTCCAGCATTTCCGCGGTGGGTAGCGGCGTTTCGCGGATGTCGCCGCGTTCCAGCGCAAAGCCGGTGGCTTCCTCGACCTGTTCGAAAGTCACGCCCGGATGCAGTGAAATCACGCGGACCGCGTTGTCGGCGCCGCCAAAGTCCATGACGCACAGGTTGGTGACGATCAGCCGCAGGTCGACGGCCGAGAAGTTGCCGCCGGCAATCCGCTTGGCCGGATTGTAGCCCACGCCCGAAACCATATCGACCTCGCCCGGCACGAACACGCGCGGCGTATGGCTGGGGAAGAAGAACGAATTGGGGTGGTAGATCGTGTTGCCGGGAAAGCCGCGCACGCCCAGCATCTGGGTCTTGGGCTGCTTGTGCGTGCCGCCCAGTTGCGACAGGTTGATCTGGCCGAAGCGGTCGATCTGGGTGGGCGTAACCATCGCGTGGCGGCGGCCCGACCAGACGGCGCTGTCGAAGAACCGGCCGAACGGCAGATGCCCGGCGAAGCGGGGCTTGTAGTCGCCGCGCGGGCCAAGCGGCACGGGCTGTTCGACCAGATAGGCCTCGCCATCGGTCATCATCAGTTCGGGCGTGTGGGTCAGCTTGGCCAGGCTGGCGGCCAGGCGCGGCACCGGGCCGACGCCGGTCGCCACAACTTCGCCATTGCCGCGAAACGCTTCCGAACAGGCGGCGATGCACAGTTCGGCGAGGCTAGGACCGTTTGGGGTCGGGTTCAGGTTCGAATTGTCGCTCATCAGAACACCGGCAACGGCAGGGCCGTCACCGCCTCCTTTCCGCCAACGGATGCAAGATATTCGGCTTCGCTCGCGCCGACGAAACGCACGGCGACCTGGCTCCAGTCGCCGGGGTCGCGGGCCGCGTCGGTATAGGCCTTGAAGGCCTTCATGTCCCAGCCATAGGCAGGGGTCATCATGCTGGGATGCGCGCCGCAGGGGAGTTCGGTGACGCCGCTGATGAAGCAGCGTTCGACCACGTTGGCCTGGGCATCGTCCGGATAGGCATCTTCCATCGCGGGGACGAGTTCTTCGCAGCTGACATAGGTCTTGGCGGCAGCCTTGGCGAACCATTCGTCATAGAACACGTCCGGCCCGAATGCCTGGACGTTGCCGCGCCAGTCGCTGCGGTTGACGTGGAGCAGGGCGGCGTCGAGCTTGAGCGCGGGCATGGCGATCAGCACTTCGCCATCATCATAGGGCGACTGCACGTGCTTCAGCCCGCCCAGTTCGGCGAGGTCCGTGCCAAGCCCGACGCGGGTGGGCAGGAACGGCAGGCCGAATGCGGCGGCTTTGAGGCCCCACTGGAACATCCCTTCGTCCAGTTCGAGGACGTCGATCTGCCCGGCCTCGCGGGCCTTGCGGAACCACGGTTCGAGCGGGATCGCATCGAGGCTGACGAAAGCGAAGACCAGCTTCTTTACCTTGCCCGCAGCGCAGAGCATCCCCACGTCCGCGCCGCCATAGGCGACCACGGTGAGGTCCTTGAGGTCCGAGCGCAGGATTTCGCGGATCAGCGCCATCGGCTTGCGCCGCGGACCCCAGCCACCGATTCCCAGCGTCATCCCGTCTTTCAGCTGGCCGACGATTTCGGCCGGGGTCATTCGTTTGTCGAGCATCGTGATCCTACTCCGCCGCCTTCTTCAGCGCTTCCTGCCAGGCCCAGACGTGGCCCCAGACGCTGATCTGTTCGTGGTGGGTGGTTTCCCAGCTGGCCGGATCGATGACGAGGCCGTCATAGCCGATCTCGAGGTCGAACCCGGCCGGGGTCTGGACATAGAAGCTGGTCATCTCGTCGTTGACGTGACGGCCCAGCGTGGCGGATTCGGCAAAGCCTTCGGCCCGCATCCGGTCATGCGCCTTGCCGACCTCGATCAGGTCGGGCAGCTCGACCATCAGGTGGACGCAGCCCGAGGGCGGGGGCGGCCCTTCGCCCAGCGCCAGGCTGTGGTGGCGTCCGTTTGCGGCATGGAGGAAGGCAAAGCCCATGCCCGGATCTTCCGGCGGACCGCCGTTGAAATAGAAGCGCGGCATGTCGGTTTTGCCGAAGCCCACGACATCGCAATAGAACTCGACCGTTTCAGCAAAGTTCAGCGCCGTCAGCACCGCGTGGCCCATGCCGAGTTCGCCCGTGATGAAGCGCGGCACGCCCAGGGGCGAGACGAACGGCGTGCTGCACGGCGCTTCGCCGTGATAGAATTCCAGACCGTTTCCAGCCGGATCGCTGGTGCGGAACATCGCGGTGACCCCGCGCGCGGCGGCTTCGTCAGCGCTGGCATGGGCTACGGTCCGGCCTGCGGCGACAATGCGTTCAGCCAGGGCTTCATAGGCAGCGGCGCTTTCCACTTCGAAAGCCGGGGCCAGCAACCGTTCGGCCGCGCCGGTTTCAATGCGGAAGCGGAAACCCCGCTCGTCGATGCGATAGAGCGCGGCCCCATCGCTGGCATCGGGTGCGCGCATCGCGCCGACCACCCGGGTCAGGAAGCGGTCCCACTCGGCCGGCTGCGCCGTTTCGATTACTACATAGCCCAGCGACTTAACACTCATCACGACTGAGCCCCTTTTACCAGATCGAGAAAATAGGGCCGCTCACCGCCGCCATCGACATTGATGCGCGCGCCGCTGACCCAGGATGCAAGCGGGGAGCACAGCCACAGCACGGCCCCCGCGATGTCTTCGCCGGTGCCCATGCGCTGCAGCGGCATCGAGCGGCCGACCGCCGCCTGCGCTTCGGCATCGCCATAGGTGGTTTCGGCGGTTTCGGTGCTCATCAGCCCGGCGATGATCGCGTTGACGCGGATCGCGGCCGGTCCCCATTCCTGGGCCAGGCTTTGCGTCAGGTTGAGCAGCCCGGCCTTAGCGGCGCCATAGACGGCGGTGCCGGGAGAAGGGCGGATGCCCGATACGCTGGCGATGTTGACGATGCTGCCGCCGCCGGCCGCGACCATGTGCGGATGCGCGGCCTGGGCCAGATAGAGCGGGGCAACCAGGTTGAGCTTGAGAATGGCGTCGACGAAGCGCGGGCTGGCGGCTTCGGCCGGACTGGCGGGCGAACCACCGGCATTGTTGACGAGGATGTCGATGCGGCCATGTTCGGCCACGACGCCATCGACCAGCGCCTTGGCCGCTTCGGGATCGCGAATGTCGCTGGATGTGAAAGTGACACCATCGGGCAGGGATTCCGGGGCGTTGCGCGCACATGCGATCACCCGGCAGCCGGCTGCCGCAAGTGCTGCGGATACAGCGCGCCCCAGGCCGCGTGTGCCGCCCGTGACGATTGCCACCTGACCTGTAAGGTCGATTTGCAGCGCCTGTGCCAAGGCGGCCTTCTCCCCAAAAAGCTTCACTTGCTGAATCGCGGCATCAACCGCGTCCGAAATTCGCATTATCGGAAGCGAAACGGCTTTTCAATTGACGATTTGCGTATCAAACTATAAAAAAAATTACGAAGCCCACGGTTTGGGCAAGCTTGAGTCGAGAAAAAGGAGCAAGGGAGAATGGCAACCGCTGCCCGGCCGATGGACGGTTCGCAGTCCGTGCCGACCGCTGGCGAATTGATCGCACGCGCCAAGGCGATGATTCCGACGTTGAAGGCGCGCGCGCGACAATGCGTGAGCAACCGCAACGTCTCGGCGGAAACGATCACCGAAATGAAGGCGGCTGGCTTTTTCCGCATTCTCCAGCCCAAGCGCTGGGGTGGCTATGAAATGCATCCCAACGTGTTCTTCGAAGTGCAGAAGGCGCTGGCCGAAGGCTGCATGTCGACCGGCTGGATGTACGGCGTGGTCGGGTGCCACCCTTATGAAATGGCGCTGTTTCACGCCGAAGCGCAGGAAGAGGTCTGGGGCGACGATGCCGACATGCTCGTTTCCTCGACCTATCAGCCGGTCGGTAAGGTAACCCATGTCGACGGGGGCTTCCGCCTTTCGGGCCGCTGGGGCTTTTCGACCGGTTCGACGCACTGCGGCTGGGTGCTGCTGGGTGCGTTCTGTCCGCCCAAGGATGATGGCACGCCGGCCGAAATGCGCACGTTTCTGCTGCCGCGCAGTGACTATGCGATCGATGAAGACGCCTGGCACACCTTCGGCCTGCAGGGCACTGGCAGCCACGACATCATCGTCGATGACGTGTTCGTGCCGGATTACCGCACGCACCGCTCGATCGACGGGTTCCTCTGCCAGAACCCCGGGCAGGAAGCGAACACGGCGCCGCTCTATTCGCTGCCCTGGGCGCAGGTCTTCGTGCGGTCGGTTTCGACCGCGGCGTTCGGCGGCGCAGAGGCGGCGATCAAGGCCGGCATGGCGATCATGCAGGACCGCGTGTCGACCAACACCGGCAAGGCATCCAAGGACGATCCCATCCTTCAGGCCGCTCTGGCCCGCGCGATCGCCGAGAAGAGCGAGATGGAAACCACCCTGCGCCTGACCTTCGAGGAACTGATGGGCTATGCCGAGCGCGGCGAGGCCATTCCGATGGAGAAGCGCACGTTCTTCGCCTACCAGTCGAGCACCGTCGTGCGGCGCCTGGCCGATCTGATTGACGATATCGTCAAGCAACTGGGTGGCCGCGCGATCTACATGACCAGCGAGATCATCCAGCCCTGGCTCGATCTCCACGCTGGCCGCGCGCACGTGGCTAACGATCCCAACAACCGTTCCGGTGAAGCGATCGCCACCCGGCTCGGTGCCGCGCCGCTCAATCCCTTCGTCTGACGGAAGGCGACACCATGACCGATCTTGCCGAAGCCACCTATACCGTTGCCGGCGGCTATCAGATCCACCTCAAGGAAGCAGGCGCCGGGCCGGTCGTGGTGTTCGTCCACGGCAGCGGGCCGGGAGCTTCGGGGGCATCCAACTTCCGCCAGAACTGGCCGCAGTTCGTGGCGGCGGGTTACCGCGTGATCCTGCCCGACCTCATCGGCTATGGCGCTTCCTCGAAGCCCGAGGGGATCGACTACACGCTCCAGCTGTTCACCGACTCGCTTTACGAGGCGCTGCGCGCCCACGGGATCGAGCGTGCGGTGCTGGTCGGCAATTCGCTGGGCGGCGGCGTGGCAATCCAGATGACGCTCGATCATCCGGAACTCGCCGAGCGGTTGATCCTGATGGCGCCGGGCTGCATCGAAGAACAGGCCGACTATTTCAAGATGCCTGGCATCACCAAGATGGTGTCGAACTTTGGCGGCCCGGACTTCAACCTTGATGAGCAGCGCCGCCTGATCGGCAACCTTGTCCATCCCGATTTCGCCTCCAGCATTCCCGATGCGCTGGTCGAGGAGCGCTTTGCCGTGGCGCGGACCCAGCCCAAGGACGTGCTGGTGCGGATGCGCACGCCCAACCTGGGGCCGCGGCTGGGTGAGCTGACCCAGCCGATCTTCGTGCTGTGGGGCCTCAATGACGAGTTCTGCCCCGAAAGCGGCGCGCGGCATTTCCTCGATCGCTGCGCCGATGCGCGCTGCATGACCTTCACTCGCACCGGCCACTGGGTGCAGGTGGAACGCGCCGAGGAATTCAACCGCTATTGCCTGGAATTCCTGCGTGGCTGAAGGCTATCCGAGCATTCCCGACGACCTCCCGGGCCAGTTCCGCGCGGCGATGCGCCGTCTGGCGGCCTCGGTCACGGTGGTCGTGGCCAAGGGGGACAATGGCCCGGTCGGCATGGCGGCAACCTCGGTCACCTCGCTGACGGTCGATCCGCCCGCCGTGCTGGTCTGCGTCAACCGCGCGACCGCCTTGCACGCGCTGCTCGTGCCGACCGCGCCGCTGTCGGTGAACCTGCTGTCGCGTGATCAGCAAGAGGTTTCGGCGGCCTTTGGCGGCGGGCGCCCGCACGAAGAACGCTTTTCGGTCGGCAACTGGCGCGAAGGCGATGACGGCTTGCCGACGCTGGGCGGGGCGCAGGCGAACCTTAGCTGCGTGATCGATGCCATGCTGGCCTATGGTACCCACAGCATCGTGATCGCGCGCGTGCTCAAGGCCCAGGTGCGCGACGAGGTCGCCCCGTTGATCTATCAGGATGGAGCCTATCTGTGAGCGCTGCCGCGAATGCCGGACTGAATGAACGTCTGGCCGAAGAGCTCTATGCCGCGCTGCGCGATGGGCGCTCGGTGGTGCCTCTGATCGAGCGGTTTCCCGCGCTGACGATCGACGATGCCTATCAGATTTCGCTCGGCGCGCTGGCCCGCCGCCGCCAGGATGGCGAGCGGGTGATCGGCAAGAAGATCGGCGTCACTTCCAAGCCGGTGCAGGACATGCTGGGCGTGCACCAGCCCGACTTCGGTTTCCTGACCGACCGGATGTGGATCAAGGGCGAGATCGACATTGCCGCGAACACGCTGATCCAGCCGCGCGCCGAGGCCGAGATTGCCTTCGTGCTGAAGCACAGCCTCAACGGCCCGGGGGTGACTGCCGCCGACGTGATGGCTGCGACCGATTACATCGCGCCGTGCTTCGAGATCGTCGACAGCCGCATCCGCGACTGGAAGATCGGGATCGTCGATACCGTGGCCGACAATGCCAGCTGCGGCGTTTTCGTGATCGGCGAAGCACGCGCCGATCCGCGCGATCACGATCTGCCCGCGCTGCATGTCACGGTGACCAAGAACGGCGCGCCGCTGTCCGAAGGGCTGGGCAGCGCGGTGCAGGGCGATCCGGCCCAGGCCGTCGCCTGGCTTGCCAATACGCTGGGCGCCTATGGCGTCACGCTCGATGCCGGGGACGTGATCCTGTCTGGCAGCCTCGTCCCGCTGGAGTCGGCGGTGCAGGGCGATGTGTTTGAAATGACGCTGCACGGCATTGGGACGTGCGAAGCGCGGTTTGTCTAAGGAAACAGCAATGGCACGGGTAAAGGCCGCGATCATCGGTTCGGGCAATATCGGCACCGACCTGATGATGAAGATGATCAAGTATCCCCAGAACATGGAACTGGCCGCGGTGGTCGGGATCGACCCGAACAGCGAAGGCCTGGCGATGGCGCGCGAGCATGGCATCGCCACCACCCACGAGGGGATCGAGGGGCTGAAGAAGTTGCCCTGCTATGGCGAAATCGGCATCGCCTTCGATGCCACCAGTGCTTACGCCCACAAGGTGCATGACGCCGCGCTGCGCGCCGATGGCATCCAGGTGGTCGACCTGACCCCGGCGGCGATCGGGCCGTTCACGGTGCCGCCCGTCAACATGAGCCAGCATCTCGATCAGCCCAACGTCAACATGGTGACCTGCGGCGGGCAGGCGACGATCCCGATGGTTGCGGCCGTCGCGCGGGTGTCTGACAAGCTTCACTATGCCGAAATCGTCGCTTCGGTCTCGTCGCGCTCGGCCGGTCCCGGCACGCGCGCCAACATCGACGAGTTCACCCGCACCACCGCCCGAGCGATTGAAGTGGTCGGCGGCGCTGCCAAGGGCAAGGCGATCATCATCCTCAACCCGGCCGAACCGCCGATGATCATGCGCGATACGGTGTTCACCCTGTCCGAAGGTGGCAGCGAAGACGCGATCCGCCACTCGGTCGAGGACATGGTGGCCGAAGTGCAGAAGTACGTGCCGGGCTACCGCCTCAAGCAGGAAGTCCAGTTCGAACGCTTTGGCGACAACAACAAGCTCAAGATCCCCGGCATGGGCGAGTGTACCGGCATCAAGTCGATGATCATGCTCGAGGTCGAAGGGGCAGGCGATTACCTCCCCAGCTATTCGGGCAACCTCGACATCATGACCGCTGCGGCCAAGGCCACGGGCGAACTGATGGCCGAGCGCCGCATGAAGCAGGAAGGGAAGGCCCAGTGACCCGCACGTTCAACGTCGCAGCGGGCGACAAGCTCTATATCCAGGACGTCACCCTGCGCGACGGGATGCACGCCGTGCGCCACATGTACGGGATCGACCACGTCCGCGCGATTGCCCAGGCGATCGAGGCCTCGGGCGTCGATGCGATCGAGGTGGCCCACGGCGACGGCCTGTCTGGCGCCAGCTTCAACTATGGCTTTGGCGCCCATACCGACTGGGAATGGCTCGAAGCCGTGGCCGACGTGCTCGACAAGTGCGTGCTGACCACGCTGATCCTGCCGGGCGTCGGCACGGTCGAGGAACTGCGCCGCGCCTATGACATCGGCGTGCGCTCGGTCCGCGTAGCGACCCACTGCACCGAGGCCGACGTATCGAAGCAGCACATCGGCATCGCCCGCGATCTGGGTATGGACGTGTCGGGCTTCCTGATGATGAGCCACATGATCGAGCCGGACGTGCTCGCCCAGCAGGCCTTGCTGATGGAAAGCTATGGCGCGCAGTGCGTCTATGTGACCGACAGCGGCGGCGCGCTCGACATGGACGGTGTGCGCGCGCGCTTCGAAGCCTATGACCGGGTGCTCAAGCCTGAAACCCAGCGCGGGATGCATGCGCACCACAACCTCGGCCTTGGCGTCGCCAACAGCATCGTTGCGGCGCAGTGCGGCGCGGTGCGGATCGACGCATCGCTGACCGGCATGGGCGCGGGTGCGGGCAATGCCCCGCTTGAGGTGTTCATCGCCGCGGTTGACCGCAAGGGCTGGAACCATGGCTGCGACGTCGGCCTGCTGATGGACGCGGCAGAGGATCTCGTTCGTCCGCTGCAGGACCGCCCGGTGCGCGTGGACCGCGAAACGCTGAGCCTGGGCTATGCCGGGGTCTATTCCAGCTTCCTGCGCCACGCCGAAAAGGCCAGCGAAACCTATGGCATCGACACGCGCGCGATCCTGCTCGAACTGGGCCGCCGCAAGATGGTCGGCGGACAGGAAGACATGATCGTCGACGTCGCCCTCGATATGCTCAAGGCAAAGGGTTGAACCCATGACCGAGATTTCGCTGCACCGGCCCTATCCCGCAAGCGAAGTGCCCGCCTGGGACTTTGAAACGGATGTTGCGGTGGTCGGCTTCGGTGCGACCGGGGCCTGTGCAGCGATCGAGGCGGCCGAAGGCGGCGCGCGCGTCATGCTGCTCGAGCGCAATTCGGGCAGCGGCGGGGCATCCGGCCTGTCGGGCGGCGAAATCTACATCGGCGGCGGCGGCGGGACCGAAGTCCAGCGCGCCGCCGGGTTCGAGGATACGACCGAGGACTTTACGGCCTATCTGAAAGCCGCTGGCGGTCCCTGCGCCGACGAGGCCAAGTGCGAGCTTTACGGCCGCGAGGCGCTCAATCACTTTGCCTGGCTCAAGGCGCAGGGCGTGCCCTATCGCGGCAATTACCTGCCCGGCAAGCACATCGAGCCGACCGACGATTCCACCCTGATCTGGTCGGGCAGCGAGGCTGCGGCGCCGTTTTGCGATCTGGCCAAGCCTGCCCCGCGCGGCCACGTGATCCAGCACATGGGCTGGGGCGGCGGACGCCCGCTGGTCGACATCCTCGAGGCTTCGGCCCGCGCGAAGGGCGTCGAGGTGGTGGTCGATGCCCGCGCGCTGGCGCTGGTGGCAGACGGCAGCCGGATCGTCGGCCTGGTGGTGCGGATCGACAACCAGCCCCGCTTCGTGCGGGCGGAGCGGGGCGTGGTTCTGGCCACCGGCGGCTTCGTTTTCAACGAGGCGATGCGGCGCAAGTATTGCCCCGAGACTTTCAAGCTGCGCGATCCCATCGGCGACAAGGACGATGGCGCTGGGATTGAACTGGGCATGGGGGCTGGCGGCGATGCGGTTCACATGGAGCAGTTCTTCACCACCTGCCCGTGGACCATGCCGGAAAGCCATGCCTGTGGCGTGTTCGTCAACACGGCGGGCCAGCGCTTCATCAACGAGGACTGTTATCACGGCCGGGTCAGCCGCTGTGCGGTCGATCAACCGGGCGGCAAGGTCTACCTGCTGCTCGATATGGCGCATTTCGTCCAGCCGATGGATTTTGCGCGGATGTCGATCGCGGGCACTGGCGACAGCTGGGAAGAGGTCGAGGCCGAACTGGAAATGCCCGCCGGTACGCTGAGCGCGACGATGGCGGTCTATAACCGCCATGCCAGCGAGGGGCGCGATCCGCTGTTCGGCAAGCGGCCGCCGATCCTGGTGCCGCTCGATCAGGGGCCGTTCGTGGCGCTCGAGCTCAATTTCGAGACGAGCTATTTCAGCTTCTTCACCCTCGGCGGGCTCAAGACCTCGACCGATGGCGAGGTGCTGGACCGGGGCGGGCAGCCGATTGCCGGACTGTTCGCGGCCGGGCGCTGCACTTCGGGCCTGCCGGCCTGGGGCCATGGCTATTCCTCGGGGCTGAGCCTTGCCGATTGCACCTTCTTCGGGCGGCAGGCCGGGCGCAAGGCCGCGCGTGGCTGAGCCGCTGGCCGCGCGGCTGCAGGCACTGGAGGACCGCGAGGCGATCCGCAACCTGATCGCGCGCTATGGCCCGCTGGCTGACAGCGGCGATGCCGCCGGGATCGCGGCGCTGTTTGCCGAGGACGGGATCTATGCCGTGGGCAGCATGGGCGAGGCGCAGGGGCGGGAGGCAATTGCCGCGCTGATTACCGGGCCGGTCCACCAGTCGCTGATGGCCGCTGGCTGCGCCCATGTGCTGAGCGCGCCGCTGATCGAACTGGATGGCAGCCGTGCTGCCGCATGCTGCCACAGCCTGGTGTTCCGGCACGAGGACGGGGAATGGACTGCCGTACGGGTGTCGGCCAATCGCTGGCTGCTGGAGCGCGGCGCAGAAGGCTGGCGCGTAAAGCGGCGCGACAATGCGCTGCTCGATGGCAGCGATGCCGCGCGGGCGCTCCTCAGCCTGCCAGCTGCCCCCCATCCACGGCCAGCAACGCACCCGTAGTCTTGCGCGAGGCGTCCGAGGCGAGGAATGCCAGTGCTTCGGCAATGTCTTCCGGATCGCAGATGCCGTCGGCCAGCTTGGGCGCGTTGCGCATCACCAGCGGCCAGTCGATGTTGCCCTGCGGCGGCGCAGCCCTGGTCATCGGCGTGGCAACCTGGCCCGGGCAGACGCCGTTGATGCGCACCCCGGCAGCCGCATATTCGAGCGCCAGCGACTTGATCATGCCGACCACGCCGTGCTTCGAGGCGGCATAGGCGGCCGAATAGGGAATGCCCGAAAGCCCGGCGGTCGATGCGACGCAGACGATGTTGCCCTTGCTTTCCAGTAGGTAAGGCAGGGCCGCCTGGCACAGCACGAACACGCTGGTCGTGTTGATCCGCAGCAGCCGCTCGAAATCCTCGACCGCATAGCTTTCGGTCGGGCCCCACTTGAGCATCCCGGCGACGTTGCACAGCACGTCAAGCCCGCCGTCCGCCGCCTTGGCCACCAGCGCGCGGCAGGAATCGTAATCTTCTGCATTGTAGGGGACGACGGATACCGGCGCGCCGATCAGTGCGGCGGTTTCGAGCAGGCCGGCTTCGTTGATATCGGCGATGGTCAGTGCCGCGCCTTCGCGGGCGAACAACTTCGCTGTGGCCTGGCCGATGCCAGATGCCGCGCCGGTGACCAGCACTTTCTTGCCCTGAAAACGCACCGTCAATTCTCCCTAACCGAAACTGCTGGGCGCTTCGCCCATGACCGTGACCCGTGCCAGCCCGTCTTCGTCGACCGCATGGATCAGGCAGCTGAGGCGGCGCGAACGCGTTTCCGCGATCCACCACCGGCCATCCTGTTTGACATAGATATCGTCGTATTCGACGCCCATCTGCGTCAGGCTGCGACTGGCAAGATTGATGTTGTGGAACAGCAGCGACCATTGTCCGCGCGCGCGGGTATCGCTTTCAAAGGTGATGTGCCCGTTCGCCCCATGGTGGATGTCGAAGATTCCAGGCGCACAGCCCATCTGCGCATAGACATCGACGAAGGCATCGCGATCGGTGAATTCGGGAAAGCCGTCATAGGCGATGACCGCACCATCGGGCAGCAGGGTGTCGCGCACGGTTTCGGGTTGCTTGGCATCGCAGGCGCGCAGATAGCGGGCCTTGAGATCGCGGATCGCGCGATCGTCTTCCAGTCGTTGCAGGCGCTGCTCCAGCGAGGTCATGGCGCTCTCCTCGATTGGGCGGGCCGGGCGCATTGGCCCGGCCCGCCCATCACGTGCCTTAGAACTTCACGCCGACGCTCACCCCATAGGTGCGCGGATCGGGGAAGTAGCCCAGCAGGATCCCGCCAAAGCCCGGGCCGAAGTCGATGAAGTTCGACGGATCGGATTCCTTGGTGAGATTGCGCACGAAGACCGAGACGTCGACCTTCGCGCCGCCCAGCGGAACGTCGCCCACGGTGGCACGCAGATTGACGATCGTGCGGCCCTTGGACTGGCTCGAATGGGCGTTCTGGTCCGACGGGGTCGGGGTCACCAGCGCATAGGGGAAGGTGTAGTACTTCGAGGCGTAGTTGAGATCGCCATAGAGATTGAGCTTGCCCCAATCGCCCTCGATCACCTTCCAGTCGACGCCGAGCGCGGCGGTCGTCTTGGGAGCGTGCGGGAAGGCGCGATTGGCCGACACGTCGACACCGCCGTCGATGAAGCTCTTGTACTTGACGTCGAGCACGGCTAGCGAGCCGTTGATCGTCAGCGTGTCGGTCGGGCGCAGCACGGCTTCGAATTCGAGGCCCTGGATGCGCGCGCCAGCGGCATTGCGGATGATCGAAGCCGCACCCGTGCTGGCGGTGAAGACCGACAGCTGCATGTCCTTGTGTTCGTCGCGGAAGGCGGCGACGTTGAAGACCAGGCGCTTGTCGAGCAGCTGGGTCTTCACGCCCAGCTCGTAGCTGTCGACCTTTTCCGGGCGATAGGGATTGCACAGTTCCAGCGCGCCGCTGGGGCAGGCGATCGTCGGCGCGGCAAACACGTTGGTTTCGCCGTTGAACCCGCCCGACTTGAAGCCGCGCGCGAAGCGGGCATAGACGTTCACATTGTCCGACACTTCATAGGACAGCGTCGCGGCCGGCGAGAAGTTGTTGTATTTCGCGTCGGGGATCACGCCGTAGGGGAGGTCCGCCACCACCAGCGGCGAAAAGATGCCGTTCGCATAGTCGAAGTTGACCCGGAAATAGCGGCTGATGTCCTTCTTTTCGTGGGTGTAGCGCGCACCCAGGGTCAGCTTCAGCGCATCGGTCAGCTTGTAGTCAAGCTGGGCATAGAGCGCGAAGGCCTTGGTGTGCGAACCATAGTTCGACTGGAGATCGACGCTGCCGCCGAAGTAGGTCTGCGGGTTGAGCGTTTCGGCTGTTTCGCTGAAGTAGAAGCCGCCCAGCACGTAGCTGAGCCGGTCGTTCAGCGCGCTGCCGGTCAGTTGCAGTTCCTGGCTGAAGGCATCGTAATTGGTGATGCGCTGGGTGTAGGCCACCGGCAGCGGCGAACCATCGAGATCGAGGCCGTCGGCCCAGTCGAGATTGCGATAGGCGGTGATCGACTTCAGCGTGGCAGCGCCAAGATCGGCGGTGAGGGTCAGCGCGTGGCCATAGCTGCGCGACTTTTCATAGGCCGGCGCATCGATCGAGGCCGTGATGACCCGGGTCGCGCTGGTATAGTGATCGAGCGGGAAGAACGCGCCGCCATAGGCATAGCCGGGCGAGGCGGGATCGAAAATGTCGCGCGGATCGCCATTGCGGTTGACGCGTAGCAGCTGCGAGAACGGCGGGGTCTGGTCCGACTTGGTATAGTCAAAGGTGTAGTCGGCGGTGATATTGTCCGACAGTTCCGCCCGCAGCTGGATCATGAAGCTGCCCGAGTTGATCGAGTCCGTGCGGCCACGGCCCGAAGGCTGGTCCGGCACCAGGTCGATAAGGCCGTCGCGGCGGCGATACTGGCCCGAAACCTTGGCCGAGAAGATGCCCATTTGCGGCAGGTCGAGCACGCCCTTGAACTTCCACTCGTTGAAGCTGCCATAGGTCACCTCGGCACTGCCGCCGGCTTCGCCGCTGGGCTTCTTGGTGACGAGGTTTACCGCACCGGCCAGCGCATTGCGGCCATAAAGCGTGCCCTGCGGGCCGCGCAGCACTTCGACGCGTTCAAGGTCGGCGACGTCGAAGATCGAGCCTTGCGCCTTGGCGATATAGACGCCGTCGAGATAGAGGCCGACCGCCGGCTCCCAGGTGATCGCCGGGTTGATGGTGACCGAGCCGCGGATCGAGATCTGCGAGATGGTCTTGGAACCGGGCGCGCGTTCGATCTTCACGTTGGGGGCAATGGTGCCGAGCTTGTCGATCGAATCGACGCCGCGGCTTTCCAGGTACTGGCTGCCGACCGCCGAGATCGCGATCGGAACGTCCTGGACGTTCTCGCTGCGCTTCTGCGCGGTGACGACGATCGCGCCGATCCCGTCATCCTGATCCTGAGCGGTGTCCTGCGCGAAGGCCGGGGTGGTGACCAGCGCTGCCATGGCGGCAAGCGAAGTCGTGGCGAGAAGTGTCTTCATGTCCCCTCCTGAAGGTGTCCTGCGGTGCTTTGATGCCGCAAATGCGAAAAAATAACTCACTTCAATTACGCGAATGACGGTTGTTATGCAATCGGAAATCCGATATCGTAACATCAGATAACAAGTTCTACGCGAACGGAGGGGAAATGATCGCTCTGGCTGTCCTGGCGGCAACAGCTGCCGCTGCTACCTTGCCGGATGCTGCGCAATGCCAGGCAGCCGCGCTTGATCCCGAGGCGGCACTGGCGCAATCGGTCGGCTTGCAGGCCTATATCTACGGCTATCCGATGATCGATCTGCTCAAGCAGCAGTTCAACGAAACCCACCGCGTCGACCCGGCCCAGCCGGTTGCCGCACCGGTCAATGCCATCGCGGTCTATCCGCATGTCCTGACCCCCGCGACCCAGGGGCAACTGCGGGCTGCCAATGCCGATACGCTCTATCTGAACGCCTGGATCGACCTATCGCGCGGGCCGGTTTTGGTGGAAGTGCCGCAGATGGATCGGCGCTATTACACGCTGGCATTCATGGATCTCTATGCCAGGCCCTATCATCTCGGCACGCGCACGAATGGCGGCAAGGCCGCGCGCTATGCCTTGGTCGGACCTTCGGGCGGCACCGTGCCGGATGGTTACACCCCGTTCAGGTTGCCGACCGACACGGCCTGGATGCTCGGCCGGATCCTGGTGAGCGGGCCTGACGATGCGGGGGAGGCCCAGCGCATTGCCCACAGCATCGTCATGCGCGGACCCGCCGGCGCGCCGGTAACCGACGCGGCGCCGCTTCGCCCGTTCGACAACCTGGCCTATTTCGAACTGCTGAACCAGGCGCTGCGCAGCGTTCCCGCCAAGCCGGGCGAGGAAGCGCTGATGGCGACCTTCGATGCTGCCGGCTTCGGTCCCGCCAGCCGCTTCGATCCGGCCGCGCTCAGTCCCGCGCAGGCGTTGGGGCTGGGCTGCGCGCTGCGGATCGGACCGCAGGTGCTGGCCAAGCGCGGGTTCCGCCCGGCACGCATCCAGAACGGCTGGATGTGGTCCGGCGCGATGGCCAATCCCGGCAACGATTTCCTGCTGCGGGCAGAAGTGGCGCGCGGCGGCTATGTCAACGCGCCCGAGGAATCGATCTATCCCGCCGCGATCACCGACAACCGCGGCGAAACGCTGAACGGGGAGCGACAGTACCGCATCCGCTTTGCCAAGGGGGCACTGCCGCCGGTCGACGCGTTCTGGTCGATCACGGCCTATGACCGCGCCACTTCGCAATTGGTGGAGAACCCGATCCACCGCTACAACATCGGCGATCGCACCAAGGGTCTGAAATATGACAAGGACGGCTCGCTGACACTGTACCTGTCGGCAACGAAGCCCAAACAGGGCGCGTCCAACTGGCTGCCGGTTCCGCCGGGCACGTTCCATGTCGTCATCCGGATGTACCTGCCACGCCCGCAAGTGCTGGACGGGCAATACGAACTGCCCGCGATCGAACGGCTGGAACCGGCGGGGAGGCCGCAGCCTTGACTACCCGGCGCGCGCGCTGCCTGCTGGCGGCAGGCTTGCTGGCGACAGCGCTGGCGGCTTGCGACAAGCTGCCCGCGGGCCTTGGCGGCAAGACGCACAAACCTGTCCATCTGACCGAATATCCCGAACGCGTGTTCTGGGGCGATACCCACCTGCACACCGCGAATTCGCCCGATGCGTTCGGCTTCGGCAACCGGCTTGGCCCGGAAGAGGCATTGCGCTTTGCCCGGGGCGAGGAAGTAACCTCGACCATGGGGATCAAGGCCCGGTTGGCGCGCCCGCTCGACTTCCTGGTGATCGCCGACCATTCCGATGGCCTCGGCTTCGTCAAGGCGCTGGCCGATGCGCCGCGCTTCCTGCTGCCCAACGACAAGCTCAAGCACTGGCATGACATGTTCAATGCCGGGCCCGAGCAGTCATCGCGCGCAATGGCGGAAATGATCGACTTTGCCGGCAGCCCCGAGGCGAAGGGTCTCGTCGATCCAAAAAAGGTGGCCGAGCAGACCGCCTCGCTCTGGGCAGAGCATATCAAGACTGTCGAGGCTTATAACGAGCCGGGCAGGTTCACCGCCTTCTTCGGCTTCGAATATACGCTGATGCCCAGTGGCAATAATCTTCACCGCGTGGTGATGTTCCGCGATGGCCCCGACAAGGTCGGCAAGATCCAGCCCTTTACCACCGTGCAGGGCGATCGGCCCGAGGCGCTGTGGGACTATATGGACGCCTACGAGCACACCCAGCATGGCCATGTGCTGGCGATCCCGCATAACAGCAACGTCTCGAACGGGCTGATGTTCCAGCTGACCGGGCCAGATGGCGGTCCGATGACGGCGGCCCAGGCCCGGCGCCGCGCCGCTCACGAACCCCTGGTCGAAGTCACCCAGATCAAGGGCGACAGCGAGGCCCATCCGTTCCTTTCGCCGTCCGACGAATTCGCGGGCTTTGGCGTCGCTGGCTGGGACAAGGCCAATCTCAACGCCAAGCAGGCGACCACGCCCGATATGTATGGCGGGAACTATGTGCGCGAGGCGCTGAAGCGCGGGTTGATGATCGCGGACCGCACGGGCCAGAACCCCTACCGGTTCGGCCTGATCGGTTCGACCGACAGCCACACCGGGCTTGCCACGGCCGACGAGGACAACTTCTTCGGCAAGCACACCGGCAACGAGCCTACGCCCGAGGGCAAGGACCGCGTTGCCCCGGCGATGGACATGGGAACCGGTCTCGGGCGCTTCAACTGGCAGTATCTGGCGGGCGGCTATGCCGCCGTCTGGGCGCGCGGCAACACGCGCGAGGAAATTTTCGACGCGATGATGCGGCGCGAGGTCTACGCCACCACCGGCCCGCGCATGACCGTGCGCTTCTTCGGCGGCTGGGACTTCGCCGCCGGCGATCTCAAGGGCGACTGGGTCAGGGCCGGATACCGCCGCGGGGTGCCGATGGGCGGCGTCCTGCCGGGGCGGGGCAAGGGCGCGCCCAGCTTCATAGTCTCGGCGCTCAAGGACCCGATCGGCGCCAACCTCGACCGCGTCCAGGTGGTCAAGGGCTGGACCGATGCTGCCGGCAAGGCCCATGAAAAGGTGTTCGACGTTGCCTGGAGCTCGCCCGAAACGCGCCGCCCCGTAGGCGGCAAGGTGCCTGCCGTGGGTAACACCGTGAACCTTGCCGTGCCCAACTATGCCAATACCATCGGCGCGCCGAGCCTGGTCACCGTCTGGCGTGACCCCGAATTCGATCCGTCCCGCCGCGCATTCTATTACCTGCGCGTGATCGAGATTCCGACCCCGCGCTGGGTCGCCTATGACGCCGTGCGCTATCACCTGCGGCTCGCGCGGGAAATCCCGCTGATTTCGCAGGAACGCGCCTACACTTCCCCCATCTGGTACGAGCCCAAATCATGACCACACTCGAAGCCCGCATTGACCGCCTGGAATCGCTCGATGCGATCCGCCAGTTGCCCGCCAAGTATGCCCTTGCGCTCGACATGCGCGACATGGACGCGATGGTTTCGCTGTTCCCGGCCGATGTGCGCGTGGGCAAGGACGCATCGGGCCGCCAGGCGCTGCGGGCCTACATGGACCGCACCCTGCGTTCGCCCTTTACCGGCACGTCGCATCACATCGGCGGCCACGTGATCGAATTCGACGATGCCGATCATGCCCACGGCGTCGTTTATTCCAAGAACGAGCACGAAACCGGCGATGAATGGGTCATCATGCAGATGATGTACGTGGACGATTACGTCCGCCAGGACGGGCGCTGGCATTTCGCGCGCCGCCTGCCGCTCTACTGGTACGCGAC
The DNA here is from genome assembly GCF_041915465.1 of Novosphingobium sp. Lineage (GTDB taxonomy): Bacteria > Pseudomonadota > Alphaproteobacteria > Sphingomonadales > Sphingomonadaceae > Novosphingobium. The sequence goes on along the minus strand of NZ_JAYSBK010000005.1, from coordinate 10,256 downwards.
CGATCTCAACAAGCCGCCGATCGGCGACAACAAGATGCGCTGGCCGGGCACCGAATGGGTGGAAGGCAACTTCCACAAGCTGTTCCCCAGCTATGCCGAATTCTGGGCGCGCGAGGGCGACAGCGGTACGCCGGTGGCAGAGCCTGCACCGCTGGAGAAGTTCCTTGAAACGATGCGCCGCGGCCAGTCCGCGCCCAAGGTCAAGGTGCGGGCGGACTGACCTGTAGATTTGCCGACCGGCGAGGGGGCTGCTCAGAAGTAGTAGCTCGCCCCGTTGGCGACCAGCACCGAACCGTTGACATAGCTGGCATCGTCGCTGGCGAGGAAGGCGACGGAGGCGGCGATTTCGGCCGGATCGGCCATGCGCCCCAGCGGTATCGCGGCTTCCATCGAGGCGATCCATTCGTCGGGAATGCCCTGCATCACCGGGGTGTTGGTCGGCCCCGGAGCAATCGCGTTGACGCGGATCTTGCGCGGGGCCAGCTCGCGCGCGAGTTGCCGGGTAAGCCCGATGACCGCCGCCTTGCTGGCGCAATAGTGCGCGCTGCCTTCGCCCGATTGTGCACTGGTGGAGCTGACGTTGATGATCGTGCCGGGATTGCCGTCGTCTGCCAGCACCCGCGCGAATTCGCGGCAGGTATAGAACGTGCCGTTGAGGTTCACGGCCATGACTCCGGCCCAGCCATCGTCCTGCATGTGGATCAGCTGGTCGACGATCACGTCCGACTTGCCCTGCTCGGCCAGCTGCGCGTTGCGCTGGGCCATGGCGCCATAGAACTCGTCCGAACCATCGTTGGCGGCGCGGCCGACCCCAGCGTTGTTGACCGCGATGTCGAGCCGCCCGAATGCCTCGCGCGCGGCCTTCACGGCGGCGGCGACCGAGGCGGAATCGGCGACGTTGCAGGCGAGCGCCAGGTCTGCGCCGCTGGCCTGCGCATCGGCCAGGTTCAGGTCGAGCGCTGCCACCTTTGCGCCATCGGCCATCAGCCGCTTGACGATGGCGGCGCCAATGCCGCGCCCCGCGCCCGTAACGAAGGCGGCGCGTCCTGCAAGGCGAAGGCTCATTCCTGGTTGCTCCCGGTCAGGTGGTTGGCGGCGATGTAGCCAAAGGTCAGCGCCGGGCCGATGGTGACGCCCGCGCCCGGATAGCTCTCGCCCATGGCCGATGCCGCGCTGTTGCCGATGGCGTAAAGCCCCTCGACCGGCTTGCCGTCCGCGGCGATCACCCGGGCCAGCGGGTCGGTTCTCAGGCCGCCGTTGGTGCCGATGTCGCCCGGATAGATCGGCATGGCATAGAACGGCCCCTTGTTAAGCGGGCGCAGGCACGGATTGGGGCTGACGCGAGGATCGCCGTACATCTTGTCATAGGCGGCCGCACCCCGGTGGAAATCGGGATCTTCGCCCTTGGCGGCATGGCTGTTGAAGCGCGCGATCGTGGCTTCGAATGGAGCCGTATCGACGCCCATTTCGCCCGCCAGTTCGGCGATGGTGCGGCCCTTTTTGAGGATCGTCTTGACCATGCCGTTCTGCGCCCAGTCCGGCACCAGCGGATAGAGCGGGCCGACCGGATAGTTGTGGCGATAGGTGTGGTCGAACACGAACCAGCTTGGGCTGGCATCGCCGTGATCGCGCTGCTGGCGCGCCATCTGCTGCCCGACGACGTGATAGGACGCCGCTTCGTTGAGGTAGCGCTTGCCTGACTGGTTGACCATGATGCAGCCCGGCAGGGCGCGTTCGATGGTGCAGAGGCGGCCGCGATCTTCGCCCGGAACGTAGAACACCGGCGCGGCCCAGGCCGACTGCATGTTCATCGTGTCGGCCCCGGCGGCCTGTCCGGCCCGGATCGCATCGCCGGTGTTGCCGCTGGTCCCGCCCGAATACTGGGCGCTGGGGTAAAGCGGGGCATGGGCATTGCGCATCGCCTGGTTCTTGTCGAACCCGCCGGCCGCCAGCACCACGCCCTTGCGCGCGCGGATGCGCAGCGGCTGGCCCTGATGGTTGACCCGCGCGCCGACCACCTTGCCGTCTTCGAGGATCAGCTCCTCCAGCGAGGTGCGCAGCCACAGCGGCACGTTCTGTTCATTGAGCGCCAGCCGCAGACCACCCGCCAGCGCATTGCCCAGCGTCAGGCGGCGGTCCTTGCGCGAGGTGAAGCGGAACGGCCAGTCCAGCCAATAGCGCGCCAGGCTCTTGGTGAGGTGCCAGAACCAGCCGGGGCCGCGGAACAGCAGCAGGTAGGTTTCGTCGAAATGCCAGTTGAGATAGCCGAACAGCGAGGCCGCCGGCGAGGCAAAGCGCAGCGTGCGCACATCCTTGCCCAGCCGCTTGCCATCGATCGGCAGCGGCATGTGTGTGCGATAGCCGGTGGGCGAGCCGCCCGGATTTTCGGCGTGGTAATCGGGATAGGGGAAGGCGTGGTAATCGATCTCGGTGTTGTCGCCCATCCAGCGCAGCATCTTGGATGCGTTGGTCACATAGGCGCGGATGTTCTCGTCAGGGACGTTGTCGGCCGATAGCGCGCGGACATACTTGAACGCGTCCTCGACATTGTCGTGAAACCCGGCGGCGGCGGCCTGGTCGCTGGCCGGGATCCAGATTCCCGCGCCCGAGGTGGCCGAGGTGCCGCCCCACAGCGCTTCCTTCTCGATGATCAGGACGTCGGCGTGGTTCTTCGCGGCGACCAGCGCGGACAGCATCCCGCCCGCGCCCGATCCGACGACCAGAACGTCGATTTCCTTGTCCCAGGCCTGGTTCATTTGCGCCGCTCCCGCCACCGTGTCTTGTTCGCCGCTCAGGACGGAATGTAGAGCTGGGCCGACTTGCCCCCGTCAACCGGCAGCGCCACGCCGGTGATATAGCTTGCCGCGTCGGACAGCAGGAAGACGATCGCTTCGGCGAGTTCTTCGGGCTTGCCGCCGCGCCCCATCGGGATCGCACCCGCCGTCTTGGCGGCGAGTTCGGGGGCCTTCTCGGCAAAGTCGAGCGTTGCGGCGGTGTTGACCTGGCCGGGCACCACGGCGTTGACGCGGATGCCCTGGGTTGCCCCTTCCATCGCCGCGACGGCAGTGAACTGGATCAGCGCGGCCTTCGAGGCCGAATAGCTCGAATAGTTCGGCATGGCCCGGATCGCCGTGGTCGACGAGATGTTGACGATCGAGCCCTTGCCCTGCTTCGCCATCACCGCCATCGCCGCCTTGGTGCCGACGAACACGGCATCGGCGTTGACGGCAAAGTCCTTGCGCCAGTGATCGAGCGTCAGGCGATTGATCGGGGCATAGTGGGTCGACATGGCGTTGTTGACCAGCATATCGAGCCGCCCGTGGCGCGCGGCCACATCATTGATCAGCCCGGTGAAGGCGTCGAAATCGGTCACGTCGAGCTGCACGGCTTCGATCTTGCCGCCGTCGGCTGCGATCTTTGCCTTGGCTGCGTCGAGCATTTCCTGGCGGCGGCCGCAGATCACCACCATCGCCCCGCGCCGGGCGAGCAGGGCGGCCGTGGCAAAGCCGATGCCGTCGCTGCCACCCGTGACGATGGCGACCTGTCCGATAAGATCCTGGCTCATGGCCTCTCCTGCAAATTGCGCGTTTGTTCGCCGCCGCGCGGCTGGAATCGAAACGCAATTGACGTAGCTAGGGGGTTTCTGTCAACCTAATGCGTAATTCAGAAATTCAAAAATTACGAATCCGTTGGGTAAAGAGGGGTTATGGCTAAACTTTCGCGCAAGGTGGCACTGGTTACGGGGGCAGGGCAAGGCGTCGGGCAGGGAATTGCACTGGCGCTTGCGGCGGAAGGCGCGGCGGTGGCCGTGACCGGACGAGCGCTGGCCAAGCTGGAGGCGACCTGCGCGCTGATCGCGGAACGCGGCGGCACCGCGCTGGCCGTGGTTGGCGATGTCAAGGATCCTACCAGCCTCGCCGCTATGGTCGAGCGGACGGTCGGCGACCTCGGCGGGCTCGATATCCTCGTCAACAATGCGCAGGAAGTGCCCAACGGCAAGTTGCTGGACGTCAGCGACGAGGCCTTCGTGGCCGGGTTCGAATCCGGTCCGCTTGCGACCTTCCGGCTGATGAAGCTGGCGCATCCGCATATGGTGGCGCGCGGCGGCGGGGTGATCGTCAACCTTGCCTCGTCGGCCGGGATCCGCTGGGACATGACCGGCTACGGCGCATATGGCGCGGTCAAGCAGGCGGTGCGGGTGCTGACCCGCGCGGGCGCGGCGGAATGGGGACGCGAAGGCATCCGCGTGCTGACCATTGCGCCCCACGCCGAAAGCCCCGGCCTCAAATGGTGGATCGCGAACAACCCGGACGAGGCCGAGGCCTTTTTCCGCACGATCCCGCTGGGGCGGATCGGCAAGCTGGAGGAAGACATCGGCCGCGCGGTGGCGGCGCTGTGCGGGCCGGACATGGCCTACCTCACCGGCGCAACCATCCCGCTCGATGGCGGGCAGGCCAATTTCGACTGAGCGGCGACGATGGAAAAGCTGATCTGCCTGCTGTGGCGCGAGGATGGTGCCGACCGGGACGCGTTCAATGCGCGCGTGCTGTCAGAGCTGCCCGGCGCACTGGCCGCCGCCGGGGTGAGCGGGATTCGCATCAACCTGGAGGACGAGATCGCCGCGCGCGGCGCCCATCTGCGCCAATCGCGCGGGGGCGTCCAGCACGACGGCGTGGTCCAGTTCTGGCTACCCTCGGCCAATGCGCTGTTTCGCGCGGCCATTGATGCGGCGCTGGCTGCCGTCTGCGCACGCTGGACGGGTTGGGTGGTGGCCGAATCCACGATCATTCCCAATACCCTGCATCCCGCCCGCGCCGGGCAGCGGACGGCGGGCTGGGCGCAGCTGGCCTTCCTCGTGGTGCCGCCCGGGATGAGCCATGCCGACTGGCTGTGCTGCTGGCAGGACGATCACACCCGCGTGGCAATCGAGACGCAAGCGAACTTCGAATATGTCCAGAACCTGGTGGTGCGTCCGGTGATCGATGATGCGCCGCCCTATGTCGCCATCGTCGAGGAATGCTTTCCCGAGGCCGCGCTGACCGATCCTTTCGTGTTCTTCGACGCGGTCGGCGATCCGGCCCGGTTCAAGGTCAATCTCGACCGGATGATGACCAGTTGCGACCGCTTCATCGTACGCGGCTCCATCGACGTGATCCCGACCGGCCAATACACCTGCTAGGCGGAGGCAAGGCGGGCGATGGCTGCGCGTTGCGAGGCTCTGACGTATCGCTGTAAGCAAAATGCGTAGATAATTGTTGTTTGAAATTCGCAAAACATCGCCTATCGTGCATGGTAACACGATAATGCGTCGAATCGAGGGAGAGTGAACCGTGACGGCAAGAGTCGCGCTTGTGACCGGGGCAAGCAGAGGTGCAGGACGCGGGATCGCGCGTGGCTTCGGGGAACTCGGTTATACCGTTTATGTTACCGGTCGCACGGTTGCGCCGGGTGACGCCAAGGGTTGGGATGGTTCGGTTCTGCCGGGCACCGTTGCGGAAACCGCTGCCGAAGTGACCGCTGCGGGCGGCAAGGGCATTGCCGTGATGTGCGATCACAGCGACGATACCCAGGTCGCCGCGCTGTTCGAGCAGATCGAGCGCGAACAGGGCCGGCTCGACGTGCTGGTCAACAATGCCACCTACATCCACCACCAACTGATCGAGAAGAAGCCGTTCTGGGAAAAAGAACTGGCCGCTGCCAATATCCTCGATGTCGGGCTGCGCTCGGCCTACGTGGCCAGCTGGCATGCGGCGCAGATGATGGTCAAGCAGGGCAGCGGGATCATCGCGTTCGGTTCCTCGTTCGGCGGCTCGTGCTACATGCACGGTCCGGCCTATGGCGCGCAGAAGGCGGGCGTCGACAAGTTTGCCCATGACATGGAGCACGATCTGCGCGGTACCGGGGTCGTAACCGTATCGATCTGGATGGGGCCGCTGGTGACGGAACGCTCGCTGATCGCGCGCGAAACCAATCCCGAGCAGTACGAAGGCTTCATCGAAACGGCTGAAAACCCGGAATTTACCGCCCACATCATCGACGCGATCGACCGCGCGCCCAACCGCGACGAGCTGTCGGGACAGACGCTGATCGCGGCGGAAATCGCGCAGCAGCTGGGCGTTACCGACCGCGGCAACGTGCGTCCGTCCTACCGCGAAATGCTGGGCAGCCCGCGTCCCAAGAATCCGGCGGCGGTCTATTGACGATGGCGGGCCAGTTTCACCTTGCCGACCTGTTCGAAACGGTGGCGGCCACCGTGCCCGACCGGATCGCGATCATTTCGGATTCGCGCAGCGAAACCTATGCCGAATTGAACGAACGGGCGGGGCGGCTTGCCGCCGGACTGGCCGCGCACGGGATCGGGCGCGGGGACACCATCGGGCTGTACCTGATGAACAGCGCCGAACATCTCGAAGCATTCATCGCCGCGATCAAGCTTGGCGCGGTGCCATTCAACGTGAACTACCGTTACCGCACGGAAGAACTGCTCTATCTGTTCGGCAATGCCGAAGCGGCGGCGATCATTCACGGGGCCGAATTCAGCGACATCGTTCGCAAGCTCCGTCCCGACCTGCCCAAACTTCGCCTCAGCGTTGCCGTGAATGACGGCAGCGGCGCCGACACTGCCGGGTCATTGGCCTTCGAGGAACTGGTGCAGACCCCGGCCGCCGGGCCTTACGCGCGCAGCGAAGACGACATCATCCTGACCTATACCGGCGGGACCACGGGCATGCCCAAGGGCGTGATGTGGCCGCACAAGGCCTTCCTGTTCGCCTGCGCGGGCGGGGCGGGCTATTTCAACCCGTTGGGACCGCTCGACCGGCCCGAGGGCATCGCCGAGAGGGCCCGGCAGGGCTATCCGCTCAAGATGTTCCCGCTGGCGCCGCTGATGCACGCGGCCGCGATCTGGTCGACCTGGTCGGGCCTGCTCAACGGGCTGACGATCGTCCTCGACGAGGCGCGCAGCTATGATCCGGTTGCCGTGCTCGACAAGATCGAGCGGCTGGGCGTCAACATCGTCCAGCTGGTCGGGGATGCGATGGCGATCCCGATCCGCGATGCGCTCGATGCGCACCCGGGGCGCTGGAACCTGGCGGCGCTGGTCAATTTCGGCTCGGGCGGGGCGGTATTCTCGGCCCACGTCAAGGACGGCATCCGCCGGCATCTGCCTGCCAGCTGCAACATCAGCGACGGCATGGGCTCGTCCGAGACAGGCATTGCGGGGCAGGCCGCCGCCAGCAGCGAAGGCGTGATGCGCCTGCCGGCTGGCGAGGCGCAGCAGGTCGTGGTCGATGATCGCCTGACGCAAGTCGGCGAAGCCGGCCTGATCGCGCGCTCGGGTCATACGCCGGTCGGCTATTTCGGCGATCCGGTGAAGACGGCGGAAACCTTCCGCCGGATCGATGGCAAGCTGTGGGCGGTGTCGGGCGATGCCGGGCGGCTCGACGATGATGGCATGATCACGATGTTCGGGCGCGGATCGACCTGTATCAACACCGGCGGGGAAAAGGTGTTTCCTGAAGAGGTCGAGGAAGCCCTGCGCGCGCACCCGGCGATCTATGACGCCGTCGTTGCCGGTCAGAAGGACGATCGCTGGGGCGAGCGCGTGATCGGCGTCGTTTCTTTGCGCGAAGGCGCGGCCCGGCCCGAGCTGGCCGAGGTCAAGACCTTCCTTGGTGAGCATCTTGCCGGTTACAAGGTGCCCAAGGCGCTGGTCTGGGTCGATGCGGTGCGCCGCTCGCCCGCCGGCAAGCAGGACTACCGTTGGGCCAAGGAAGTGGCGGAAAGCGCGCAATGAGCCAGATCGATCCCGTATTCGCCGCCGTCACGGCCCCCGGCACCCCGTTCGAAATCGCCGAGCGCGACGGCCTGCGCCAGTTCGTCAACGCTGCGCCCGATCTCAATTTGATGATCGAGGTCGCGCGGCGGCATGGCGACAAGACCTTCCTGGTCGATTTCTCCTCGAACGGCGAGGAACGGCGCCTGACCTTCGAGCAGGTCTTCGCCTGGCGCGACCAACTGGCACCGATGCTGCACATCGCGCGCGGCGAACGGGTGGCGATCTGCATGCGCAACCGGGCCGAATGGATCGTCGCGTTCCTGGCGGTGATGAAGGCGGGCGGGGTTGCCGCGCTGCTCAACAGCCGGGGTTCGCCAGCCGAACTCGTCGCGATGCTCGACGATGTCACCCCTGCGCTCGTCCTGGCTGACAGCCAGCGCGCCGCACTGATCCGCGAGGGCGGCTACAGCGGGCGGATGCTGGACCTGACCAGGCCGTTCGAAGGTCAGGAAATCGAGCGCCGCTCGCACGAGCCGCTGCCTGATCCGGGCGTTGCCAAGGCAGAGGATCCGTGCGCGATCCTGTTCACGTCCGGCACCACCGGCCGCGTCAAGGGCGCGGTGCTGACCCATCGCAGCCTGATCACCGGGCTGATGGCGACGCAGCTGACCGGGGTGATGGTGTTGCACAACATGGCCCGCGCGCATGGCGTTCCGGTCGAAACGATCCTGGCCAACCTGCCGCAGCAGGCCGCCTTGCTGGTCTATCCGCTGTTCCATGTTTCGGGCCTCGGTTCCGCCTTCCTGTCGCCGCTGTTCGCCGGTTCGAAAGTCGTAATCATGCGGCGCTGGGACGCGGACGAGGCGATCCGCCTGATCGAGTGCGAGCACATCACCCAGTTTTCGGCCGTGCCGACCATGCTGTGGGACATGCTGCACAAGGCGAAGCTTGGCACGGCCGACATTTCATCGCTGCGCAATGTCGCCTCGGGCGGGCAGGCGCTGCCGGTCAACCTGCTCGACGAGATCCGCGCCGCCTGTCCGCAGGCGGTGATGGGAACCGGCTATGGCATGACCGAATGTTCCGGCGCGATCGCACAGGCCGTGGGCGAGGACTTCATCCGCAACCGTGCTTCGGCGGGCCGCGTGCTGCAACTGGCCGACATGCGCACCGTCACACCCGATGGCAAGGTCACTGGCCCGGGCGAAAGCGGCGAGATCCAGGTGCGCGGCGCGATGGTCATGCAGGGCTATTGGAACCGGCCGGAGGAAACCGCCGCCGTGTTCACGGCCGATGGCTGGCTGCGCACCGGCGACGTCGGCTACATCGACGCGGAAGGCTATGTGTTCATCGTCGACCGGGTGAAGGACATGGTCATTTCCGGCGGCGAGAACATCTATTGCGCCGAGGTTGAGCGGGTGATGGGCGAAATGCCCGGCATCGGTGAATGTGCGGCCTTCGGCGTGCCGGACGAGCGCCTTGGCGAACTGCTGGTCGCGGTGGTCGTCGGCGAGGGGCTCGACGAGCGCGCGGTCAAGGAATGGGTCGGCGAGCGGCTGGCCCGCTACAAGGCGCCGGGCCGGGTCGTATTCTCGGACCAGCCGCTGCCCCGCAACGACGTTGGCAAAATCAACAAGGTCGCGCTGCGCGCTGCCTGGTCCAAACTATCCGGAGACAACTGACATGGGCATGCCCAAGGACATCAAGATCATCGACTGCATGCTGGGCATTCCCGAGGCGGAGGACCGTTCGGACTGGTTCACGGCATTCCGTCCGCTGATCAAGGACGAGCAGACCCTGCAGCAGTTCTCGATGCCGGCGCAGTACATGTTCAAGGACGTGCCGCAGACCGGCCACGCCGACGACTACGTCAAGTGGACCGTCGAGCAGATGGACAAGCACGGCATCGAGAAGGCGCTGGTCGGCTGGAATGACAACGACACGTCGCGCCGGGCCAAGGCGCTCTATCCGGACCGGTTCTTCTTCGACCTGCCGTGCGATCCCAACAAGGGCATGGAGGAAGTGCGCCGGATCAAGCGCATCCATGCCGAGGTGGGGCTTTCGGCGATCAGCGTGTTCCCCGCAGGTACGCTGCCGCAGGTGCCGATCAACCACAAGTACATGTTCCCGCTCTATGCCTGCGCGGTCGAACTGGACATTCCGATCCTGCTCAACGTCGGCATTCCGGGGCCGCGCATCCCAATGGAAACCCAGAAGGTCGAACACCTCGACGAAGTGTGCTGGTTCTTCCCCGATCTCAAGATCGTGATGCGCCACGGGGCCGAGCCGTGGGAAGCGCTGGCCGTGAAGCTGATGCTCAAGTGGCCGAACCTCTATTATTCGACCAGCGCGTTTGCGCCCAAGCACTATCCCAAGGCGATCATCGACTACGCCAACACGCGCGGCGCCGACAAGATCATCTACGCGGGCTATTTCCCGATGGGCCTCAGCCTCGACCGGATCATGAGCGACATGGAAA
>NZ_JAYSBK010000004.1:0-79681 GCF_041915465.1 Novosphingobium sp. | reverse complement strand
CTCAGCTGGTCCAGAGACCGCCGAGGTTCGCAATCAAAATAATGCGCAGCAACTTCGTGCCGCGCCCTAGGAATCCCGCGCCTAAGCCGCGTTCCTTCGCATTACCGCTTCCTCGCGATAACAGGTCATTCACAACAACCTCGATGCGGCGCTCGAAGCCTCGGGCGTCACCAGCAGCAGCGAAGGCACCCTCAACGCCCAAGCCAAGTCGGCGACGCGATCCGCCTTCGAATCCGCCAAACAGCGCTTCTTCAACCACCTCATCACTGCGATGAAGACGCCGACACTGATCGCCGCGATCGAGCAGGGCATTGCTGATGGTCACGCCGCCGTGGTGCAGATCGTTTCGACCGGGGAAGCTCTGCTCTCCCGCCGCCTCGCCGGGATCGATCCGGGCGAATGGAACGACATTTCCTGCGATGTCACTCCTCGAGAATACGTTCTGGACTATCTGTTGCACAGCTTCCCGACTCAACTCCACGAGACCTATTCCGACGGCGACGGCAATCTGGCCTCGCGTCCAGCCTATGATGGTGACGGCAATGCCATCCAATGCCGCGAAGCCATCGAGCGGCGCGACCGGTTGATCGAGAAACTGGCGTCGATGGAACCAGTGCAAGGCGCGCTCGACCAAATCGTCCAGCGCTTCGGCACCGATATGGTCGCCGAGGTCACGGGCCGCTCGCGGCGCATCGTCCGCAAGGTCGATACGAACGGCGTACGATTCGTCGTAGAGAACCGGCCCGGCCATGCAAACCTTGCCGAGGCGCAGGCGTTCATGGAGGACAAGAAGCCGATCCTCGTCTTCTCCGACGCCGGCGGCACGGGGCGCAGCTACCATGCCGATCTCGGTGCCCGGAACCAGCGGCTGCGCCACCACTACCTGCTCGAAGCGGGCTGGAAGGCCGATACCGCGATCCAGGGGCTCGGGCGCACCAACCGCACCAACCAGGCGCAGCCCCCGCTGTTTCGGCCCGTAGCGACCAACGTCCAGGCCGAGAAGCGTTTCCTTTCCACCATCGCGCGGCGGCTCGACACGCTCGGCGCGATCACCCGCGGTCAGCGCCAGACTGGCGGACAGGGGCTGTTCCGCCCCGAGGACAATCTCGAAAGCCCCTATGCCCACGCGGCGCTCAGACAGTTCTACCTGATGATCTACGCGGGCAAAGTCGAGCAGTGTTCGCTGGCGACCTTCGAGGCGATGACCGGCCTGTCACTGACCGATGGCAGCGGGTGCCTGAAGGACGATCTGCCGCCGATCACGACCTTCCTCAACCGGCTGCTGGCGCTTACCATCGCTATGCAAAACGTGCTCTTCACGGTGTTCGAGCAGTTGCTCAGCGCCAAGGTTGAGAGCGCGATTGCGTCGGGAAGCTACGATGTGGGGCTGGAAACGCTGGTCGCCGACAGCTTTACTGTCGCCGGCAACGAGCCGATCTATGTGCACCCCGCGACCGGGGCCGAGACCCGGCTCCTGACCATCGCCATGCGCGAGCGCAACCAGCCACTGACGCTCGACAAGGCGCTCGACTTGTTGCGCGAACCGGGCGCCCACCTGCTGGTCAATGCCCGGTCGAAGCGCGCTGCCGTCCAGCTTCCAGCGCGCAGCGTCATGCTCGATGACGGCGAGGTCGAACGACGGGTCCGGCTGATCCGGCCGATGGAGAGGTTGAACTTCGCGCTCAGCCACTTGCCCGAGACTGCTTGGGAGGAAGTCGACGAGTCGACCTTCTCCGCAGTTTGGGAGACCGAGGTGGCGCAGGTTGACCAGTTCACGGAAAGTGAACTTCACATCGTCACTGGGCTATTGCTTCCCATCTGGAAACGGCTCCCCGAGGAATCGACCCGGGTTTACCGGCTCCAGACTGATGACGGCACCAACATCGTAGGGCGGAGGGTATCGCCCGCCTGGGCAGCGAGCGCCACGGCCAGCACCGACGCGCCCGAACGGTCGCCGCCGCAGGCGCTGGCCTTGCTGCGCGAAGGACGTACCATCCTTGATCTCGCCGATGGGCTGCAATTGCGCCGCTCGCGGCTGATGCAGGTCAACCGGATCGAGCTGACCGGATTTTCATCGAGCGCGGTGGACCGGCTGAAGGCAATGGGGCTGTTCTCCGAGATTGTCAGCTGGAAACTGCGCCTCTTCGTCCCTGACGATGCGGTGACAGGTTCGGCAGTGATCCAGCGATTGTTCGAACGTCATCCACTCGCGCGCATCATCGACCGGAAGGCCGCGTGACATGAGTCGGATTTCCACCCGCGCGGCAGACCTGTCAGAACGGCTTGCCCAGAATGCGCAGGCCGTCTGCCGCCATTACCTTCCCGCCGGGCGGCGCGAGGGGCGCTACTGGATGATCGGCGATGTCGTCGGAACGCCGGGGCGCAGTCTTTATGTCCGCCTGTCCGAGACCGAGCGCGGTGCGATCGGAAACTGGGTCGATGCCGCGACTGGCGAACACGGCGATCTCATCGATCTGATCCGGCTAAATCAACGGCATGGACGGCTCGCCGAGACCATTAAGGAGGCTGAACGCTTTCTTTCGCTGCCTCCGACAGACGATGACGACGAGCAGCGCAAACTTGTGCCCGGTCCACCGGCACGCCCAGGGTCGCCCACTGCCGCGCAGAAACTGTTCGCTGCGTCGAAGCCACTCATCGGCACGCTGGCGGCGCGATACCTGCAAAATCGCGGGATTACGCAGCTTGCCGACCTGCCAGCCTTGCGGTTCCATCCGCGTTGTTTCTATCGGCCCAATGACGACGATGTGCCAGGAACGCCCGGAGCATTTCCTGCCCTGATCGCGGAGGTCACCGATCTCGACGGCACCCAAACCGGCACACATCGAACCTGGCTGGACCCGGCAGGTTCTGCTAAGGCCAATGTTGCGTCGCCACGCCGGGCAATGGGCAATATCCTCGGCAATGCCATCCGGTTCGGCCAGTGCGAGGACATGATGGTCGCGGGCGAGGGCATCGAAACCATGCTCTCGTTGCGCCAAGTCCTGCCGACTTTGCCACTCGCTGCCGCCACGTCTTCTTCGCACCTTGCCGCCATCCTGTTTCCGCTGACACTGCGCCGCCTCTACGTCGCGCGCGATCGCGATGCGGCAGGCGACGCGGCCTTTGCGATCCTGGCCGAGCGGGCACAGGCGGTGGGGATCGAACTTCTCCCGCTCATGCCGGAGCTGGGCGACTTCAACGATGACTTGCGGCGCGATGGGTCATCGTTACTTGGCGAGCGCTTGATCGCCCAATTGCACGACGCCGACCGGGTCAGGTTTCTTCGTCGCTGAGGCTGGCCGAGACGGGATCGGGTCAGGACCCGCGGCATAGGCAGGTCCGGGCATCACACCGTGCACCCGGCCTTCTTTGGGGGCGATCTGAAGACCGGCGGCGGGGCGGCCGCAATGGCTGCGCCATGCTCCACTGCGTTGCGACCACAAGGGTGCGGCCACCCCGCCACCGCTCAGAGGGATCGCCGGAAGGCCGGGCGAGGTGTCCGGCTCAGATCCTCAAGGACCGCAATCATGGCCTACCAGCAAGAACCCAATCACGAATTGTCACCCACCGCCCATCTCCTCGATGAAGTCGCCCTCTACGGCTATCGCCCCTTCTCGGATGAAGCCGACCCCCGGCCACTGCCCGAAGAGCGCATCGCCGCTGGCGCTGTCGCCGACATGTTCGACGCCCTCATCGCCACCATGATCGACACCAGGCTCGAACCCGACCTTGAAGACCTGTGCTGGTCGCTCGCCAACCTCTTCCACCGCGCCGAAGGTCGCATCCAGCGCGAGCTCGACGACAACGAGGACGCCCAGAAGCGCAGTCAGCGCGAACAGGATGGCTCCGAGGTCAAATCGGTCGAGCTTGAACGTCTCGTCAACGAAGGCATCGGCTTGATCGAACGGCGCAACGCGATGGAGTTCATGCGCGAGGCTGCTTCCGACCAGTTCGAAGCCCATTTCCGCAAGGCCTGGACCCCGCGCTCCGGATCACTCGTGAATCACCGCACCTTGACTGCCGCGATGATCGACAGCCGAGATTTCCTCGCCGCCAAGCGTCGTGCGGAAACCGAACCTTTGCTCCCGACCGGCACCCGCATCGCGTTCACCTCCGGACCTGCCTATCAGGATCATGGCCGCATCTGGGCCGTGCTCGACAAGGTTCTCGCCAAATATCCCGACATGGTCCTGTTCCATGGCGGCAACCCGACCGGCGGCGAACATATCGCCTCGCTCTGGGCACGCGCACGCAAGATCACCCACGTCCCGTTCCGGCCGGACTGGGAGCGGTTCAAGAAGGCCGCACCGTTCCGCCGCAACGATCAGATGCTCGAAGTGCTGCCCAAGGCCGTGGTCGCCTGTCCGGGCAATGGCATCAATGCCAACCTAGTCGACAAGGCGCGCAAGATGGGGATTTCGGTTTGGGCGATTGAATAATCCCGCTTTTGGTCCAAGAAAGCGACTATGAATGCGCACTCACCAGATCCGCGACGTAACCCGCTTTTAGCAATGTGGCAGCGCCGACGCGACATGCGGCACGAGATTTCATTGCTGCAAAACCAAAGTGATGAGGCAATTCTGGAAAGGGCCCACCGGGTATCAGGCTTTGACGAACTTGAGCGTATCTATAGCTTTTGGATTGATCGCTCAAACCCCGACACACTTCAGTTCAGTTTTGGCAATCGCTCCATGTTTCGGCTGACAACCGACAGATCAAAGACCGCGGCCGAGAATGGCCCAACATTGGTGTACAGCTTGGGTGATATTGGATTTGCGACCATTCTCTATCCCGCCAAATCAGACTTGGCTCGAACTTTTGAGGATCACTTGTTCCTTCAGATCGGCGCTACCAGCGGCATAAAAATTATCGAAGGGATGGAACGCGATCTCAAGATCTTAGTCGCTTACGCTCATGTCTCAAGCATTGATATGACTGCGACGCTGGGTGAGCGATGGCGGATTTGGTTGTTGCGCCGAGTTTGCAGTCGCGGTGAAGGCGGCAAATTTCGGAAGGCGCCCGGTTGGAGCGTTTTGCTGGGGATAGCAAGCTTCGGAGCCCGCACCTTCGTCACGGCGTCGTTTCTTTCTATACTCAAGCCGATTGGATTCGCACTTGCGCTTTGGGTGGTGGCTTGGCTGGGCTGGGACTGGCTAAAACTAACGTAGACCCAACTTCGATCCAACTCGAAGCATGGAATCCACCCCACTCTCATCGGCCAATCCGTTGGCCGCCTCAAAGCCTCCTTCAATCAACCCGTGAAGGGTCCGCTACGCTGCGCGTGCGGCCACTGCGTCTACGCCTTCGTGGTGATTGCGGCTTTGCGCCGTCTGTCCGGGGCCTGTCGAGCGGGGATGGTCCCTGCTTCGAGACAGGAGCTCGAACATGTCACTCACCATCGCACAGCGTCACGCCTGGAGCCTCGCCCGCACACTGATGGTCTGCGTCACCCTGTTCCACGCCGGCAACGGCTACGCCGCCGTTCCGACCTCAGAATTCGATGGCAATGCCGACAGCATCGTTCGCGAATATGACCCGTTCAATCCCTGACCGCGCAAATCGCGCAGTACCGCACGGCTGGATGCCCTTCGGGTATTCCAGCCGGTAGGCGTCTCTGCTATGGATTTCCTGCACAATGCGCTGCGGTGGAGGTGGAGAGCGCGTCCCTTGCCCTTGGCTTCAAGGAGGACGCCATGCTGATCGGCTTTGCCCTGATAATTGTCGCGGTTTTCATGTGCTGCGCGCTGCTTTTCCGCCTTTCGATCTACGCGCTGCCGCTGTTTGTGGCCTTTCTGGCTGGTTCGGCGACCTACCGCAGTGACAGTGGCATCGTCGCTGCGCTCGCCGCCGCAGCCATTGCTGCGGTCGTCCTGCTCGCTGCCGTTCAGCTCGCATTGGCCTTCGCGAAGTCCGAGATGACGCGGGCAGCGATCGGCTTCGCTTTCGCTGCTCCCGCCGCAGTCGCCGGCTATAACGCCGTCCACGGCATCGCCGTTGCGACCATGCCCCAAGGTGCATGGCAGCCAACCGTTTCGCTGCTCGGCGCTGCAGTTGTCACCGCGGCATCCTGGACACAGTGGAGCCGCGCCCGCCAATAGCTTCGTCATTTTCCGAGCCCCGGCCGGCAGGTGCCGGGCGGGGCTGGCGCGGTCAGTTCAGCCGTTAGGAGGCAGGCGTTGCGATCAGGTGGCAGGTTCGGCCTTTCTCGTTCCGGTTGGGATGGGTCAGGTCGGTGTCCGGGGCCGAGCGCGACCGAGAATTCAAGCCAGTTGGAGTCCGGGCCATAACGGGCCGAATGCGCGGATCACGATCAGGGCAGAAGGTGGCGCATCACCGTTGCCGATGTCTGGATCTGCGGTAACGACCAGCTAGCGCGCTGAGTGACGATATCCGCCCGGTCGAAGCCCGGTCTGCGAAGTCCGGGAAGTGCCATGACGCCCGGTCAAGTGCGACCCGAGCCCAATGCCGCCTCTTCAATGGCTTTGGTTGGCAGGGGATGGCTTCGCCGCTTGATCCCTTGCTGCAACGCCGCCTGCGCCGACTTTCTTCCCCTGGGCGTGCCGCCCATTCCTCGCGAGGCAAGAAAGCCGTCTGGCCACCGTCCTCCACTCTGTTTCGGCCGTTCCGGTGCAGCGGGCACAAGCCCCTGCCTTCAACCAGCCATCGAGGCCGCGATGGGCGCGGGTTCGACCAACTTGAAGGAAATCATCATGGCCAACATCGGAACTTTCACCAAGACCGGCAACGAATACAAGGGCGAGATCGTCACCATGTCGGTGCAGCAGAAGAACGTCCGCATCGTCCCCGAAGCCAGCGACAACGAGAACGCACCGTCGCACCGGGTCTTCGTCGGCCGCGCGGAAATCGGCGCCGCCTGGACCAAGACCTCGAACGAAGGCCGCGACTATCTCTCGGTCAAGCTCGACGATCCCAGCTTCACCGCCCCGATCTTCGCCAACCTGTTCGACGACGAAGACGGCAAGAGCTTCAACCTGATCTGGTCCCGCGCCCGCCGCACCAACGGCGACTGACCGCCAAGCCAACCCCGCTCGGCACCTGCCGGGCGGGGCTTCGGCGTGTTCATCGGCAGCGCCGGAAGCTCAGGGCTGCTGCAGCAGAAGTGAGGCGTCGACCTTCAACTCACGCGCAAGCTTTTCGATGACGTCAACGGTAGCCGCGTATTGGCAGCGTTCGAGGCTGCTGACGTAGGTCCGGTCGATGTCGGCGCGATGGGCGAGCTCTTCCTGCGACAAACCCGCTGCCAACCGGTGCCGTTTCAAATTCTCTGCAAGGACCTCGCGCAAAGTCATTGCACGCAATGACGGCCATTGCAGAGTATTTAACCACGGAGTATACTCGTCGCTCCGATTGATTCAGGCAGTGGCCAGACGACCGGTGGTCGTGCAGCGAGTCCGCTTCATCGCAACGCGAGAGCGACGTTGTCCCTCAGTTGGGGGTCTTTATCCCCTGTCTGGGCTAAGTATGAGCCACTGATATCGTGTATACACCACGATCAGCGTGGTGGCGTGATTCGGGTGAGCCACTCCGGCGGGTCCAATGGCAAAAATGCATTTCCTGACTGAACCGCCGCAAGGCGATGGCATAACCGCTTATGACGAGCAAAACCTCGTCACATACCTGCGCTTGCTCGATGCCGAGGCTGAAGGGGCGGACTGGCGCGAGATCGTGCGCATCGTCTTCGAGATCGAACCTGATGCAGACACAGAACATGCAAGGCTCATTTTTTCCAGCCACCTGGATCGCGCGCACTGGATGCGTGACAGCGGGTTCCGGCACCTGCTCCAGAAGTGATGATCATCCTGCCGGATCTCATCGAAGCGCGAAAGGTGACTGCATAGTTCTACCTTTGCGCGGAGAACTCGCTGCAGTCACGGACCTTGCCAAGAAATTCTGATATTCAAATACTTACATAAGACCGTTTCACCTGAACTCGCGGAGATCGGATGTGTCGGGTGGATCATCTTGGCGATCGCCAAATGTATCAGAGAGATACGCGCACCACGATTACGCAGACTTTGCGCAGGAGTTTCTGCAGCGCAATTCCGCCTACTTGCAAGATTATGCCGAGACACAGGACCGGATCGCCAGAGATTCCGCAAGCGCTAAAGCCGAAGAGGAGGGTCTGGCCGGACGATGGGGGCTGAGCTTTCCCCACCTTGCCGGACGCCGATCCGCGGAGAACACCGGCGCTCTGGTCACCGCTTGCATCGCCCGACGTCGTCGTTGTCGCAACCAGAGACATCGCCGCAATCCCGCTGCCGCCCGGCCTTGAGCCGCTGGCAAATGAGAGCAGTCCTACCGAACATCACCTGGTCATGGCCTACGGCGCGGCAAGGCTTCGCCTGTGCCTCCGCGCTGCACCCTCGGGTTTCTCCGATTGCTTGATCATTCAGCACGATCGGAGCGCGGCTACCCGGCTCGCCGCTGCGACCCGCTTCGAGCGGGTGACGCGCGGAATTCGCCTCGGGCCTGACCGGTCGGCCTCGCCGTCCGCCTATCGGCGTTCACGGCTCGCCTTGCTGCTGAGCATCCATGACGCGCTTGACGCCGGCGCTGGCCCTCGCGATCTCGCCTTCAGCCTCGTTTTCCCGCGGCAGCACCCGCTGGTCGGCGCGACCTGGAAGGGTTCGGGAGAACGCCGACACACTCTCCGACTGATTGCAGAAGCGCGCCGCCTGGCTAACGGCGGATACCGCAAGCTGCTTCGCCACGACTGAGCGAACCCGGTGGGGTGACAGAATTCATCCGGCTCAATCTGTCACTCCGTCAGCCCATTCCAGTTTCGCCAATGCTGCCTGCGACCAGCGGCAGCCCGCCGCTGTGGTCGAACCTCAGCGGAGGCCGCCCATGGATGCCAGACCCACACCTGTAATAGCCAGATTCCTGCGAACACCCGATGCCGCTGTGCATCTGGGACTATCTGCCCGCACGCTTGAGAAGCACCGCTGCTTCGGGACCGGGCCGGTCTACCGCAAGCTCGGGGGGCGGATCGTCTACTCGGTCGCCGATCTCGATGCCTGGGCCGAACAGGGCCTGCGTCGCTCGACCAGCGATCCGGGCAAGGGGATTGTCCATCCTGCCAAGCGGCTCGACGGCTACACTCCGCCGGTGCGGCGCTGAGCGAACCCATGCGTCGCATGTCCGCCTTTCCCGCCAGCACGCAGCAGCTCGACCTGTTCGTCAGTCACGGCGGCAACATCGCCGCCCGTGATGCGCAGGACCTGATGGCCTGGCCGTTTTTCAGCCTCGCCAAATCGAAACGGGTGCGCCCGATCGACTTCCGGATGGGTGAGGTCTCAATTCTGGTCGAGGCCACCGCCGAACATGGCATGGCGACCATCTGGGACGCCGATGTTCTGATCTGGGTCGCGAGCCAGATCGTCGAGGCACGCGACATGGGCCGCCCGACCTCGCGACTGATCGCCGCCACGCCGCATGAGATCCTTGCGTTCACCCGCCGCGGCACTGGGAAGGCCAGCTACGAGCGCCTCAAGGCCGGCCTCGACCGGCTGCAATCGACGACGATCGCGACCTCGATCCGCCAGCGCGATGCGCGGCGGCGGCACCGCTTCTCGTGGATCAATGAGTGGAAGGAACGCCTCGACCATTCGGGCCGCGCTCTCGGGATCGAAATGATCGTGCCCGATTGGTTCTACGAAGGCGTGATCGACCAGGCGCTCGTCCTGACCATCGACCCCGATTATTTCGCGCTGACTGGCGGGCTCGAACGCTGGCTTTACCGGCTCGTACGCAAGCACGGCGGCAAGCAGAAAGGTGGCTGGAGCTTCGACTTCCAGCACCTGCATTTGAAGTCCGGCGCGCTGTCGCCGCCCAAACGCTTCGCCTTCGAGCTGCGCGACATCGTGCGGCGTCAGGCGCTCCCGGGATACCAGCTCACCATCGAACACGCGCTCGGTCGCGAGCGGCTGATGTTCGTCGCGCTCCCGGTCGATCCGTTTGACGCGGCTATGCGGCGCGTGGGCTTTAGCACTGTGGATATGTCGTGATGCAACACGGACTATCAGGAACCGGCGGACTCGGACGATCAGGAACCCAAAGTTCGGACTATCGGGAACCGAAATGGCCCGCAAACCCGCAGATTGCCTCGCGTTCCTGCTCCCTTAACTATGCTAACATAGAATCCTTCGGATTCTTGCTAACGTCAGAGCGCCTGTGGACGGATGGCGCCGCTCCACCGCGCAGGCCAGCCGAGACGAGGTTGAGCGATGGGCCAAAGTTGACCCATGTCACGCTCGTCTGGCGTGAAGGCAGCCAGGAAGACTGGCTCAAGTTCGGCAAGCCGGTTGCGACTAGGATCATCGACCGCAGGCAGCGCGTCGAAAGCTATGCGGCAGGCCAGGTGTTCGGCCTGGTGCGCTGGGCTGCCAACGATTACGGCACGATCCGCTCGACGCTCGACATCGTGCGCGCCGTCGGAGCGCACGAGTCCTGCACCCCGATCGCGCAGGTCGATCCCGGCGGTGAGCTACTCCTCTCCGTCCGGGGCTGGCCCAAGGTCAACCAGGTCTTTCGCCTGATCGACGCGATCGAGGCATCGGGCATCGACCCTTGTGAGGTAGCGCCCGATCATTGGCGGCACATCCACAATCGCATGGCGGGACGCGAACTCCCACGCGGCTACAGCCTCGCGCGCCACCGCGCCTGGCTCCAGCGCAAGGCGCTCTTGCCATGATCCGGCGTCGTTACTTCCTCGCTGGCGTCGTTGCTGCAGCCACACTCGCGACGATGATCGTCCCAGTGTCGCGCTACGCGGTGTGGAACGCGACAGCTTCCGTGCCGACCGGGCTCTACGCCATCCGCGGCAAGGCGAGCCTACACGTGGGCGAGCGTGTGGCGATCGAACCGCCACCGCCGCTGCGCCGCCTGCTCGCCGAGCGCCACTACCTGCCGACCGGCGTTCCACTGCTCAAGAGTATCGCCGCCGTCAGCGGCCAGCGCGTCTGCCGCTTCGCGCACGGCGTAAACATCGACGGCGCATTTGTCGGCGCGGCGCGCGCCCGTGACCGGCTCGGACGCCCTCTCCCCGTCTGGGCGGGCTGCCACGTCATGAAGTCGGGCGAGCTGTTCGTGATGAACCCGGCCGCGCCCGACAGCTTCGATGGCCGCTATTTCGGCGTGCTGCGCCTCGCCGATGTCATCGGCCGCGCGACGCCCGTCTGGACCGATGAAGCGGGCGATGGCGACCACAAATGGTTCGCCGATCCGCGGCAACTCCACCCACCAGTTCAACAACCGAAGGAGACTGAACGATGAAGATCGGCTATTTTGTTACCGATGAAGATGGCTTTGCCGGACACATCACGACGCTGACGCTCGACGTTGGAGTTGTACTGCTCCCTACCGATGCTTCCGACAACGAGAACGCACCCGACTTCCGGGTGATCGTCGGCGATGGCGACGAGGCGCGCGAGATCGGCGCGGGCTGGAAGCGCACGGGCGAGAAGGCCGGCGACTATGTCGCGCTCCAGATCGACGATCCCTCGTTCGTCCAGCCGCTGCGCGCCAACCTGTTCCACGACGATGGCGCCGGCCATGTCCTGGTCTGGTCACGCCCGTCCCGGCACGACAAGGCGGACTGAGCCGATGCGCTGGAATCGCCTGGGCTTTGCCGCGTTCCTCACAGCTGTCCTGTTCGGTGACGCGCCTGCCTTCGGGCAGGCCGCTGCCGAACAGGCGCAGCGCCAAGTCGTCGACATCGCTTCGCACGTAGCCGAAGCCTCGCAGCGCTTCGGCATTCCCGAAGGCTGGATCTATGCGGTGATGCGCACCGAGAGTGCGGGCCGGATCGGCGCAGTCTCGTCAGCCGGGGCGATGGGGCTGATGCAGCTTATGCCCGGAACCTGGGCGCGTCAGCGCGCCCGGTTCGGGCTTGGCGCTGACCCGTTCGATCCGCGCGACAACATCATGGCGGGAACCAGCTACCTTCGCGAAATGTACGAAAACTACGGTACCACCGGAATGCTCGCGGCCTATAATGCCGGGCCGGGTCGCTACGAAGACTGGCGCGACCGCGGGCGAGCGCTCCCCGCCGAGACCCGCGCCTATGTCGCCAGGATTGCACCGATGCTGCAATCGGGCAGTGCGGCAACCGTCGTTGCCAGCGCGTCGCCCGTGCTGCCGGTCCGCACATCCTGGGTACAGGGCCAGCTTTTTGCCGTGCGCGGAGATGCAACGGCAGCCGCATCCGGCAGCTTCGCTGCTGCCGCGCCACAGACCTCCATTCTCGCTTCGCCCGCTCCCCTGAACGGCCTCTTCCCGCCCGTCTCGGGGAGCCGTTCGCAGTGACCGCCTTTTCGATCCCTGATCGTGTCATGGCGTCGATTGACGTGGGAAAGTCCGGAAGGGCAGCAGGAGAAGGAGCAGGTTCAGGAGGATGGCCAGATAAAAGCGCCGCCGTCGGTGTGGATGGTGAGGCTCGGAATTGCTCGGCTTCGACAGCCGTCGCTCGAAACAGCCTGCTGGCTCCCCCTTCAATTTCTACAATATTTTCAGAGCAAAATGCGCCGTCTTCTGCTGGCGGGCTCAGATCCGCGACCCGGTCGCGATGAGCGAAGACGATTTCCATATCCGGCCCGGCAAGGGGCGCAGCCGGGGCAGTGGCAGCGGTCGACGAGCGCAATCCTTCATAGGCCAGGTCGTCAGCCATTCGATGAAAGGCGGGCACCGGCCTGCACGATCGCGTAATTCCGGGACGGGGCGGACGGCGCGCGGGCGGCGAGCCGGACTTGCGGCACGGTCCTGTGGGGCCAATCGGCGCGTCATCGTCAAAGCGCGCGTGGTCCGGCACAAAGGCGCGCGCTTCCGGGCGGCACCGTTGGCGCGGCACATCGCCTATCTCAAGCGCGATGGCGTCACCCGCGACGGCAAGGACGCAGGGCTATTCGATGCCCGGTCCGACGCGGCCGATGGAGATGCCTTCGCCGGGCGCTGCGAAGAGGATCGCCACCACTTCCGCTTTATCGTCTCGCCCGAGGATGCCGCCGAACTCGAAGACATCCGGACTTTCACCCGCGAGCTGATGGACGACATGGCCCATGATCTCGACACCCGGCTCGACTGGGTGGCCGTCGATCACTGGAACACCAACAATCCCCACGTCCATGTGCTCGTCCGGGGCCGCGCCGAGGACGGCAAGGACATCGTCATCGACCGCGATTATATTCGCGCGGGGCTCCGATCGCGCGCCGAGGAGCGGGCCACCATCGAACTGGGGCGGCGCAGCGAGCGGGAGATCGCCCGGGCCATGGCCCGCGAGGTCGATGCGGAACGCTGGACCGGTCTCGACCGCTCGCTACAACGCCTGGCCGACGATCCTTCGACAGGCTCAGGAGTCGGCGTGGTCGACCTGCGCCCCAGTCCATCGGGCTATGACCGCGCCGACCACAATCATTTGCTCGGCCGCGCCGCCAAGCTGGAGCGCCTGGGCCTGGCCGAGCGTGTCGGCCCCGCCTGCTGGACCTTGAGGCCCGGCCTTGAGGATACATTGCGCGACCTCTCGATCCGCGGCGACATCATCAAGACCATGCACCGCGCGATGAGTGCAGGGGGACATCGGCCCGACACCGGACGCTTTGCGCTGTACGAGGGGCTTGCCGCCGATCCCGTGATCGGACGCCTGGTCGAGCGCGGTCTTCACGATGAGCTCAGCGGCAGCGCCTATGCCGTGGTCGATGGGACCGATGGACGAACCCACTATCTCCGGTTCGACGATATCGACCAGACGAGCGATGCCAAACCCGGCGCCATTGTCGAGCTTGGCCAGTGGCGCGATACCCACGGGAACGAGCGGCAGTCACTGTCTGTCCGTTCGGACCTGTCGCTTGCCGAGCAGATCCATGCCCCCGGCGCGACCTGGCTGGACCGCCAGCTCGTTTCCCGCGAACCCGTCGAGACCGCCGGTGGGTTCGGCACGGAAGTGCGCGATGCGCTTGCGGCGCGGTCGGAGCATCTGGCAGCCGAAGGTCTGGCGCGGCGGCAGGGCCAGCGGTTCGTGTTTGCCAAAGACCTGCTCAATGAACTGCGCAGCCGAGAGCTGGCCGGCACCGCCAGGTCCGTTGCCGCGCAAACGGGGCTGGACCATAGGCCCGCACAACCCGGCGACCATCTGGCGGGTATCTACAGGGAACGCGTCACGCTGTCCTCGGGCCGCTTTGCTATGATCGACGATGGAACGGGGTTCCAGCTCGTGCCATGGCGCCCCAGTCTTGAACGGCATCTGGGGCAGGCGGTTGCCGGGACGATCAATGCGCGCGGCGGAGTCGACTGGAGCTTCACCCGCAGCCGCACGCTGGGGTTGTAGGTGATGGTTCCGCCTCGCCCCTTCGCCAGCCCTCGTCGTTCTTCGCCAGGTTGCGCCGGCAGGCTTCCCGACCTTGCGCACTTGCGCCGACCGCGATTGGACATAGCCGGAAGGAGAATGAGATGGCCGCGATCAAGATCCTCTGGGGACAGATCCTCGCCGTCTTCCTGCTCGTGTTGACCGGGATCTGGTCCGCAACGCAGTGGACTGCTGCAGCGCTTGGCTACCAGCCCGAACTCGGCCGCCCCTGGTTCATGCTGCTGGGTTGGCCGGTCTATCGGCCCTATGACTTCTTCTGCTGGTGGTTCAGCTATGATGCCTATGCGCCGAAGGTGTTCGACACCGGCGGGATGATCGCGGCGTCGGGCGGTTTTACGTCCATCGTCGTCGCCTTCGGCATGTCGGTCTGGCGGGCTCGCGAAATGAAGACGGCTGCCACCTATGGCACCGCACGCTGGGCCGACCGGCAGGAAATCAAGGCCGCTGGCCTCTTCGACGACAAGGGTGTCGTGCTGGGGCAATTCAACAACGAGTATCTGCGCCATGATGGTCCCGAGCATGTCCTCTGCTTTGCGCCGACCCGCAGCGGCAAGGGAGTCGGCCTCGTCATCCCGACCCTGCTCACCTGGCCGGGCTCGGCCATCGTCCATGACATCAAGGGCGAGAACTGGACACTGACCGCGGGCTACCGCTCTTCGTTCAGCCGCGTGCTGCTGTTCGACCCGACCAATTCCGCATCCGCTGCCTACAACCCGCTGCTCGAAGTGCGGCGCGGCGTTTGCGAGGTGCGCGATGTCCAGAATGTCGCCGACGTACTGGTCGACCCCGAAGGCAGTCTCGAGAAGCGCAACCACTGGGAGAAGACCAGCCATTCGCTGCTGGTCGGCGCAATCCTCCACGTTCTCTACGCCGAGCCCGACAAGACGCTCGCCGGGGTCGCGGCCTTCCTTTCCGATCCCAAGCGCTCGTTCGAATCGACGCTCGCCGCGATGATGATGACCCCGCATCTTGGCGAAGGCGGTGTCCATCCGGTGGTCGCGAGCGCTGCGCGCGAGCTGCTCAACAAGTCCGAAAATGAACGATCCGGTGTGCTTTCCACCGCTATGTCGTTCCTCGGTCTCTACCGCGATCCGGTGGTGGCACAGGTGACGCGCCGGTGCGACTGGCGGATCGCCGATCTCATCGACGCCAAGCGGCCAGCCACCCTCTATCTCGTCATTCCGCCATCCGACATCAGCCGGACCAAGCCGCTCATCCGGCTGCTGCTCAACCAGCTCGGAAGGCGGCTGACCGAGGAACTGGCACCCGATGCCAAGCGCCAGCGCGTGCTGATCATGCTCGATGAGTTCCCGGCCCTCGGACGGCTCGACTTTTTCGAAAGCGCTTTGGCGTTCATGGCCGGGTACGGGATGAAGGCCTTTCTGATCGCCCAGTCCCTCAATCAGATCGAGCACGCCTACGGTCAGAACAACGCGATCCTCGACAATTGCCATGTCCGGGTGTGTTTTGCGACCAACGACGAGCGTACAGCCAAGCGGGTGTCGGAATCGCTGGGCACGGCAACCGAGCTTCGCGCCATGAAGAACTATGCCGGCCACCGGCTGTCGCCCTGGCTGGGCCACCTGATGATTTCGAAGTCGGAAACCGCCCGCGCGCTCCTTACTCCTGGCGAAATCCAGGAACTGCCTGTGACTGACGAGATCGTGATGATGGCCGGCACCCATCCGATCCGGGCGAAGAAGGCGCAATATTATCGGGACAGGCGACTTGCCGCACGGGTAATTTCGTCGCCCAAGGTCAGTGCTGCCGGCAAGGCAGCAGCATCGCCCCACGATTGGCAGGACATGATTGCCAGGACGCCTGCGGCTTCGAAGCGCAGGACGACCCCCAAAGACCAGCCCGATACCGACCCGGAGAATGCTGGGATACGGACCGAACCCGAATTGCCGATCCATGAGGACATCGCGCCGTCGCCTAAGCCGGTCGCTAGGGAATTCGATTTCGACCGCGACGAGCAAGGCGATGACGATGCCGCGCGCAACCAACGCCTGCAGGAGCGGATGCGCGGCAACGCCCGCCGCGCCTCCCTCGATCCCGATGATGGGATCGCGCTATGAAATCCGGCAACCGCATCAAGCACACGTTCCGTCTACCGCCGGACATCTCCCGGCAACTTGCGGAGTTCGCGATCCGCAAGCGCGCGACGCAGGCGTCGATTGTCGAGGCCGCCATTGCCTCGTTCCTTTCGCCCGATGGCTCTGAGCGCATGGAGGCGGCCGTCACAAGGCGCCTTGACCGGCTGACCAAGCAGAACGAGCGGCTGGAGTTTCAGATCGAGGTGACGAATGAGGCTCTGGCGCTGTTCGTGAGGTTCTGGCTCACTGCCAACCCGCCGTTACCGGAATCCGCGATGGCGGCGGCGCAGGCCCAAGGCAGGGAACGCTACGAGGGCTTTGTCGAGGCGTTGGCGCGGAAATTGGAGAATGGAAAAGGGGTGTTTGAGGAAATGGGCCGAAAGGGGAGATAATTGCCCGCTCTGTTGGACCTTGGCGACTGATCGGAATTGAGGAGCAAATCAGGATAGCAGCTGATCGTTAGCCTGGCTTCGCACCTGACGATAAAGATGAACGAGGGAGCGCCCGGCTAAATCGCCTCACCATTGAAGACGAGCCCTGTCGAACCGATATCCCACGGAACGATTTCGACGGGGCAGATGCGCGACATTGCAGACACCATCAAAGCCGGGGAGCGTAATCGCGACACCATGGCGCTTGTCCGCAATTACTGCGCGCACGCCCGCGTGGAGAAGTTCGGCGGAACGGGGATGATCGAGCAGATGACCGGTCTTCCGATCGGCCATCATGGCATGCGCTGCGACCATGCACCCGAGGGCGGCATGGCATGCTGGGATCTGCGGGACGCCATCGTCGAATTCTATGATCGAAATTGCGCGAATTGCGGTCATCGCAAGCCTCTTAGGTTGCCGAACCTCATGGAGATCATTGCTGATCGCGATCGTGAGAAAGCTGTCCTCGAAGCCCGGGCGGAGACCGAGGCGCGCCTTGCGGCGCAAGCTCTCGAGGAACGCAAGGGAATCCGTGCAGGATTGTTGCCCACACTTGGCCCCATCGCACGCACCTTGCTGGAGGACATCGGCGGGTTCGACGCCGATCGGTCAAAAGAAAATTTCGAACGCGTGACGCAAAGTGCGCGCTTGGCTCCCGAGCATTTCACGCCCGAGCTGGTCCAATATGTCTTCGCGCTGGCTGGCAGTCAGCCTTGGTTCGCTGAGGCCGCACTTGTCATTCTCGATGCGGTTGGCGCCGAGGATGGCATGATCGTCGAGCTGGCGATGACTGTCCTGCGTCGCGGCTATCCTGCACGCATTGCCGTGGAAAAGCTGCTTCCGCGTCTCGACGCCGTCTCCCCCGATCGCGTCGCGTCCATTCTTACTACCGCCATCGATCTCGCCGACCCAGACGATCGAGAATTTTTCTACGGTGATGACGAGCCCAGGATTCCGCGCGATCCCGCATTCCTTTACGCGCTCTATTCCCGATTTCCCGCGGCCGTCATCGCGGCCATCGAACAGATGTTGCTGAGCGGAAAGCGGTCCTCCCTCGAACGCGCCGGTCGAGGTCTCCATGTCTTGCACGCTGAGGACCCGAAGGCGGCGGCCCCGATTCTTCTCACCTTGACATCGGTCTATGTCCGCGCGCCCAGCCTTGTCGCCGATCTGAAGGATGAGGATGATCGGTTGCCCGATCTCGCCGAGGCGCTGAACGATGCTTTCGATGCCGCGCCGGAGGATGTCGACGCGCAGCTCCAAGCGCTGAACGAGGGGGCGCCCGCATCGCATCGCGCCCGGATCCTGAAAGTTTATGCGCTTGCCGTCCATGTGGGCTATGACAAGCCCTCCGTCCCGGCGACCTCCAATCGGCACGCGCTCGCGCTGACCCGGCTCGTTTGGGCGCCGACGATCGAACATGATGACAGGGTCCTCGAGGAGGTCACCTCGGCCTTTCGCGCCGGTTCGAAAGGGCTGGAGCATGTGGTTCGCGCACAGCTCGAGGCCTTCATCGGTGCTCTGTTCCTACTCGACGATCGACTGGCTGAGCTTGACGTGGCGATGACCGAGCCGGCTGAGAACACGCTGGTCGCAATCGAACGAAATACCCGCCGCTCGGTGATGCGCGGCCTGATGGAGCAGTTGGTCGAATGGGCGAGTGAGGGCGCCGCCGGCGACGAACCGTCGGTGGCGAAAATCATCGGCATGTTCGAGACGATTCCGGAAGGACGCGACAATCTTCGAGGTGCCCTATTGGGAGCGACGAAGGAGCTTTCGCGTGACTTGGCGGGGCTGAAACAGCTTTTACCCCATCTCTACGCCGCCCTTGTCGGACCGTCGGTGCTTGGTCGCTCTTATGCAGCGACGGCAGTCGGTGAACTCCCTTATCGTAGTCGGGCTAATGTTCCCGACCTTCTGTTTGAGGCGTTCGGCGCACTGCTGTGGGACCAATATGTTGCGGTTCACAAAACCGCCGTTGAAGCCTTTCACCGGTCGATCCTTCCCGAACCCTACCGGGTCAACGCGGCTCACGCCATTTTGAACCTGATCCGTTATTATCGAGTCCAGTCCAACGAGGATCATTTTCTAGCGAAATGCGTGCGTATCCTCGCCGGGATGGCCGATCTGTTCGGAAACGCGAGCGGCGCGGTCAGGCGCTATCTGATCGAGGTCGCGATGGATGTCGACCCGCTCTTCCTGCGATCCGACATCCTGTCCCTCTCTTACAGCCTTGGTACAGAGCCTGAATTTGCCACGCTAGCCGCGCGCATGATCCCCCATCTGGCGGACCGCTACAATAACTCGGATAAAGCACTCAACCTCCTGCACAAGGTAAGCCCGGAAGGGCTGGAGGCCAACGCGCAAGCCTTTCACGACGCTGCGATCTCGGTTCTCGACATCGAGCTGCAAACCGCGCTGGGCGTCGTCGACGCATTTCTGGCTGCAGGAATGACACAACAGGCGGACGCGCTTGTGACTGCCCTGGTGAGCAGCAACGGCGATTCGGTGCGGCTGCGCAGGCGGCGCACGCTGCTGCAATGGCCGCAGCTCGCGCTCCGTTTCGAAGCGGCGGTTGCCGCGCGGGACCTCGACGCGATCGAGGCGGCCGGCCGCGCTTGGGCGCAAGCCGCTGCAGCGGACGCACGGGATAAGGAGGATGAGCGTGAACGTCGTGCTCGCTCAAACCTTCCCTTCTAGGGTCGCTGCGATCGAAGCGGTCACAGCACAGCCGCGCTATGCCGGGGGCGCCGAGTTGCGTGCGCGGGCCGAAGCGGTTGCGGCAGCGGCCGAGCTCTATGGCAAGGCGGAGGCCGCGAAGGATTGGCGAACCTTCGCCGCCGCGCTCGAAATCCTCGGCCTGCTCGCCGACTGGAGCGAAGCCGTCCATATAGCCGCAGTCGACGCTGATCGGTTCCTGCGCGCCGCCCGGCTCCGCTATCGCAGTCTCGCTAGCGACGATGCCCATGGTGCCTATGCTGTGGCGCTCGTCACGGCCCTCGCGCCCATTGACGGCGAGCTCGACGTCGACGCTGTGCCAATTCTCGGCGCCGCGATAGCGGAGCTTGAAATGCCCGTCGCAATTTTCGGTATCGAGGATCGCGGCGGGTTCGGCCCGCCTGCCGCAGACGACCTGCCCGTGAAACCGGACGAGATTGCCGTCGCGTTTCTGGAATTTTCTATTGACGGCAAACCCGCCGAGACATGCCACAGTCTTTCAGCGGGGCAGGTTCACGATCTCGATCTGACTATCCGTGTTTCGCGCTGGCCCGACGACGCCGAGCGATTGGTTATTGCGCCGGTTTCAATCGAGCCGACAAGCACATGGGATTTCCCGACCTTCGAATTTCCCCGCCCTGACGGACCCGCGCCCTTCACATTTCAGCGCCAGGGCCGGATGGCGCTGCATGCGTCACAGGGCTTCAACGCGCGACCGCTCGAATTTCGCTACGCGGCCGAGTTTCAGCCTCGGCTCGAACGCGACGAAACTGTCGTCGTCGCGGGACAGCGAACGTTGCGCCTCGATGGGACCGACACGTCGCGCCATCCGCTTACCGGTTATGGCGAACTGGACGCGAAGATCGTTCAGTTACGCGAGCGGTTGCGGCTCGAACCGCTAATCTCGGAGACGGATATTTGCGACCTCTTGGCGCTTCTCACCCCAGTCGGCAATCTGATGGGACAAGCGGTCCAGGACAAACGCTATCCCAAGCCCATCGATGAAGCCGCTTTCCAAGCCGATTTTCAGTCATTCCTGCGTGCCAACGCCGCCATTGGCAGTGAGCTTGAGGTTCAGGGACAGGTCACCGGAGGCAAGGTCGACCTGACGTTCAGGGGTATAAGGATCGAGCTTAAATCCGAGCAATCGAAGCGTCTCCTACCGGACGATTGTAAGCAGTTTGCCGGGCAAGCGGCGAGCTACGCGGTTGGAAGCGGCCGTCGTGTCGCCTTGTTGTGCGTGCTGGATTGCAGCGTGAAATCAACCCCTCCGTTTCCTGTGACGGACGGATTGACGATCATCCCGGTCGAGACCGGTACGAGTCCGATTTATGTTGTTACCTGCCTGCTCCAAGGAGGCCTCGCACGCCCCAGCGATTTGTCGCGCTAACGCGCGTGCGAGCGTGGCCAAACATTATGCCAAAATCGCGTTGAAATTCCGTGATTATGAGCACTACGGTCCCACATGCGTACACGAGTGCATAGAAAGCGCAGGAAAACTCCTTCCGATCTGGCAAGATACCGATCGCTGCGTGCTTGCGGGTGACAATCCTATCATCGCAGGATCGAATGAGAGGTGTAGGTATTTGGACGAGATTCGTATCTTTTATTCATGGCAGAGCGATCGTGACGACGACGTCTGCCGGCGATTCGGCCGCATCGCGCTCAACGAAGCGATCGGGGCAATCCAGAGCCGGTTTCCCTTCGACCTAATGCTCGACTCCGATACGGCCGGTGTCGCCGGTACGCCCCCTGTCAGCGAGACAATTCTTCGCAAGATCCGACGCTGCGCGGTCTTCGTTGGCGATGTCTCGTTTGTTGCCGAAACAAGCGGTGGGAAACTGGTGCCGAATCCGAACGTCTTGACCGAATATGGGTACGCACGCGCGTTGCTGGATGACGAGCAGATCATCCTGGTGATGAACACCGCTTTCGGGGAGCCTACGGCGCTTCCCTTCGACCTCGCCCATTTGCGTCACCCAGCATCGTGGCGACTTGCGGAAGGCGCTTCCGATGGCGAGCGGCGCAAGGTACGCGGGGTCTTCGCTAAAAAGATGGAAGACTATCTCGCTGCATCAATAGACCATGCGCTGGCCAAGCGCGCGGCTGGCGCTGTCCAGCCCGATGCAATGCGCGCTGCCCATGAAATGATAGCCGATCTCCGGAATCGTACGGGTCGCGGTGATGTGCCGGCGATCGTTCCTGGCCCTAGACTTGTGATGCGGATGGCACCTGCAAAGCCCGTGGCCTACCTTGACCCCGTAGCGATCAAGAAGCTGAAGTTGCATTTCGTGCCTGAAGCCTATGAGCGTGCCGAGGCGATCACGAGCCTCGGGCAATGGGCCAGCTACGATCCTGTCAAACAGCGGAGTGATGGGCTCAATCCCGAAGCCCGTTGGTATACAAGGCTCGTTGAGCCGGGTTGCCTCGAAGCCTCGCTCACGGTGGGTGCTAGAATCCAGGACGATCCTGATATCGTTGTCGACGGGCGGCGTTTGGAAGGAACGATTGTAGAGACTGCGCGCCGACTGGCAGCGCTGCTGAAGGAACTCGGTGCCTCAGGCCCTGTTTCGTTAGAGGCCAGCGTGCATGATCTCCAGGATGTGAAGATCAGGGGCGCTCGCACTACGAGTCGTATGCTCCGGATTCCCGGGCTCGAACTCGGTATGGTCGACCTTCCCTCATCTGATGCCGTGCAGCCAGGTGCGCTGCGGCGAATGCTGGACGCGCTATGGCTCGCAAGCGGCTTCGAGGACGGGTCCACCGGCTTTAGCGGGGAAACTTGGACGGGTGACGAGTCCGGCGCTCTTTACGAGCCCATTTACATAGGCGGAGGCGCTGCGTGACGTTCGAGGAATATCAGCTCGGCGGACGCGCCCTCTACGCGGAATTTGTCGAAGCGGTCCGCCAGATCCTGGCGGGAGCCGTCAAAGCGAATGCGATGACGCCGCATGCCATCACGGGGCGAGCGAAGGATGCGGTATCCTTGAGGAAGAAGCTCGAGAAGCACGGCATCTCGCTCGACACCGCGATCAACGAGCAGCTCAGGGATTTGGCCGGCGTTCGCCTCGTCTTCCTGACCAATACGCAGGTCGAGCGCTTCCTGGCATCAGGCATCATTCACGAGAATTTTGAGGTCTCGAACGTGAACGTGCACCACCCGGTGCCTGGCACAGAGACAGAGACTCGGCTGTTCGACAGCACCAACTATACCGCCCAGCTCAAGCCCGACCGAACCGCTCTCGCGGAATATCGCCCGTTCGCGGGTCTCAAGATCGAAATCCAAGTCCAGACCCTGCTCAAGCATGCTTGGGCCGAGATGGGTCACGACACCATCTACAAGGAGCCCGACCTTAAGCATGTGGACAAGCAGCAGCTTGAACGCATCAAGGAGCGGATGGACGCTGTAATGCGCGAACATCTGCTCCCCGCAGGGCACGACTTCGACATGATCGCGCGCGACTTTGCCCTCTTGATTCAGGCCGATCAAAACTTCGAGCCGTGTATCGAGGCGATCTCGACCTCGAAGAGCAACAATGCCCTATCGGCGGCCCTGGACACGCTGAGCGACGTCGTCCTCCCCCGCCTCGAGAACAGAGGCGACCGCTTCCTGGAACAGCTGCCGGTGCTGATCGACGTCGTGGAGCGAACCCGGAGATCGCCGGCGGAGCCGATCGTCGATCCGAGCGGCACTTTCGACGGGGAGAATGGGTTAGATGTCGCGCGCAAGGTGGCGCCAGTCATCGAGCACCACTCGCTTTATGATCCGACGCGCACGCTCGACGCGCTTATCCGCCTGTTCAGCCGATCGGAAGGCGAGGAAAGGCGCCTCTGGCTTGATCTTGGCCGACGCTTGGCGGAGAACGACGTCGGGACATGGCGGACACATGGCCCTGCGGTTCAGCGCCTCATCCTAAACGTGTTCGCCGCTCTCGGCACTGATGCTTTGACCGCCGCGCGCGAGCTCGTCGTCACAATGATGCAGCAGGTGCTTTCGTCAGAAGTCGGCGGAATCAGCCGCGGCGACTTTCACACGTTCCAGATTGCCAAGGGCTCGGTCAACGCGTCCGATGCCGTCCGCCAGGTTCGCTCCGACGCGATCGGGTTGCTCGAGAGCCTGCTTGCTGTCTCGGCCGACGATCAGGAACGCGGCGAGATATTGTCGGCGCTGCGCGAGGCGAGCCGACCGCCTTACTATGGCGGTAGCGAGGCGGTTCGGGTCCTCGTTATGAACGATGCAGCGCGGGTCGCCGCGATCCAGCGCGTATTGGCACCGCAATGCCGCCTGGAGATACGCAGGCAGATAGAGGTAGACGCCATCCATGTGCATTCCTGGTATCACGTACTGCCCGAAGACATGGTTGCGAACGCTGAATTGGTCGGAGCGCAGACGGCCATCGTGGGCGAACTGCTGGCTCTCAGGGATACGCTCAACGCCGATCCGGATTTCATCCTCTACAAGACGCTAATAGGGCACGATTCGGTGCACCCAGATGCGTGGGACGCCGAGCATTTTGACCCCGAGCGCTTGCAGAAGTGGCGGGAGGAAGGCTTTCCCGCGATCGTCGCGCAGATCGACACGGATGGCGCCGAGGCCTGGACTGCGTTGGTGCGTCGATATCTTGCAGAGCCGATCGGGATCGGGGATTGGCTTCCCTTGTCGGGCTTTTCGCGCCACCTTGCCGAGACGAGACCCGATATAGCAGTTCACCTGCTTTATCAGATGGACGATGCACTCCGCCTCATACTGACGCCGCTGCTCCACGGCCTCGAGGCTGCAGGGCGGCTCGACGCCATTGATCTAGCAGTGGCGCGCTTTTCGGGACAGGGACGATACTTCCAGGAAATGGCCGCGTGGCTCGGCGAGCGCGACGGTGATGGATCCGAGCGCCTTTCTTCCCTTTCGATGCGAGCGCGTGAGCTTGGCGAGCACGATGGAGTACTGGCGCTCGTCAATGCTGCGGGTCAGGCTTTCAAAAAGAAGGGTGATCCATCACTCATCGCCGACGTGCTGATGCCGGCAGTCGCTTCGTTTACTGATGCGCGCCAGCCTGGCTGGATCGTCAATGCATGGTGGGTGTCCCACAGCGGCATGGTGGCGGCCTTGGATGAGGCCCAGACCGCGGCCTTCTTGGTGTCTTTTCTCGAGCTGCCCAAGATAGACCATAATGCCGAGTATGCGCTTGCTCGGACGGCTGATAATTTTCCAGTGCAGGTGCTCGAATTCTTCG
Source organism: Novosphingobium sp. (assembly GCF_041915465.1). Lineage (GTDB taxonomy): Bacteria > Pseudomonadota > Alphaproteobacteria > Sphingomonadales > Sphingomonadaceae > Novosphingobium. The sequence goes on along the minus strand of NZ_JAYSBK010000004.1, from coordinate 54,825 downwards.
AGTTCCGGATCGGTCGCGGACGCGGCGACGGTGGCTACTTCGACGCCGTTCCGTTCAGGCTCCACGAACTTCCGCGGCCGTTGTCGCGCCATCCCGAGACGCTGCTGCGATCCGCGCGCCGCATGTACGGCCTGAAGCCTTCGCTCCACCGTTTCCTCGGCGGCAAGCTGGTGGCAAACATCTTCCCCCAGCTCATACCGGAAATTGCAGATCCTCTGAGACGTTTCGTCGCGAACGGCGATCGCGACGACCTTTCGTTCGTGCTCTCGACGCTACAGCCCTATGAAGGTGCCGAAGAGGTTTACGCCGTCTGCATGGACGTCGTCGACCGTCTTGAGCAGGGCGACGACATGCTGGGGCGGGTCATCGCCGTACTCGGCGAGACGGGCGTGGTCACGGGGCAGTTCGGCCGGGTCGAGGCTGAGGTCGAACAGCACGGACGCCTTCAAGCCTGGATCAACGACCCTCGCGAAAAGGTTGCCGCGTTCGCCAGAACCCAGGCGCGCTCGGCGGTGCAGTCTATGGCATGGGAACAGCGGATTGCAGAACGTGAACTCGAGCAGATGAAACGGGAATGGGGTGGGCCCGAGACCAAGCATTGACGCGCCTGCGCAAATGCGAGGCGTCCGCGCCCGTAAGTCTACTCCAATCCCTAGCAGCGCAAGCGTCAACCTATGACAGGTAACGGGGATATACGAACGGCTTCACGATGGCTGCTGTTCAGGCGGGACCTACCATTGGGTAGTTCACAGCGTCGCCGTCCGTTTCTCCCATTTCGCCACACTACCCTGACCGCAACAAGCTGTTGCATTCCCCCATTCTGATGCCCTTTTGATCTGCCTCGCGAGCGCAGCCGATGGTCGGTTGCTCCGCGCACACGAGGCATTTCATGAGCGTCATCCCGATCCAAAGCCAAGCATCATCGCGCGGCGCGCGTATGCTGCGCACGGCGCTCGGGCCGGAGATTGCCGCCTGGCTTGAAGACGCCTCGGTCATCGAGGTCATGCTCAATCCCGACGGGCGGCTGTGGATCGACCGGCTGGGAACCGGGATCGCCGATACGGGGAGCGGAATGTCCGCCGCCGATGGCGAGCGGATCATCCGCCTGGTCGCGCACCATGTTGGGACCGAGGTCCATGCCAAAGCCCCGCGGGTTTCGGCCGAGCTACCCGAGACGGGGGAGCGGTTCGAGGGGCTGTTGCCGCCGGTCGTGGCCGCGCCCAGCTTCGCCATCCGTAAGCCCGCCGTAGCGGTGTTCGCGCTCGCCGACTACGTCGCCGCAGGGATCATGGATCGTTGGCAGGCTGACGCGCTGGCCCGCGCGGTTGCGGGCCGCAAGAACATTCTGGTCGCCGGCGGCACATCGACCGGCAAGACCACACTAACCAACGCGCTGCTCGCCGAAGTTGCCAAGACCGACGACCGGGTGGTCCTGATCGAGGATACCCGCGAGCTGCAATGCGCCGCACCTAACCTCGTATCGCTGCGCACCAAGGACGGCGTTGCCACCCTCTCCGACCTGGTCCGCTCCGCCCTGCGCCTGCGGCCCGACCGTATCCCCATCGGCGAGGTGCGCGGCGCTGAAGCGCTCGACCTGCTCAAAGCCTGGGGCACCGGCCATCCCGGCGGGGTTGGAACGATCCATGCCGGATCAGCGCTCGGCACCCTGCGGCGCATGGAACAGCTGATCCAGGAAAGCGTGGTGACCGTGCCGCGCGCGCTCATTGCCGAGACCATCGACGTCATCGCCGTGCTGGTCCGCGACGGAACCGGGCGGCGGCTCGCCGAACTCGCCGAGGTCACCGGGCTCGATAGCCGAGGCGACTACCGCATCCTTCCCGTCACCCCCCAAGCCCAAGGAGATTGAACTCGTGTTCCAGACCATTTCGCGCGCCCGTGACCGCCTGTCCGCTGCCATGCTCGGCGGCTTCATTGCCCTTTCCGTGGCGACGCCCGCCCATGCGGCGGGTTCGTCAATGCCGTGGGAAGCGCCGCTCCAGTCGATCCTCGAATCGATCCAGGGACCGGTCGCCAAGATCGTCGCGGTCATGATCATCATCGCCACCGGCCTTGCGCTCGCGTTCGGCGACACCTCGGGCGGTGCGCGCCGGATGATCCAGATCGTGTTCGGCCTGTCGATCGCCTTCGCCGCCTCGTCCTTCTTCCTGTCGTTCTTCTCGTTCGGCGGCGGAGCGCTCGTCTGATGGAAACCGCGCCGCCCGAAGCTGTGCCCGGCTTTGTCGTCCCGGTTCACCGCGCGCTGACCGAGCATATCCTGCTCGGCGGCGCACCGCGGGGCCTTGCGATCGCGAATGCGACGCTGGCCGCCGCGATCGGGCTGGGCCTGCGGCTGTGGATCGCGGGCGTGGTGATCTTCGCGCTTGGCCATGCGGTCTCGGTCTGGGCGGCGCGGCGCGATCCCCAGTTCGTCGATGTCGCTCGGCGGCATCTGCGCTTTCCAACCTATCTGAGGGTCTGAGCCAATGCTCTCGCTTCGCGAATACAGAGACAAGGCCGACCGGCTTGCAGACTTCCTGCCCTGGGCGGCGCTGGTCGCACCGGGCGTCGTGCTCAACAAGGACGGTAGCTTCCAGCGTTCGGCGCGCTTCCGGGGGCCGGACCTCGACAGCGCCACGCCTGCCGAACTGATCGCGACGACGGCCCGGCTCAACAGCGCACTGCGGCGTCTGGGCTCGGGTTGGGCAATCTTCGTCGAGGCGGTGCGCCGCCCAGCGCAGGACTATCCGGAAAGCGACTTTCCCGATCCGGCCTCGGCGCTGGTCGAGCGCGAACGCGCTGCGCAGTTCGCCGAGGAAGGTGCGCATTTTGAGAGCCGGTATTTTCTCACCCTTCTATGGATGCCGCCCGCCGAAGACGCCGCACGCGCCGAGAGCTGGCTCTACGAGGGCAAGGCCGAGAAGGGCATCAACCCGAAGGAGCTGCTCGACCTCTTCATCGACCGCACCGACCGGCTGCTGCGCCTAGTCGAAGGCTTCGTTCCCGAGGTCGCCTGGCTCGATGACAGCGAGACGCTGACCTATCTTCACAGTTGCATCTCGACCCGCAACCATCGGGTCCGCGTGCCCGAAACGCCGATGCATCTCGACGCGCTGCTCACTGACGAGCCGCTCACCGGCGGACTCGAACCGCGCCTGGGCCGTGCGCATCTGCGCACACTCACCGTGGTCGGGTTTCCGAGCGCGACCTTTCCGGGCCTGCTCGACGAGCTCAATCGGCTCGCCTTCGCCTATCGTTGGTCGACCCGCGCGGTGATGCTCGACAAGACCGATGCGACTCAGCTTCTCGGCAAGATCCGGCGGCAATGGTTCGCCAAGCGCAAGTCGTTGGGCGCGATCATCAAGGAGGTGATGACCAACGAGACTTCGGTCCTGGTTGATAGCGATGCCTCGAACAAGGCGGCCGATGCCGACGCGGCGCTGCAAGAATTGGGCGCCGATCATGTCGGCCAGGCCTATGTCACCGCGACCGTCACCGTCTGGGACGAGGACGCTGCGCTTGCCGCCGAGAAGCTGCGCCTCGTCGAGAAGATCATCCAGGGCCGCGATTTCACCGTGATCGCCGAAGGTATGAACTCGGTCGAGGCCTGGCTCGGCTCGCTCCCCGGCCATGTCTATGCCAATGTCCGTCAGCCCCCGATCTCCACGCTCAATCTTGCCCACATGATCCCGCTCTCGGCGGTGTGGGCCGGGCCGGAATGGGATGAGCATTTCCGCAGCGCCCCGCTCTTCTATGCGCGGACCGAAGGTTCGACCCCATTCCGGTTTTCGCTCCATGTCGGCGATGTCGGCCATACGCTAATCGTCGGGCCAACCGGAGCGGGCAAATCGGTGCTGCTCGCGCTGATGGCCTTGCAGTTCCGCCGCTACGATCGCGCCCAGGTTTTCGCCTTTGATTTCGGCGGTTCGATCCGGGCGGCCGCTCTCGCCTGCGGCGGCGACTGGCAGGATTTGGGAGCCAGTCTGGCCGATGATGGTGTCGGCGCGGTGCTGTTGCAGCCGCTGGCACGGATCAATGAACCTGCCGAGCGCAACTGGGCAGCCGAATGGCTGCAGGCGATCCTGGCCGCCGAGGGCGTCACGGTCGATCCTGCCACCAAGGAGCATCTCTGGTCGGCGCTGTCTTCGCTTGCAACTGCACCAATCGGCGAGCGCACGCTGACCGGCCTTGCGGTGCTGCTCCAGTCGCAGGCACTGAAACAGGCGCTCGCGCCCTATTGCATTGGCGGTCCTTTCGGGCGGCTACTTGATGCCGAAGTCGAACATCTGGGCGAAGCCAGCTTCCAGGCCTTCGAGACCGAAGGCCTGACCGGATCGGCGGCAGCGCCCGCCGTGCTATCCTACCTGTTCCACCGGATCGAGGGGAGGCTCGACGGCTCGCCGACGATGATCATCATCGACGAGGGCTGGCTAGTGCTCGACAGTCCCGCATTCGCCGCGCAGTTGCGCGAATGGCTGAAGACGCTGCGCAAGAAGAATGCAAGCGTTGTCTTTGCGACCCAAAGCCTTGCTGACGTCGAGACTTCGGCGATTGCGCCAGCCATCATCGAAAGTTGCCCAACCCGCATCTTCCTGCCCAATGAGCGCGCAGTCGAGCCGCAAATCTTGAGCATCTATCGTCGCTTCGGGCTCAACGACCGGCAGATCGAGATCGTCGCACGGGCGACCCCCAAGCGCGACTATTACTGCCAGTCGGCGCGCGGCAACCGGCTGTTCGAGCTGGGACTGGGCGAAGTTGCGCTCGCCTTCACCGCCACCTCGTCGAAGACCGACCAGCTGGCGATTGCCGAACTGACCGAAGCGCTTGGGCCAGCAGGCTTCGCTGCCGCCTGGCTGCGCCATCGCGGCCTCGGCTGGGCCGCTGACATGCTCCCAGACCCCGATCCCATTGTCCCCGCCCAATTGGGCCAACCAAAGGAGTAATGCCATGAAGTCGCGTCCCCAAAAGTCTCTGGGTTTCCGCCAGATGCTCGCCGCCGGCACCGCCGTGCTGTCGATGACCGTCACCGCGCTCGTCCCTGCGCCGGCCTATGCCCAGTTTGGCGGGATCGTTTACGATCCTTCGAACTACGCGCAGAACGTGCTGACCGCCGCGCGCACGCTCGAGCAGATCAACAACCAGATCCGGCAGCTGCAGAACCAGGCGACATCGCTGATCAACGAGGCGCGCAACCTCGCCAGCCTGCCGACCAGCGTACTCGCGCCGCTCCAGCAGCAGATCCGGCAGACCCAGCAACTGCTCGGTGAAGCGCAGCGGATGGCCTACAACGTCCAGCAGATCCAGACCGAGTTCTTGCGGCAGTACAAGTCGATGGACCTGACCGCGCCGCAACGCGCGATGGTCGATGGCGCGGAGGGGCGCTGGCAGAACAGCGTCGCCGCCTTCGAAGATGCGCTGAAGGTGCAGGCCGGCGCCGTCGCCAACATCGAAGGCACCCGGAGCGCGGTGAACGATATCGTCACCGCGAGCCAATCGGCAACGGGCGCGCTGCAGGCAGCACAAGCCGGCAATCAGTTGCTCGCCGTCCAGTCGCAGCAGCTCACCGACCTCATCGCCAGTGTCACGGCAATGGGCCGGGCACAGACACTCGATGCCGCCAACGATGCCGCCGCCAAGGCGCAGGCGCGCGAGCAACTCCGCCGCTTCCTTGCGCCAGGACGGGGCTATGTCCCGACCACCGCTCAGATGTTCCGGAACTGAGACGATGGACACCAAGCTCTTCGCGCGGATCGGGGCGGTAGCCTTCGTTGCCATTGCGCTGACAACGACCGCGCTCCAGCTGCGCGAAGAGCGCAAGCCTGAGCTCACCGAGGCAGTCACCGTCAACGAACCCGATGGCGATCCATTGCCGGAAATGCTGCGGCTTTGCTCCGAACTCGGTCAGCTTGCCGAAACAACTAACGAATGCCGTCTGGCCTGGGCCGAGAATCGGCACCGTTTTCTGGCTCCCGGCGCGCGACCCATGGAACGATTCCCGCAAGCCAGTCCGATGATCGGCAATTCCGGGCGGCCATCCCAGTCACAACCGGTCGTCGTGCCGTCCGGAACCGGAGGCCGTTGACATGGGTGGCACCGGCGTCGTCGACCACTTCCTCGACATCTTCTCACGCTATATCGACAGTGGGTTCGGGCTCCTGTCGGGGGAGGTCGCGTTTATCGCGACCACGCTGATCGTCATCGACGTGACGCTCGCCGCCCTGTTCTGGTCCTGGGGCGAGACGGACGACGTGCTCGCGCGCCTCGTCAAGAAGACACTGTTTGTCGGCGTGTTCGCTTACATCATCGGCAACTGGAACAACCTTGCACGCATCGTGTTCGAGAGCTTCGCCGGATTGGGCCTCAAGGCCAGCGGCACCGGCTTTACCGCTGCCGAGCTGCTACAACCGGGCCGGGTGGCGCAGGTCGGAATGGATGCCGCCCGCCCGTTGATCGACGCGATCTCGGACTTGATGGGGTTCGTCAGCTTCTTCGAGAACTTCCTGCAGATTGTGATCCTGCTGCTCGCCTGGGCGATCGTGATCATCGCCTTCTTCATCCTTGCAATCCAGCTGTTCATCACCCTGATCGAGTTCAAGCTGACAACGCTTTGCGGCTTTGTGCTGATCCCGTTCGGGTTGTTCGGCAAGACCGCGTTCATGGCCGAACGGGTGCTCGGCAATGTCGTCTCATCCGGCATCAAGGTGCTCGTCCTCGCGGTGATCGTCGGCATCGGTTCGACCATCTTCACCGAATTTACCAGCGCGATCGGCGCCGAACCCACCATCGAGGATGCGCTGTCGATCGTGCTCGCCAGCCTGTCGCTGCTCGGTCTCGGCATCTTCGGCCCCGGCATTGCCAATGGCATCGTCTCGGGCGGACCGCAGCTGGGAGCAGGTGCTGCCGCAGGAACCGCGCTGCTTGCTGGCGGTGCCGCAGCCGGTGCGGTTGCCGGCGCGCGGATGGCCGGCGGCGCGGTCGCCAGTGCCGCATCCAACGTGGCGCACGGCACTTCGCGCGCCGCGGGCGGGGCCACCATGGCCTATGCACTGGGCTCGGCAGGTAAATCAGGCGCAGCTGCAGTCGGCTCTGGCATGACTGCGGTCGGCGACGCCGCCGTCGGTGTGGCGACCTCACCGCTGCGCAAGGCAGGTGACGGCATGAAACAGTCGTTCCGCGAAGGCAGCCGCGCCGCGATAACCAACACCGGCGGCACGATTACGCCCGGACGCAATACGCCGCCCAAGCCGCCCGCCGATGCCGATCAAGGCAAGCCTGCATGGGCCAAGGCGATGAAGGACCGGCAGACCATCGCGCACGGCGCCACCATCGCCGCCCACACGCTCAAGTCCGGCGACAGCCATGGCGGCGGGGCTTCCATCGACACTTCCGAAAAGGACTGACGCATGTTTCGACGACCCTCGATCCGCTACGGCAAGACCCCCGAACCCGAAACACCCTACCAGCGCGCTGCACAGGTCTGGGATGACCGGATTGGCTCGGCCCGCGTCCAGGCGCGCAGCTGGCGGCTTGCCTTCTTCGGTGCGCTCGGGCTCACGGGCCTCCTCACCGTCGGGATCATCTGGCAGGGCGCGCGCGGATTGATCGTGCCCTGGGTGGTCCAGGTAGACAAGCTCGGCGAGGCGCAGGCCGTCGCCCCCGCTGATGTCGGCTACACGCCCTCGGACCCGCAGGTCGCGTTCCATCTGGCGCGGTTCATCGAGCAGGTCCGGGCCGTGCCCGACGATCCGATCATCGTCCGGCAGAACTGGTTGCGCGCCTATGACTTCGCCACCGACAAGGGCGCGCTCGCGCTCAACGACTATGCGCGGACCAACGATCCGTTCGCCCTGATCGGGCGGGAACAGGTCGGAGTGGACGTGACGAGCGTTATCCGCGCCTCGCCGACGAGCTTCCGTGTCGCCTGGGTCGAACGCCGCTACCGCGACGGCAGCCTTGCCGAAACGAGCCGCTGGACCGCGATCCTGACGATCGTCGTTCAGGTCCCCCGCACTCCCGATGCCCTGCGCAAGAACCCGCTCGGCATTTTCGTCAACGCCATCAACTGGTCGAAGGAACTCGGATCATGATCAGCAAACTTTTTGCGGCGAACCGCCGCGTCGCCGCCGCCGTGCTTGCCGCAAGCACGGCGCTTGCTTCCCCTACGCAGGCCCAAGATCGAACAACGCACCAGCCTGCATCGCCTGCGGCTCCCAATGAGGCACCGCAGGCGACCTATCCCAAGCCCGATGTGGTTGCGATCCCCGTGCCGCTGCCACTTCCCGGTCAGCTCAAAGCGTTTCCGCAGCGCACCCCTCCCCACGCTGCGGGCCGCTCCCGCCCGTCCCAGAGTCGCCCCACTCTCCAGGACAGGGTGGGAGCGGCGATGGAGGCGGCACGCATCCAGCCCGAGCGCACAGGGTTTATCAACGCGATCCAGGTCTTCCCCTTCACAGAAGGCGCGCTCTACCAGATCTACGCCAAGCCCGGACAGGTCAGCGACATCGCGCTGCAAGAAGGAGAGCAGCTGGTTGGTTCCGGCCCGGTCGCGGCCGGGGATACGGTTCGCTGGATGATCGGCGATACGGTGAGCGGCATCGGCCCCGCCGCCCGGGTCCACATTCTGGTCAAGCCCATCCGGCCCGACATAGCGACCAACCTTGTAATCAACACCGACCGGCGGACCTACCACCTCGAGCTGCGCGCAAACCCGTCGGTCTACATGGCGTCGGTCTCCTGGACCTACCCGCAGGATCAACTGATTGCCTTGCGCCAGGTGCGCGCCGAAGCCGAACGCGCGGCACCGGTGGCGGCAGGCATGGACTTGTCGCTGCTCAATTTCCGCTATGCGATCGAGGGTGACCGGCCCGAATGGCGACCGCTGCGCGCCTTCGACGACGGGGTGCGCGTGTTCGTCGAGTTCCCCGAGAGCATCGCCCAAGGCGAACTGCCGCCGCTGTTCGTGATCGGCGCCAAAGGCGAAGCTGAACTGGTCAACTATCGCGTCTCTGGCCGCTACATGATCGTCGATCGGCTGTTCGCCCGCGCCGAACTGCGCCTTGGCGGACGCAAGGGCCAGCAGACGGTACGAATCGTCTCCAATCGGCGGGGGCGGGCATGACGGGCGAGGACCAGGACGAACGCGCCGAGCCAGTGTCCGTCGATCCCGATGCAGCGGTCAAGCTGCGCGGCGATCCGCCGCGCGTGATGCGGCTATCGAGGAAAGCCATCGGCATCGCCTCAGCTTGTGGCTTTGCACTGGTCGGCGGTGCGCTGATCTATGCGCTCCAGCCTGCAGGCCGGAAGAACGCGGAGGAACTCTACAACACCGATGGCGTTGCGGTGGCCGACAACCTCGCGGGTGCACCCAAGGATTACGGCCAGGTACCCAAGCTTGGGCCGCCTCTACCCGGCGATCTCGGTAAACCGATCCTCGATGCCCAGCGACGCGGGGACGTAGCAGCCCTGCCGCCGATCGGAGCGCAACCACCTCTGGCTCCGGCGGGCCCCGCAGCCACTGCCGCCGATGCTGCCCGCCAGCGTGCCGAACAGGAACGTGAAGCCGCGCGCAGCAGTCGCCTGTTCTTCGGCGGCGGGTCGCCGGGAAGTGGGAGTGGTGGACTGGTCGGACTTCCGCCGCCCGCTGAGGCCCCACCTGCAACGCCGTCCGATGCGTCGCAGTCCGATGCTGCCCGCAAGCAGGCGTTTCTGGAACGGGCCAGCGACCGGCGCACCGTGTCGGCCGAGCGGCTGACTGGGCTGGCATCGCCTTCGATCCTGCAGGCGGGTTCGGTCATTCCGGCAGCGCTGATCACCGGCATCCGCTCCGACCTGCCGGGCCTGGTGACCGCACAGGTCACCCAGAATGTCTATGACAGCCCGACCGGGCGCATCCTGCTCATTCCACAGGGCTCGCGGCTGATCGGCGATTATGATGCCGATGTCGCGTTCGGGCAAAGCCGGATCCTGCTCGCCTGGAACCGGCTAATCTTCCCCGATGGCCGCTCTATCGTGCTCGAACGCCAGCCCGCGTCCGACCCGCGCGGCTATGCCGGCTTGCAGGACGGCACAGACTATCATTGGGGCGGTGTGCTCAAGGCGGCGCTGGTCTCTACCTTGCTCGGTGTCGGATCGGAACTTGGCTCGGGCAGCGATAGCAGTCTGACGCGCGCCTTGCGCCGAGGGAGCCAGGACAGCGCCAACCGGGCCGGCGAGCAGATTGTAAGCCGCGAGCTGCAAGTCAGGCCGACAATCACGATTCGCCCCGGTTATCCGGTCCGCGTGCTGGTGACCCGCGACCTGGCTCTGGGAGGCAGGCAATGACTCGATTGAAGCTGGCCGATCTTGCAGACGAGAAGCCCGTGCGCCTCACGGTGGAGGTCTCAGCGCGGTTGAACCGGGAGCTGCTCGCCTATGGCACGGTTCTCAATTGCGGAGAAGCTAAGGGAGCTCCCACGCCAGAAAGGTTGATTCCGCCAATGATAGAGCGGTTCATCGCCACCGATCGCAGCTTTGCCAAGGCCCGGCGCGCCGCTCAGCCCGGGTAGCGTTCCTCAATCAGTTCGAAGAAGCGCAGGAGCGCGGGATTTTGGTTGCCCTCGCGCCAATAGAGCGCGAATTCGAGGCGCGCCGGACCGCTGGGATCATAGATTTCGCGGAAGTGGAGGTTGGGCCAGGTCACGCCCTGCGAGGCCTCGGTCGCGATTGTGATGTAACGATTGACTGCGACCATGCTGATCGCGCTTTCGAGACTGGTGTCCTGGATGACGATCTTGGGGCGATAGCCCTGCTCAGACAAACGTGCGGAAAGCAGGTTGGCGAGGTTCGGGCCAATGCCGTTCGACGGCACAACGAACACTTCGCGGCGGAGATCCTGCCAATAGATGCGTTTGTTCTCGTGCAGCCGGTTTTCGCCGGTCAGGACGGCCATCAGGCGCTCGGACCAAAGCGGGCGCGTCTGAACATCGCTTTGTTCATTTCCCGCCGGCGCAATCACAACATCGATCGTACGCGCTTGCAGGCCGTTCAAGAGTTTCTCTGTTCCAGCTTCGATTCCATCGAACTGGACGTCGGGATATCGCGTCAAATAGTCTGAGAACGCAAGTCTCAACGGGCCGGCCATGAGCGACGAGCAATACCCGATCGTAAGTCGCCCATGTTCGCCACTGTTTACCGCGCGAGCAGTCGTTTGGAGGTCCTCTACGTCGATCAGGATGCGACGCGCAGCCTCCAGGAAGACTCGTCCCGTCTCGGTCGGCTCTGCACCACGCGTAGTCCGTTCGAACAGCTTTATTCCCAGCCTGTGCTCCAATTGCATGACTCGTCGGCTCAAAGTTGATTGCTTCACTTTGAGCATGTCAGCCGCCCGCGAAAAGCTCTGCGTATCGGCAGTTGTCACGGCATATCGCAGTTGCCGAAGTTCCATGCACATACCCTACCAATGGCTCGTAACACTCATACCCGCGTCAACAACGCAATCGTTGCCGCAATAGAAGCCGGCGCAATCGCTCAATGCAGGTCTGGCACTGCCATCGCACAGTAAGCCACGCGTCCGCAGAATGCCGCTTCACGTAATGCCGGCGGTGTGAACGATCGCGCGACTGCAATGATCGTGACGTCGTAGTTCTTCGAGGATGTCGACTAGGCTGCTTGTGTCGGGCTGAGTGTCGTTTCATTGTACCAGACCTCGATGGCTGGCTTCGACGAAACCGTAGCCTCAGCACTTCGCGGTGTCGGTTCACCGGTTTCAGTAGCTGCTTGGCCATCGGTTGTGGCCGGGCCAGAAAACACAGCGAGCACCTCTCGATGATGCTCGCTATCATGCAGGTGCTGCCCAGTGTACGGCGCAATGTTGTCGCTGAGCCCGATGTAACCGATCGCACCGATGTGTTCGATTCGCGCGGCTTCAGTGAATATCGTGCCAACGCCGCCTTCGGCGAGCTTGGCATAGAAATCGGCTAGGCCTGCCCCCGGCACATCATCGGGCGAAATCGTGCGCGACATCGGCGACATGATGATTCGATTGGGCAAGGTCTTGCCGCGAACCGCAAGCGGCTCAAGCAGCAGCGCGAGGATCGTTCGTTCGGGCGGCATCACCCGCGGGCCGCCTTGAGCACCTGCATGAGAGGAACCGCCTCGTCCGCCAGCATCGCCCGGTCCACGACATGACGGCGCTCAACCATACGGCGGCCGGCGCTCATGTCGCGCGGGCGATTGACCGTCAACGCGCCTACCACGACATTTCCTTCAAGGCAGAAGACCGAGAAATCGCGCGCTTCGGCAGAGCCCCTGATGACCGTGGACAAACCGTCCCCGACCCGTCCGACGACCTGGAGATTGACGTCGTACTGGTCGGTCCAGGCCCAGCCCGAGCTCACGTATTCGACCGGACGGCCCAGCATCGCCTGCGCCGCCGCCGTCGCCTGATCGGATGCGTTCTGAAAGGTTTCGAGCCGCGCCCGTCCGCCGAAGAAGCCGGGCTGATCGGCAACGTCGCCCGCGGCGAAGACAGCGGGGTGGCTGGTGCGACAGGCCCGGTCGACGATGATCCCGTTGCCGGTCGCGATGCCCGCGGCGCGCGCCAGTTCCACGCGCGGCGCGACGCCGATGCCGACCACGACCGCGTCGCAGTCCACGCGGCTGCCGTCCGAGCAATCGACCGCCCGCACCCAGCCGTCGTCGACCACCAGTGCCTCGGGCACGACGCCCAGCCGCAGCGACACACCCTGTGCTTCGTGCAGCCCGGCCAGCCAGGTCCCGAAGCGCGCGCCCAGCATCCGCGCCATCGGTGCAGCCCCCGGCTCGATAGCAGTGACCTCGCAGCCGAGCTTGCGCGCACTCGCGGCGATTTCGGCACCGATGACACCCATCCCGACGACGACGATGCGCGCGCCGGGCCTCAGCGCGGCGACCAGTCCTTCGGCATCGCTTCGGGTACGCAGGTGATGAACGTTTTCGGCCTCAGCACCGGCAACAGGCAAGCGCCGCGCGCTTGCACCGGTCGCCAGCATGATGCGATCGGCGCGGACCAGTTCTCCCGATGCGAGCTGCACGCCGCCGCCGGCCAGATCGAGCGCGTCGGCCCGCATGCCAAGCCGCACGTCGATGGCATTGTTGCGATACCAAGCCTCGTCGTGCAGGAAGAAGGGGTCGGGCGGCACGCCGCCGTTCCACAGGAATTCCTTGGACAACGGCGGGCGTTCGTAGGGCGGCCAGGGTTCTTCCCCGATCAGCACCAGCCTGCCTTCGTACCCAGACCGTCGCAGCTCCTCCGCGGCACGGCCGCCGGCAAGGTTGGCGCCGACGATCGCGATGCTTTCGGGAACGCTGTCAGACATCGTCCGGGAAGCCCGCGCCGCTCGCGAGCGTGCCGCCGATGCGCATCGCATTGAGCATCATCGCCGGATCGGCCTTGCCCGTTCCGACGATGTCGTAGGCGGTGCCGTGCGCGACGGAGACATGGATGTAGGGCGCGCCGACCATGATCACGCTGTTGCCGGAAAAGCCCCAAGTCTTGACCGCGATGTGTCCCTGGTCGTGATACATCGCGAGCACCATGTCATACCGGCCCTCGATGCACTGGCGGAACACCGCGTCGGGGCTCTCCGGGCCAATGGCGTCGATCCCCTCGGCGCGCGCGCGTTCGATGCCGGGCGCAATGCCGTCAAGCTCCTCGCTGCCCGCGGCGTGTGGATTGAGTCCCGCAACCGCGATTCGTCGCCGTGGTAGTCCCCAACCGCGCATCGCCGCATCAAGCGCACGCAACGCGCGCAGGATCAGGTCGGGGGTGATGATCTCGCAGACCTGCCGCAGCGGCATGTGGTCGGTCAGGTGCGCGACACGCAACGGCCCGGTGACGAGCACCAGATAGGTCTCGCCCGGCGCCGGACTGATGACCTTGGAAAGCTTGCCGACCTGCTTGAGCGATCCGGTACTGATAGGGGCAAGCACGGTGGCCGCGATGGTCCCGTCGCGCGCTAGCCGGTCCATCTCGTCGAGCCACTGCGCCGTCGCCTCGCCACCACGCGCGGTGTCTTCGCCCAGCGGCAGATCATCGTCCGGCAGCGCGCCGGTATCGAGGATGTCGATGATCGCGGGATCGTCGCTCAGCGGCTCGACGCTGCGCATCGCGCGGACCCGCGCAGTGCCGCCGGTCGCCATGACCGCGCGCTCCATCGCGGCGGCGCTTCCGATCAGCAGCGGGACCGAGCAGGCGTGCACGCGGCCGCTGGTCAGCGCCATGGCGACGACTTCCGGCCCGATACCGGCGGGATCGCCGATGACCGTCCCCACGACCGGACGATGCGGGTCCATCATGCCAGCCGCCTAGATGCTGTAGATGTCGAGCAGCGAGCGGGCGATGTCGTTGAGGACGATCGTCTTCTTGCGCGCAATCCGCCATCCCTCGTCGTGCTTCGCCAGATCATAATCCGCATGCCCGAAGTAGGTGAGCGTGTCCGTCTCGCGGAACGACTGCACGGTCCATGACGTCCGGGCGCGCACCCCACCGTCACGCTGTTCGACATCGAGCAGAGTGAACGTGTGGCAGGTCCGCATCAGCGGCATGGTCGCGGAAGACCGGCCGGTGCGGATGCGGAAGACCCGATCTTCCAGGCCGCCGCGATTGGGGTAGTAGATGAGCGAGATCTCGGTCTGCGGATCGGTGGTGAGCCCACCGAGATCGTCCCAGGCGGGCACCCAGTATTCCGCTTCGGGCAGGTAGAGCGCCAGCCAGGCGTCCCAGTCCTTGTCATCGAGCGCCAGCGCCTCGCGCGCCAGAAACCGCTGCACCGACAACCAGCCGGCATCGTCGACACTCATTCCGCGTCCTCCCGGTCGAGCATTTCCCGGTCGACGGCGGCCTTCATCCGGTTCGCCCAGTCGTCGTGGATCGAGATGTAGAGGCCCTCGTCCGCCGGCGCCGAACTGCTCATCACCGCGTTGACGTTCAGGTCCGCGCCATACTTGCCCGCCCCCTGCACCCAGCGCACAGCACCGCGCGACATGTCGTTGTAACGCCCCCCGCCACGGCCGAAGCCGATCTGGCAGTTGTTGAACTCGGCCAGATCGTCCGGCGTCGCCATGCCGCTGGCGTTGAAGAAATCCTCGTACTGGCGGATGCGGATTGCCCGCGCCCTGGCGCTCTCGCCGACCGGCGCGATGCAATAGGTCGTCACTTCGGTCTCGTCGACCGAGATCGGCCGGATGATGCGCAACTGCGTGCTGGTCTGGTCCATGAGGAACAGGTTGGGGAACAGCAGCAGGTTGCGCAGCCGCTCGGTCATCCACTTCGCCTTCTGCTCGCCCCGCTTTTCGCGCAGCACCTCGAGCAGCTCGAAATTCGGCCGGTCGCGGTAATTGGCATAGTCGACCCACAGCACCGCATGGCCATGGTCGAAGGAGAAGAAGCCGCCTTCTGCCTGCGGCACCTTGGTGAAGTCGAATGTGCGCGTGTCATTCGACGAATCGCCGCTGACCCGGCGCATCACCGTCATCACGTAGTTGCCGTGAACTGAGCCCACGTGATAGCCATCGAGCCCGTTCTCGGCCTGCAGTTTCCAGTTCCCGTTGTAGGTATAGCGCGTGGAACCGCGCAGCACTTCCAGCTCGCCGGTCGGGGATTGGTCAATCAGCAGGTCGATGAATGTCGTCGCCCCCGCGAGATAATCGGTGAGCGGCGGCACATCGGGCGAAAGGCTGGCGAAAAGGAAGCCGCGATAGGATTCCAGCCGCGCCACCGGTTCGAGCCCCAGATCCTTGCGGTCGAACCCTTGAGCGTAACCGCCTTCCGCCTCGTCCGTCACGTCGAGCAGCGCGCCGTTGCTACCGTAGGTCCAGCCATGGAATGGACAGGTGAAGTTGCGGCTGTTGCCGCGACGCTGGCGACAGACGCGCGCGCCGCGATGCGCACAGGCATTGATGAAGCAGCCGAGCTTGCCCTGCCGGTCGCGCGTCAGCAACACCGCCTGCCGGCCGACATAGGTCGCCAGGAAGTCATTGGTATGGGGAAGCTGGCTCTCGTGCGCGACAAAGACCCAGTTGCGCTCGAAGATGTATTTCATCTCGAGCTCGAACAGGTCCGGGTCGGTAAAGACTTCGCGATCGAGCCGATAGCGGCCCGATGCCTCGTCCTTCAGCAGCCAGGCGTCCAGCCCGTCCCTGATCCGGTCAAGCGGACCGGACCGGCCATTCATATCAGCGCTCACCTGCTCCATCTCCTCAACCTTGACGGCCGACGACAGGCCCGGCCAACGCCGGGGCTTTCCCCGATCCGAACCGAAACCTGCCAAGGCGCTGAAGCTATGTCAAGTATAGAAAGGTTGCCTGACTATCCTACGGCTTGACAAAAATTTCCGAGTCCATCATTGCTCGTTCCGAAGGGCATCGGCCAGCAAGGCCGGCCCATGGCGAGACAGAGGCCTGCATTTGCACAATTCGACCGCAGATCGTGTCCGGCTCTGCCCGGCAACCGACGTGGAGGAAGGCGCGCCCGTCGCGATCGACCTCGACGGTTTTCCGTCGCTGGCGGTTTACGAGATCGACGGCGACTATTTCGTGACCGACAACCAATGCACCCACGGCAACGGATTGCTGAGCGAGGGTTTTCAGGACGGCGGCCAGATCGAGTGCCCGTTCCACGGCGGCGCGTTCAATATCCGTACCGGCGAAGCGATGGTGTTTCCCTGCCAGACGCCCGTGCGCACCTACCCGGTCGAGATCGAGGATGGATGGATTACCATCGCCTCGCCTGATGGATCCGCGGGCCGGCCGGACGGCTGACCACAAGGCGGGCGGGCGTCCGGTCCCGACACGACAGTTCCCCAGGATACTTGGAAGAGGCTCAAGGCTATGAAAATTCAGGCTGCCGTCACGCATGCGGCACACGCGCCGATGGACATCGAGGAGCTTGAGCTGGAGGACCCCCGCGCGGACGAGATCCTCGTGCGCGTGGTCGGCACCGGCATCTGCCACACCGACGTGGTGATGCGCGACCATGCCCTGCCTACGCCACATCCCGCCGTCCTCGGCCACGAAGGCGCCGGCATCGTCGAGCGAGTCGGCGCGGCGGTGACGTCGGTCGAACCGGGTGATCACGTGGTCATGTCGTTCAATAGCTGCGGGCGCTGTCCCGCCTGCGTCGATGGCGCGCCGAGCTATTGCCACGCCTTCTTTCCGCTCAACATCCTTGGAGCGCGGCTCGACGGCTCGACGCCGCTTTCGGGTGCCTCTGGTCCGGTGCACGGTAACATCTTCGGCCAGTCGTCGTTCGCGACCCACGCGTTGTGCAACGAACGCAACGTCGTGAAGGTCGACAAGGATCTCGACCTTCACATGCTCGGCCCGCTGGGTTGCGGCGTGCTGACCGGCGCCGGATCGGTGTTCAACAGCCTCGAATTGCGCGCAGGGCGTTCGATCGCGGTGTTCGGGGTCGGCGCGGTCGGTCTCAGCGCGATCATGGCCGCCAGGGTCGTGGGCGCGGCGGCGATCATGGCCGTGGACCTCAACGCGGATCGCCTGGAGCTGGCCACCAGCCTTGGCGCGACGCACACCATCAATGCCGGCACGTCGGACGTGCTCGAAGCGATCAACGCGATCTCGCCCGTCGGCGTCGACTACGTGCTCGACACGACCGGCAATCTCGGGGTGATTCACACGGCGGTCGCGGCACTTGCACCGCGCGGCAAGTGCGGCCTGATCGGAGCGATGCCGCCGGGCAGCAAGCTCGATCTCGATACGACCTATCTGATGTCGGGCGGGCGCGCGGTCATGGGCATCGTCGAAGGCAGCGCTGATCCACAGCAGCTCATTCCCCGCCTGATCGGCCTGTGGCGCGAAGGCCGATTCCCGTTCGACCGGCTGATCAGCTACTATTCCTTCGCGGCGATCAACGATGCGATCGCCGATGCCGAGAAGGGCACGGCGGTCAAGCCCGTCCTGCGCATGGACTGAAGCGAAAGCGGGGACTGAAGCGGAAAGCGGCGTCGCGACCGGATCGGTGCAGGCGAGCCGCCTGCGGGTCCGGTCGCGACGTTGGCAATGCCTCACATCCGTGCCGTCGCTATTCGATCGGCGGAAGCTCGGTGCGATTGTAGGTCATCAGCGCTGCGGCGATCGTGTGGAAGTCCTCCGCGCCGACGACGCCGACCATTTCGGCCTCGACTCGGTCGACCGCCTTCTTGAGCTCGTTCAGCCAGTCAAGGCCGCGATCGGTGAACTTGACGATCCAGACGCGCCGATCCTTAGGATCGGCCGTCCGTTCGACGATCCTGATCTTCTCGCACTGATCGACCAGTTCGCCCATCGCCTGCTTGGTCATCGCCGCGCGCAACGCCAGTTCGGTGATCGTGTTCCCTTCCAGATCGAGGTTGCGCGTCAGGTTGACGTGGGCAAGCCGCATCTTGGTGTAACCCGCGCTGACCATCAGCGCGATCACGCGCTCCTGCTGGCGCTGGACGGCCAGGTTCATCAGGCGCGCCATACTGCGATGACGCCATGCCAGATCGCCGACCGAAAGGGCTGGAGTGGCTGGTTTTTCCGTCTTGCTCATTACATCATGATCATTAGCTGAATGCGAACGAGCGCCAGACTGCGTTGTCCCAGGCTTTTGGTCAACCTGGGACACCCGCTTGCGCAATTTGCCCCGGACAAGCGTGCCGTCATAGACACGCCATCTAGAACTTCACGCTCAACCGCGCGCCGTAGGTGCGCGGCAGTCCGATCGAACCGATGACGACGCCCGGCGCATAGTTGGGCTCCGCACCGTCGTTGTAAAGCGCCTGGTCGGTGATGTTGCGCACGAAGGCCATCAACGAGAAATGTCCGTCGGGACTGGTATAACTGACGTTCGCGTTGAACAGCGCATAGCCGCCGACACGCGAGGCCGCGATGAAGTCGGTCGTCAGCTCCCGCGCGGACGCGAACGTCATGTCCCCGTGCAGCGCGACCGAGCCGCCGGTGGCCAGGTCGAGCGTGTGCGTGTAGCCGGCGGCTCCGGCCCAGCGCGGTGCCCGCGGAACCGGCTTGCCCGTGCAGTCGACCGCCATGATCGGTCCCGAAGGGCCGATCACGACCGGCTGGGCCGGCGCCGCGACGCAGCCCGTGGCGCCCGGCAGCAACTGCGCGGTCTGGTAGGTGAACTGAAGGTACTTGGCGTTGTCGTACTCAACGCTGAAATTGAAAGCGCCGTTGCGCCACGGGTGCGCTTCCACATCGATGTAGGCGCCATACATGCGCGATTTCTGCGCATTGGCGAAAATCACGCTCAGGTTGCCCCGGTTGCCGATGGCGAACAGGTTGAACTGCTGGTTCTTGTAGTTCCAGTAGTAGATGCCGCCATTGACCTGAAGGTGATCCCCGAACATTCGGCTCCTGAACCCGAAATCGTAGGAATAGAGCTTTTCCGGTTCGAAATAGGAGGCTTCGTCGCTGCCGGCGGGCGCACCGAGCTTCTGCTGGGTATTGAAGCCGCCCGCCTTGAAACCCGAACTCGCGGTTGCGAACAGCATCACTTCCGGCGCGGCGTCGAACTCGACGCCGACCTTCCACGAGGTATTGTTGAAGGTCTTCTTCCCCGAATAGGTCTCTGCAAGGATCGTCGCATTCGGATCCGGGCTGGCGAAGATGTTCGGGACGAGCGGATTGGTGGGGCCCACCGGCTGCGTCGGATCCAGCGGAATCAGGCCGAGATAGGACGGATTGAGGAAATAGGTCGCACCGTCCGTCATCTCGCGCCGGTCGGTCGTGTAGCGCAGGCCCCCGATCAGGCGCAGCGTGTCGGTGAGGCTGACGGTGGTCTGGCCGAAGACCGCGTAGGCGCGCGTGGCGAAATTCGCCAGGCGGCCCGTGTTCTGCAGCAGACCGGCGTTCGCGGTATACTGGAGGTGCTGGGTCTCGTCATAGAAATAGCCGCCGACGACCCACTTCAGGTGATCGGTATCGCGCGACAGGCGAACCTCGAGCGTATAGGCATCAGACGTCTCCGGTTTTGCCGGGAAACTGCCGAAGCCAGCGCCAAAACCGACCTTCAGGAAGGGATAGGCAAACGAACTCGCCGACATGTTCTGGTACGACGGGATGATCGTCAGGTCGGCGAAACCAAGGTTCGCGACAAGTTTCGCGGACGCGGTCCAGAAGGTCATGTCGGTGAAGGCGTCGTCGGAATTCGGCGAGGTCACCAGCGGGCGCAGGTCCACGCCCGAACCGACATAGACCTTGGAATCGACATAGGCGATGCCCGCCGGGCTGGTGTTGTCGGTATAGGGATCGAGTCCCTGCGGGCCGTTGATGATCACGCTGCCCGGGCCGCGCCCGCCGACATGGCCATAGCTGCCGTTGACCGTCAGCGACACCGACGACGACGGCTCCCACAGCACGCGCACGCGCGCGCCGTCGGTTTGCGCGTCACCGCGACCCACCGACGTGTAGCCGTCCCGGCGTACATGATTGCCGGCAATGCGCACCGCAAGGTCGCTGGAAATCGGGATATTGATCGCGGCCGTCAGGTTGAGCGCGTTGAGATTGCCGATCTCGACGCTCGCGTCGCCTTCGAAAACGCCCAGCCTGGGTCCGCGCGTGATGAGGTTGACGGCGCCGCCGGATGCATTGCGCCCATAGAGCGTGCCCTGCGGCCCCTTGAGCACCTCGACGCGCTCAAGATCGTACATCTGCGTCGAGAGCGACGCCGTGCGCGCGACATAGACACCGTCGACGTTGACCGCGATCGCCGGGTTGTTGACCTGCGTAGCCGCGAAATCGCCGACGCCGCGCACATAGATCTGCGGCGACACCGCCGCAGTGCCGATGGTCAGCGTCGGCGCAATACGCGTCAGGTCATCGGGACTGGAAATGCCGGCCCGGTCAAGATCCCGAGAGGAAAGCACGTCGAGGTCGACCGAACTCTTCTGCAGAGACTCCGTTCGGTGCTGCGCCGTCACGACGATCTCCTCGATCTTCTGATCACCCTGATCGACGGGCGCCTGGTCATCGGCCCGTTCTGCAAAAGCGGGTGTCCCCGTGCACGCCAGCAGGGCGATCGCAATGGTGGTCAAAGATGCCTTACTTGTTATCGACTTTCCCACGTTTTCCTCCCCAATGTCACTTGCTTGGAATGTCTGCTTCGTTCCGATCGCGGCTCCCGCCAATTCTGGAAGATAGCCAGATGATCATGCTGCCTGTCTATATTGACGAATAAAGTCGAGAACCCGTATCGCCGCAGCCCCAGTCAGACTTCCGACGATATCGTCGTCTCCCGTTTGATCTGGTTGGCAATCAGCCGGCGAATGCGCATGAGCGCGGTATCGTGAACCGTGTTGCGCAGGACCACGTCGGGAAACAGGTCAAGCGCGCGCTGCTGGTCCTCGATCGTCTGCTTGTCCTCGCCAAAGGCAAAGGTGACCATCGCGATCGCCGCATCGAGCGCTTCGGGCGGACAGGGATTGACCGGCAGCGACACCCCGAAATGATAGCGCGACGACTTCTCGTCGGTCGGCGTGATACCATGAACGTTGCGCAGCGCGAACAGCGGCGCATCGTGCGGCTCGCCGTATTCCACAGCGGCGGCAGTGCCGACCGGATAGTAGGCGATGAGCAGCGACATCGCGCCGGGAACGTAGAACGAATAGCTCGACCGGATGTCGACCCGTTCGGGCAGTCCGGGCAATGGCAGCGGCTGCGAGCCGGGAATCCACCGGGCCACGCCCACGCCATTGTCGATGTTGGTGTAGGTCGCTTCGCGCTGCACCCAGTCCGTCGCATCGCGGGCCAACGTCTGCTCGTGCACGTAAGCGACGTGCGAGAGGTCGCACAGATTGTCGTTGATGAGTTCGTAGTTCGCCGCGTAGTCGAGATGACCGGTCCGATAGTCGATCCCGCCCTCATCCAGGCCGCAGGCGGGAATCAGCGCCTCGTCGGCCGCTGCGGCACTGCCAAGCCAGACCCATATCCAGCCTTCTTTCTCGACGGCCGGATAGGCGTGAATCCCGAAGCCCGACGGCACCCGGTCCTGCCCCGGCATTTCGAGACAGGCTCCGTTGTTCCCGAAGAGCAGCCCGTGATACCAGCAGCGTACCGCGTCGCCTTCCACGCGCCCCTTCGACAGCGGCGCGCAGCGGTGGCTGCAGCGGTCCTCCAATGCGACCACGGAACCGTCCTCGCCACGATAGAAGACAATCGGCCGACCAGCGATCACACGCCCCCAGGGTGCTTCCTTGCCGACCTCGTTGCTCCAGCCGGCCACGTACCAGGCGTTCTGGACAAAGGGCATCAATCAGATCCTTTCGATGGAACCCGCGGTTCAGTGAGCGAAAATACCCATGGGTTCGTCGTCCGTGCTCATCACGACGGACTTGCAAATGGTGTAGTGCTGCAGCACTTCGCGCGATCCTTCGCGTCCGAAGCCGCTCATCTTGAAACCGCCGATCGGGATGCCCGACTTCATGTTGTAGTAGCGGTTGATCCAGACGCAGCCGGTGTCGAGCCCGCGCGCAATGCGATTGGCCTCGGTGATGTCGCGGCTCCACACGCCGCCGCCCAGACCGAACGGCGAATCGTTGGCCTGACGCACGACGTCGCCCTCGTCCGACCAGGTCAGCAGGCTGGTGACGGGGCCGAAGATCTCCTCGCGCGCGACGCGCATCTGGTTGTTGACGTTGTCGAGGATGGTCGGCTCGATGAAATAGCCCTGCTCCTGCCCCTCGACCGCTGCGGGCCTGCCGCCGGTCAGCGCCACCGCGCCTTCCTCCTGCGCCAGGTCGAGGTAGGAACTGACCTTTTCGAACTGGGCCTTCGAGGCCATCGCGCCAAGCTGCGTACTCCACTCGAGCGGATCGCCGATGCGGATCTTGCGGATCTGCGCGACCAGCTTCTCGACGAACTCGTCGCGCACCGCCTCGTGCACGAAAACGCGCGACCCAGCCAGGCACACCTCGCCCTTGTTGAACACCGTCGAGGCCGTCACGCCTTCGACGGCGGCGTCGATATTGGCCGACTTGCAGACGATCTGCGCCGACTTCCCGCCTAGCTCGAGCGTCTGGGGAATGATGTTCTTCGAAGCGTATTCGATGATCTTGCGGCCGGTCATGGTCGAGCCGGTGAATGCAACCTTGCGCACCGTCGGATTGGTGACCAGCGCCTCGCCGATCTCCGAGCCGTAACCGGTCAGCACGTTGATCACGCCGGGCGGGATGAGATCCTCCATTTCGCGGAAGAACTCGAGCACCGACAGCGAGGTCGTTTCGGCAGGCTTGAGCACCACGGTGTTGCCGCAGGCCAGCGCCGGAGCGATCTTCATCGACATCATCAGCAGCGGGACGTTCCAGGGGATGATCTGCGCGCACACGCCAATCGGCTGGCGGAAGATCATCGCCGTGTAGTCCTTCGTCGCCTCGAGGTCGCCGCTGTTGGCAAGGAACGGCGTACCGGCGAAATATTCGAACGTGTCGATGGTCATCGCCAGGTCGAAGTGCGTCGATTCGACGATGTGCTTGCCATTGCCGAGCGTTTCCATGCGCGCGAAATCGGCTTCCCGCGCCTTCAGCCGGCGGAGCATTTCGAACAGGATCGCCTGGCGTTCCGCCGCCGAGGTCTTCGACCATGCCGGGAAGGCATCGGCTGCCGCCTGGACCGCTCGGCGGGCATCCTCGACGCTGCCCGCCTGGATCCGGCCGAGCAACTGCCCGGTCGCCGGGTTGAACTGGTCGATCAGCTTGCCGCTCGAACCACCGACCCACTGGCCGCCGATCAGGTGGCCGTATTCGGCCTGGAAGGGGTTCGCTGCGGCCGGGGCCTTCTGTTCCATGACTTCGGACATGATCTGCCTTTCCTGTGCTTCACTCAGCCGCGACGGTCTGTTCGTCGGCAATCAGACTCTTCGAGATTTCCGCCCACATTTCGCCGGAGCGGCGCGCGCCCTGCAGATAGGGCTCGGGCGTGATGCGATAGGGCGGGCGCACCGGGCCGGGATTGATCAGCCCGCCCGCCGCCATGCGGACCTTCTCGAGCGCGATGTTGTAGGTCGAGAAGATCTTGAAGCTGCCTTCGGGGAACAGCACTGCTCCCGAAGGCCCCAGCCGTCCGGCGAAGGCCTGCGCCGCGCTCCAGTCGCCCGTGCGCCGCGCTTCGGCGACAAGATCGTAGAGCCTGATCGCGACGTTGGGACCGCAGACCGCGCCGCTCGACCAGAACGAGTCGATCCGGTCGTCCATGCGCGCGCAACCGTAATAGGCGTATTCGTTGGGCAGGAACTTGATCTTGCCCTGCACCGCGTGGAGATCCTGCAGCAGGGTGGCGGGGCCGCTGTACTTGGCCGTCACGACTTGCGGGATGTCGGCGATCTGCGCCCAGAAGTGCGTCGGGAAGTCGAACTTGAACGCCTCGACATTGGCGTAGACGGCGATGTTGAGGTCGGGAACGCCCTCGGCAACGTCGCGATAGAACTGCACGGCGTTGGGCAACGAGATCGCACACCAATGCGGCAGGCCCAGCATCGTGCCATCGGCGCCAAGGTCATAGGCATAGCGCGACTGCTCGATCGTATCGCGCGTATTGCTCGCGGTCGTGCCGACAAAGACCGGCACGCGTCCGCGCGCCGATTCCACCAGCGCCGCCATGAACTTCTGCTTTTCCGGCCAGGTCAGCGTCGCGCACTCGCCGAGCGTTCCCATCGAGAGGATGCCGCTGATGCCGCCCTCGATCAGCAGTTCGACAATGCGCGCGGTCTCGTCGACGTCGACCGTGTCGGTCGCGCGCCAATCCCCCGCATCGGGCGTGGCCGGCGTCGGAATGATGGCCCAGACGCCATTGATGTCGGCAGGGGCGCGAAGGCGCTTCGTCATTGCATTCTCCAGAATGTTACCCGGCGGCCTGAACCGCTGGCGCCCGTTCGGCGAGGTATTCGTCGACCATGAACAGCCGGTCGTTGCCCCACCACAGCTCGTCGCCGATCACGAAAGCGGGCACGCCGAACACGTGATCGGCCACGGCAAGCTGGAATACGCTCTCGTACTTCGCGGCAGCCGCGTCGCTGGCCACGAAAGCGCGGAAATCGTCGGCATCCCAGCCCATGTCGGCGATCAGCCCGGCCACGAATGCCTGGTCGTCCGGCCGGCCGCCATGGCCCCAGCAATGATCGAATACACGTTCGATATAGGCCGCGCCCTGCCCCCGGTTCAGCGCATAAAGCGCGCCGATATTGAGCTCGCGCACGCCCTCGATCCCGCCGATCGACTTGAACGGCACCCCATACCGTTCGGCCCAGCGCGCGAAATCCCTGTTCGCGAAAGCCAGCTTGTTGGGGATTGCCACCGTCGGCGGGCCATTGTTACCGCTCTCCAGCTTCGCGCGCTTCAGGTCGATCGGACGATAGTCGATCCCGCAGCCATGCCGCGCGGCGATCTCGACCAGCTTGTGCCGGGCGAAATAGGCGTAGGGACTGCCGAAATCGAAATAGAAGACAATGTCGGTCATGCGGCCTCCTTCAGTTCCGCCCAGGCGCAACCGCACACCCATTCATACATCGCCTGATAGGCGATGATGTCGCCGGTGCATTCGCCGAAGGCGCCCATCGCACAAACCCAGTTCTTCAGCTCGAGCCCGCCGTTGCCGCCGTCGGCAAGGATTGCCTGATCGGACAGTGCGATCAGCGCCTCGACGTCGCCGCCCCGGATCAATTCGACGAGATGGCGATCCCATTCCTCGTTGACTTGCCCCATCCGCGCCATTCCTGGCCAGTGGCTCATGCCGCCAGTACCGTAGATCGCGACCCGGTCCGCGCCTTCATATTCGGCAACAGCGCGAGCAACTGCCTGACCGACTTCGTAGCACCGGCGCGTCGGGATCAGCGGATCGACGCCCGCGTTTAGATAGACTGGGATCATGCTGATGCCGTCCAGTCCGCGGATCGCGTGATGCCATGGAACATAGCAACTGTGATCAAGAACCATCGACTTCGCGTAGGCCCAGTCCACACCATGATTGTGGCCATGACTCATGATGTGACGCGCCAGCGGTTCGTTGTTCACGATCGGTACGCGCGGTACATCGAGCCATGGTTCAACCGGCCCAGATACGTCGCCAATCCCGATCAGGACCGACGGAATGCAGTGTGGGCCATGCAAAGTGTAATGGTCATCACCGATGACGATGACGGTATCGACCTCCAGTTCCCGTATGCGCTCCTTGACCCGATCGAATGCCGCTTGGCACGCTTCCAACTTATCTTGCGGCGGCGGGGCCGGTGGCGTCGCCACCGAGTGGGGTGCATGCGGCATAATGAAGCCACCGACGATCTGAGCCATTTCCCGTTTCCTTCTCCGCCTTATTCTTATGCCGTTACGCTGGCGATCTGCCGCAAGGGGGGCATGTTCATGCGCCGCATGTAGTCAGGCATCGCCTGCTGGCCGTTGAGCGCGGTAAAGGCGACCATCAGCAACATGGCGCTGACGCCGGCATCCGACATCGCCCGCACGTCCCAATCGAGGATCGCCTGTCTTTCGTCGTCGCGCAGCGGATAGTCGCGAATCGAGGCTTCAGGATCGGCCTTGAACCGCGCCATGAAGTCTGGATCCGACTGCAGGGAAAAGAGAATGCTCTCAATCGTATAGCTGCTCACAGCCATCCTCCTCCAGCGTCCGCCCTTGTTCTTGTCGGCTCCAATGCGAGCCAGGGCGGCTTTCCTACTGTTCAAGATTACCCCAGTTCCGGTCCTTTCGTCAATATAGAAAGGTTACCTGACCATATGGTTTCCTGACATATTTTTCTCGATGCCCAGCTGCCCCGACAGATTCGTAATATATCGTTATGGCTTGATATTATTCGCAATCTGGTTGTTGACCGGGAACGGCATCGGCGAAGGCAGGCAGCGCCATGCAATGCTGTTCGATGCTCTCGAGAGCGGGCCAGATCATTTCGACACCAAAGCGCCGTGCATTTGCCATCTGCGGAATTAGGCAGATGTCCGCGAGCGTTGGCGAGTCGCCGAAGCAGAAGCGCCCGCGTTCCCGGGGCAGAAGGCGCAGGCAAACCTCCAGTCCGTCGCCGATGACGTCGCGCGCCCAGCCCTGCACCGCCGCATCGTCAACGCAGAGCGAACTGAGTCGGCGCAGAATTTTGAGATTCTGCACCGGATGAATGTCGCATGCGATCACCTGGGCGAAGGCCCGCACCAGCGCTCGCTCGACGAGTCCGTCAGGAAGCAGCGGCGGTTCGGGCACCGCCTCATCCAGATATTCGCAAATCGCGAGCGACTGGGTCAGCACCATCCCACCAACCTCAAGGGCCGGCACAAGCCCTTGCGGGTTGATCGAGAGGAATTCCGCGCTGCGGTGATCGTCTTCGCGCAACCGATATGTCCGCTGCTCGTAGGCCAGCCCCTTCAGGCCCAGCGCGATCCGCACGCGCCACGAAGCGCTCGACCGGAAATAGCCGTGCAGCGTCAAGGCGCCGTTGGCGACTGGCCCTGTCATGGCGCGGGGGGGGCTATCGTGACGCGCAACGGTGCAAGGCCGGCAATGCTGGCTTCGAGCACGTCGCCGGCAACCACCGGCGCGACACCGGCGGGCGTACCGGTATAGATCAGGTCTCCCGGCTCGAGCCGGTACAGGCCGGACAGGAAGGCCACGACCTCGGGCACGCTCCAGATCAGCATGGAAAGATCGGCTCTCTGGCGGACCGCACCGTTGACAGTCAAGCCAATGGTGCCGCTCGCCGCATCGCCGAGCGCGGCGCGCGGATGTAGCGTGCCGATCGGCGAGGACGCCTCGACGTTCTTGCCGGTATCCCAGGGCCGCCCCTTGGCGCGCGCGGCCATCTGCAGATCGCGCCGGGTCATGTCGAGCCCGACGGCATAGCCCCAGACGTGGTCGAGCGCCGCATCGACGGGAATGTCGCGACCGCTGCTCCCGATCGCCACCACCAGTTCGACTTCGTGCTGGAAGTCCGACGTCGCCTGCGGATAGGGCACGGCAGCGTCCGACAGGACCACGGTCTCGGCCCACTTGGTGAAGAAGAACGGCGGCTCGCGATCGGGATCGAATCCCATCTCGCGGGCGTGCTCCGCATAGTTGCGGCCTACGCAGAATATGCGCCGAACGGGATAGTCATGCCCGTCGGAGGTCGGCACGAGAACCGGCGGCGGCGGCGCGAACAGAAGGGTCATGCAAGGGCTTCCTTGTAGAGTTTGAGCTTTTCCAGCACGCCGCGATCGGAATAGGTGAACAGCACGAGCTGCTGGCGCGCCTGCCAGCGCGCGGCGCACCAGCTCGGCACGACGACGATGTCGCCAGCGGCCAGTTCGATGGCCGTGCCGTCCACCTCGACCTGTCCCGCCCCCTCGACCACGACGTAGACGGCGCCTTCGGTCGAGCGCCGCAGGCCGGTCTCGAAGCCCGCCGGGATCAGCCGCACACCGACCGAGACGGTCGCCATCACCGGTCCGCCATCGGCCGGGTTGAGAAATTCGAGCGCGTGGCCGAGCCAAGGATCGGGTGCGTCATGCGCCGAGACGGCGGCAAGCGCCTCGGACCATTGCGCGTAAGGATAGTGGAACAAGGGCACGTCGGGCGCTTTGTCGGCGGCGGCCATCGAGCGAACCGGGCGCATGTTGCGGCCATAGTGCATCTGCGTGCTCGCGGGCGGCGCGCTTTCGGGAAAGCTCGGCTGGTCGAGACGATCGGAAAAGCCGGCGTCGAGGTAGCGCACGATCGGGATGTCGAGCCCGTCGAGCCAGATCATCGGCTTGTTGCCGGGGTGCCCATGGTCGTGCCAGCGGCCGTTGGGCGTGAGGATCAGGTCGAAGCGATTCATGAACGCCTTCTCGCCGTCCACGGCCGTATAGGCGCCCTCGCCTTCCATCACGAAGCGCAGCGCCGACTGGCTGTGCCGGTGGCAGGGCGCGATTTCGCCGGGCAGGATCAGTTGCAGGCCGGCATAGAGTCGCGGCGTGATCGCCGACTGCCCCGGCAGCCCCGGATTCTCGAGGATCAACACGCGCCGTTCGGCCTCCTCGGCCGAAATCAGGTCGCCCGAACGCAGCAGGAAGCGCCTGATCGTTTCATAGGACCACCGGGCCGGCATGGCCGGCGATTGCGGCTCGGGGACGACCAGCTTCGCCAGCACTTCCCACAGGGGGAAGAGATGGTCGGGCTGCATTTCTTCATACAGCCCGGCCAGTTGCGCCTTGCGGTCGTTATCGAGAACTGCGGACATTCCTCTTTCCCCTCCCCGCGACACCCCGCCAGGGCACAACCGCGCCCGTGCGATCTTTCGTCTTCATGCCAGTTCGGCCGCCGTTTGCGCCGAGAACTCCGCGTGCAACGCCGCGAAGGCCCGCCCCGAGCGCTGCGCGCCTTCCAGATAAGCTTCGGGTACGACATGATAGGGCGGGCGCGAGGGACCGGCCTTCATCCAGCCGGCAGCGTTCATCCGCCCCTTCTCGAGCCCGACATTGTACTTGGAAAAGTCCGCGAAGCTGCCGTTCGGGAACAGGCCGTCGTCGGCCGCGCGGATCTTGTCCGCCACGGCCTTGGCCGGTGCCCAGTCGCCAGTGCGCCTGGCATCCGCGACGCGGTCGCGCAGCGCCAGTTGCGTCGCCGGACCGCACAACGCGCCACTCGACCAGAACGCCGTGATCCGTTCGGGATCAATCCGCGCGGCGGCATAGTAATCGGCTTCGGTCGGTAGGAAGCGCAGGCGCGGTGCGAGTTCGAGATCGGTCGCGAGCATCCCGATGCCGAGATACTTGGTCGCGACTGCCTGTGGCAGTTTGCCGATCTCGGCCCAGAACGGCCGGCCGAACTCGAACTTGAACGCCTCGCTGTTCGCATAGATCGCCAACGCGGTATCCGGGCAGGCCTCGGTCACGTCCCGATAGAAGCGCACGGCGGTCGGCACGTCGGCCTTGCACCACATCGGCACGCCGAGCATGGTCCCGGTGACGCCCATGTCGTGGAACGCACGCGTCTGGGCGACCACTTCGCGCGTGTTGAGCGCCGTCGATCCGGCAAAGAAGGGAATGCGCCCCCGGATCGTCTCCAGGATGCAGCCGACAAGGGCCTTCTTTTCCTCCCAGAGGAGGCTGTGCGCTTCGCCGTAGGTGCCGAGACTCAGCAGCCCGTCGACGCCCGCTTCGATCAGCGCCTCGACCACGCGGGCCGTCTCGTCGAGGTCGACCGTATCGCTCTGCGACCAGTCCGGCGCATTGTCCTTCGCCGGCGTGCACAGGATCGGCCAGAGACCGTTGATGCCCTCGGCCTCGATCCGAAGTTTGGGATTGTTGCCCATTGCTTTTCTCCGCTTCAGCCAGCCGTGGCCACCAGGGCCGCTTTGCGTCCGGCTCCGCCATTGGCCGGAACGACGCCGCGAACGACATCGACGAGCGCCATCACGTCGTCGGGCAGGGCATTGCCACGCCAGGCGACGTATTGGTCCGGCCGTGAAAGGACGAGCTTGTGCGCATAGGCACCATCGGCGGCACCAGCGGAAATATCCAGCACGGTCAGCGGAACGCTCCGCGCCTCGGCCGCAGCAACAAGCGCTGCGACGTCAATGGCGGGATCGGTTCGCAGCAGCGTATAGCCCGGCCCCATCCGGTCATAGAGCGGCGTGCCGTCGGCCAGCGTAAAATGGGGCGTGCGGCATCCGGGGATGGTCGTGGGCGTGTAGGTGCCCAGCTCGAACGGCGGCGGGGCCTCGCCGTCGGGGACGATGATCGACGATCCTTCGTAAACCGCGCCGAAATTGAGCCCCGGACAGTTGAACTGGCCCATGTTTGCGTCGGTCAGGAAGCGCGACGCCTCGGCGCGCACTGCTTCACCCTCGACACTGTCCTCATAGAGTTCCGGCGGCGGGTTCTGCCGCAAGTCCACGTCGTAATTCTCGTAGGCGATGTTGGCCACGAACTTTGAGACCTGCTCGGTAACTGGCCGACGCTCGACCGCATAGCTGTCGAGGATCGCCGGATCGGCCCAGCCATCGAGCACGGCCGCCAGCTTCCACGTCAGGTTGGTGACGTCGGAAACGCCGGCATTCATGCCGTAGCCCGCCATGGGGATCCAGATATGCGAGGCATCGCCGCTCAGGAAAATGCGACCATCGGAAAACCTGTCCGAAATCAGGCGGCGGCCGAACCAGTCCTCAGTATGAACGATTTCATAGGGTATGTCCTGCCCCATCGCCGCCCGGATCACCTTGTCGCGATCCAGCTTCTCGAAGTCCTCTTCGCCTTCGGGCAGCGTGCAGTGGAAGCACCACAGTTCCTTACCGTCGATGGCGTGAACCGAACCATGCCCCTCGGGCAGGATGAACCAAGTCATCCAGGCCGGCTCCATAGTAAGCCGCCCAAGCAACTCGGGCGAACGCACCAAGGCCATGCGATTGCGGGAAATGACGTCAACGCCTTCGAAGACCCCTCCGATCTTCTTGCGCACCGTCGAGCTGCCACCATCGCATCCGATCACGTAGTCGGCGCGGATGCTAACCGCCTTCCTCTCAGCATCATTGCGCCCCGTTGCGAACACCGCCGCGGCGTCCTGTTCGAAGTTATCGATTCGTGTCCCAAAGAGCGTGCGAATTCGGGGATTGCCGATGACTTCCTGGCGAACCGTCGGCTCGAAATACATCTGGTTGCAACGATGCGCCGGTTCGGATGTCGGCCAGTCGGAATCAATATAGCCGATGCTGTTAAAGCGCTTGCGCCGACTGGGAATGCGAAGGCGTGCAAGCTCGTATCCGGTTAGGGTCGTCACAAACGCCACATCATTGGCGAAGCCGTCCGGCAGACCCTGGCTGCGAACCTTGTCCGCGATACCGAGACCACGGAAAATCTCCATTGTCCGCGCCGACAAGTGATTTGCGCGCGGGACCATGGGTGGCTCGGAGGAGTCCTGCTCGGCGAGTATGACATCCACCCCGCGTTGCGCCAGATCCAGCGCCGCGATCATACCCACCATGCCACCGCCAACGATCAGCACCTGCGCTGAGTGCCGATCTTCAATCATTCCCTGCTCCATCGCTCCCCTCACGGAAAAAGACTCATTATCGTCAAGATGCCTTATGGTAAGTTAGCCTGACTTAATTGGCAAGGCGCAATGTGATAACGCCTGAAGTCGGAACGTCCGCCTCGACGAGGTCGGCGTTCACCAGCCTTGCCGCCAGGGGCCGTGCGCCTCGCGGTCGAACCATTGGGCTACGCGCCTGAGGGCTTTGCAGCCCTCGCAAGGGGATCGACTGACGATTATGCGGCAAGGACTTCAATGTTCAGGACCTGGAAACCAGTCCCGGGGCTCGAGCATAAAAGCTCGCTGAACCGATGTGGACCGCGATCTTCGGACTGCATACCGGCCCGTGGCAACCTTCAGGCCACAACAAGGGGCCTGACACACGAGCGATAGAAGCGCCACGCCGTCATTACGTCAGAAAATCATCTTGCTAAACTAGGAGCATCCACACACTCCCCGGGATTGCCGGAGGCCATTTGGTTCAAATTATGCGGCCATGGGTGTGTCGTCCAGCATCCCGTAGTATCGCTCTTCGGCTTTGGCATGCGGGATGTTGCCAAAGCTTCGCAGCAATCCGCCGCTTAATCAGCACATTTTGTCGCGCTTACATTCTGGTTACACCGCAGTTCTGCTGCATGACTGTAAGCGAAGACGGAAGCCCGTTCCTGAGTTTAAATTACTGATATTGTGGAAGAAAACTGGAGCGGGCGAAGGGATTCGAACCCTCGACCCCAACCTTGGCAAGGTTGTGCTCTACCCCTGAGCTACGCCCGCTCTGACGTTCGCGGCCCGCCTGCCTTGTGGCTGGTGGGCCGGGGTGAGGCGCGCGGTTAGCATCGGGGTTCGTGCTTGCCAAGGGGAAAATTGCCTGAAAGCGCAAGAAGTGCTTTCTCCCTTCACAAACCCGCACAAAGGCCCACATTGGGGACCGACATCCAAATCCTGATGGAGTTTCCCTTGGCAAGCATGGGCCTCAACCTCGACGAACAGAAGGCGGTCGACCGATTCCGCAAGAACGTGGTCGAACCTTCGATGACGAATCTCGTCATCCTCGATTTCTGGGCTGAATGGTGCGGACCGTGCAAGGCGCTGGCCCCGGTGCTGGAAAAGGTTGCGGCCGAATATGCCGACAAGGGCGTGGTCCTGGCCAAGGTCAACGTCGATGAGGAACAGTTCATTGCCGCGCAGTTCCAGGTGCGCTCGATCCCCACGGTCTATGCGCTGTTCCAGGGCCAGCCGATTGCCGACCTGACCAACGCGCGCAGCGAATCGCAACTGAAGTCGATGCTGGATCAGTTGCTCGCCAAGCTGCCGGTCCAGCCGGGCGGCGGGATCGAGGAAGACGTCAGCCAGTTGCTTGCCATGGCCGAGGAAGTGCTGGCCGGCGGCGATGCCGGGCAGGCGGCGGGCATGTTCGCCCAGATCGCCGAAGCCGCGCCGACCAATCCGGCAGCGCAGGCGGGCCTGATTCGCGCGCTGGTGGCTGCCGGCGAAATCGAACACGCCGAGGCCATGCTGGGCGCCGTCGCGCCCGAAATGGCCGCAGACGCCGAAATCGCCCGCGCCAAGGCCGCGCTCGATCTTGCCAAGGACAAGCCCGAGGACAGCGAACTTGCCGCGCTGCGTCTTGCCGCCGAGGCAAGCCCGGCCGACATGGAGGCGCAGTTGGCCTTTGCCAACGCCGCCTTTGCGGCAGGCAATCGCGATGCTGCCGCCGACACCTTGCTTGCCATGATCGGCGCCGACCGAGCGTGGAATGATGGTGCGGCGCGGGCCAAGCTGCTGCAGATCTTCGAGGTCGTCGGCCTTGAGGATCCATGGGTCGCTGCCCAGCGCCGCCGCCTGTCGCTGATCCTGTTCGGATAGGCCCGGGGGCGCGGGCCGTGCGCATCTCGATCTTCCCCTTGCCGGGCGCGATCCTGTTTCCGGGATTGCAGCTGCCCTTGCACATCTTCGAGCCGCGTTACCGCGCTCTGGTGAAGGATGCGCTGGCGCGCGATCGGCGGATCGGGATGATCCAGCCGCAGCGCGCGGCAGAAGGCGCGCCGCTCTATGCCGTGGGCTGCCTTGGCCGGATCGACGAGGTCGAGGCGCTGGAGGATGGCCGCTTCAACCTGATCCTGGAAGGCGAGGCGCGTTTTCGCATCATTCGCGAGCTCGATGTCACCACGCCCTTCCGGCAGGTCGAGGCCGAACTGATCGAGGACGAGGAAGGAGCCTCCCTCTCCGCGATCGAACGCGCCGGGTTTGAGCGCGAGGCGCGCCGCTTTGCCGATATGCAGGGCTATTCGGTGGACTGGGACGCGGTGACGCGGCTTGACGACGAATCGCTGATCGACGGCACCAGCCAGATCGTGCCGTTCGATCCCGCGTCAAAGCAGGCGCTGCTGGAGACCCGGACGTTGACGGAGCGCTGCGAATTGCTGATCCAGCTGATGCAGTTCTTCGGCCGGCGCGACAGCGACGACGACCGGGTTACCTTGCAGTAAGGTTCAAACCGCGGTCAGCACGGCCTTGACGCCGTCGATCACGTATTGCGCGGCAAGCGCGGCCAGCAGCACGCCCAGCAGGCGCGTGATCACCGCTTCGACCCGCGTGCCGAGCAGCCGCATCAACGGCCCCGCCGCGGCGAGGGCGGCAAGCGTCAGCAGCAGCACCGCGCCAAGCGCGGCCAGCACGACCAGCGTTTCCTCGGTCCCGTGAGCGCGCGCGGTGAGCAGCATGACCGTCGCGATCGATCCGGGCCCGGCGATCATCGGCATGGCCATCGGAAAAACCGACACGTCCTCGACATGCTCCTCGCGGATCTTGTCGGCGCGTTCCTCGCGGCGCTGGGTGCGCTTTTCGAAGACCATGTCGAGCGCGATCACGAACAGCATGATGCCGCCCGCGATGCGGAAGGAATTGAGCTCGATGTGCAGCGCACCCAGCAGATTCTCGCCGAACAAGGCAAAGACCAGCAGGATCAGCGCCGCGATAAAGCAGGCCCGCACTGCCATCGACACGGCCTGGCGGTGGCTCGCACCGCTGACCAGACCGGCATAGATCGGGGCGCAGCCGGGTGGATCGATCACCACGAACAGGGTGACGAAGGCCGAGAGGAACAGGTCGATCATTTGCCTTCGGGCGCGGCGACTTCGACCATCTGGACCGGCGCAAGCTGCCCGCCCAGCATCAGGCTGACGGTGAACTGACGCGCGCCATTGGGCTGGACGTTGACTTCATAGGTCAGCGTGCCGTCATCCGACTGACCGGCGAGGTGGGCGGGATCGAGCGGTGGCAGTTTCTTGATCTTGGCGCGCTTCATGGGACGCGAAGGCTTGCCCTTGGGGCAATCGGCGACCTTGGCGACAATCATTTCCGGCGCGTCGAGCGGCATGGCGAGGTTATCGCCCTGATCCATCACCCACTTGTAGGTCCCGTCGTTCTGGCGCTGCCAGACAGTGGTGAAATAGCCGGTCGAATCGGGGCGCTGCCAGGCCCCGCGCGTCACTGCGATCGAACCGTCGCAGCTCGACCAGACCTGATGCGGCTGCCACTTCACGGCAACGGCAGGGTCAGGCTTGTCCTTGAGGAAGTCCTGCGCATAGACCAGCTGCGGCGCGAACATCACCGCGTCCTTGGTCGCGGTGGCGCGAAACGCCGTCCACTGGCCCTTGTCCTGCGCGAGCTGGGCAAAAGCGATCTCGGCCGCGATCGCGGCGCTGGGGTTGGCATAATTGACCTGCGGGCCGCGATCCTTGGCGATCGCGGCACCCG
Source organism: Novosphingobium sp. (assembly GCF_041915465.1). Classification (GTDB taxonomy): domain Bacteria; phylum Pseudomonadota; class Alphaproteobacteria; order Sphingomonadales; family Sphingomonadaceae; genus Novosphingobium. The sequence continues at coordinate 19,084 of NZ_JAYSBK010000004.1, read as the reverse complement.
ATAGGGCAACCAGGGCGAGTGCTATAGACAGACGCTTCATGCGCGCCTGTTTAGAGCGCCCCTTCGGCGAGCGCCACCCCCGCATTGCGGTGCGCGGCAACCAGCGCATTGCGCAGCAGCACGGCGATGGTCATCGGCCCCACGCCGCCCGGCACCGGGGTAACGGCAGAAGCGACTTCGCGCGCCTCGGCATAATCGACGTCGCCCACCAGGCGCCCCTTGGTCTTGCCCTCGGCAGGCGGCAGGCGGTTGATACCGACGTCGATCACGGTCGCGCCGGGCTTGAGCCAATCGCCCTTGACCATTTCCGGCCGGCCGACCGCGGCCACGACGATGTCGGCGCGGCGGACCACGTCGGGCAGGTTCTTCGTGCGGCTGTGCGCGATGGTAACGGTGCAGCTTTCGGCGAGCAGCAACTGCGCCATCGGCTTGCCGACCAGGATCGAACGGCCGATCACCACCGCATCGAGGCCCGAAAGGCTGCCGAGCTGATCCTTCAGCAGCATCAGGCTGCCGAGCGGCGTACAGGGTACGAGACCCGGCAGGCCCAGCGCGAGACGGCCGGTGCTGGTCGGCGTCAAGCCATCGACGTCCTTGTCGGGGCTGATCCGTTCGACCACGGCCTGTTCGTCGAGGTGCTTTGGCAGCGGCAGCTGGACGAGGATGCCGTCGACCATCGGATCGGCATTCAGCTGGTCGACCAGCGCGATCAGGTCTTCCTGGGTCGTGCTTTCGGGCAGCTTGTGTTCGAAGCTGGCCATGCCGCATTCGACCGTGGCCTTGCCCTTGGAGGCAACATAGACCTGGCTGGCCGGGTCTTCGCCCACCAGCACCACGGCGAGGCCCGCCTTGCGGCCAGCGGCCTGTTCAAAGGTGGCGGCATAGTCCGCCACACGGGCACGAAGCCCGGCTGCAAAAGCTTTCCCGTCGATAATCGAAGCCGTCATTGCACACTCGCAATCGCAAGTCCGTATAGGACTTTCTGAAGGATGGTCAGGCCAACGATCAGCACCATCGGCGAAAAGTCGATGGCGCCGGTATCGGGCATGATCCGGCGAACAGGGGCAAGGATCGGCTCCAGCAGCGCGTTGATTGCCTGCCAGGCCGCATTCACGAAATTGTTGTGATAATTGATGACGTTGAACTGCAACAGTAGTGACATCACGAACTGGATGATGACCAGCGTGACGATGATCGAGATCAGATAACCGATAATGTCGATCAGTGTGTAAGCGAGCACAGGCCTATCCTCGTTCCGGTTTGCAAGGCTGCGCTGATAGCCCAAGGGCATGCGCACCGGCAACCGGAGTTCCCTGCACAATTTTGTAAGCACCACTTACTAATTTGTCCAGTCCTCGTTGGCGCCGGCAATCAGAATGCGAAACTGTCGCTTTCGATGTGCCAGCGCAGTTGCTCCGCGCTGGCGCCCGGCACGTTGTTGACCCGCCGCAGCACGACCTCGCCAATGATGCGCCGCTTGCCATCGATGATCGTGACCGGCGCGGTATAGAACAGCGATCCCGCCGCGCCTTCGGCCTGACCTTCGCGCACTTCGAGTTCGGGGGCATTGAGCTTGCCCCAGCGCGCCTTGAACTGGGCAAGGCTCTGTCCGCTGCGCGTGCCGTGCTCGCCCCAATAGAGATAGGCCGCGTCCCAGTCCTTGAGCGAAACGGCCTTGGCCCATTCGAGCAGCACCTTGCGCGGATCGCGCGATTCGGACGGAAGCGGCACAGCGCTGGGGGTCGGTGCCGGAACGGGCGGTGCCGGAACTGGCGCAGCCGCCGTGGTGGCGGGAGCCGAAGGCGCTTGTTCGGCCTTGTCCCCGCAGGCCGCCAGCACGAGCAGCGCCAGCGCGGGGATGGCCCGCCGGATCATGCGCGGATCAGGGTGCCCGCGCCGCGCGAGGTGAAGATTTCGAGCAGCATTGCGTGCGGCACGCGCCCGTCGAGCACCACCGCCGCCTCGCACCCGGCCTCGACCGCGTGAACGCAGGTTTCCAGCTTGGGGATCATGCCCCCGCTGATCGTGCCGTCCTGCTGCAGCTTTTCGATGTCGGCCGGGCGCAGGTCGGTGAGGAGCTGCTTGTTCTTGTCGAGCACGCCTGAAACGTCGGTCAGCAGGAACAGCCGCGCCGCACCGAGCGCCGCCGCAATCGCACCCGCCATGGTATCGGCGTTGATGTTGTAGGTCTCGCCGTCCTCGCCCACCGCGATCGGCGCAATGACGGGAATCATCCCGGCATCGGAAATGGTCTTGATCACCTTGGCATCGACCGTTTGCGGTTCGCCCACGAAGCCGAGGTCGACCACCTGTTCGATCTGGCTGCCCGGATCGCGGGTGGTGCGCTGCACCTTGCGCGCGGTGACGAGCCCGCCGTCCTTGCCCGAAATGCCCAGCGCCTTGCCGCCCGCACCCGCGATCCAGCGCACGATTTCCTTATTGATCGCGCCCGAGAGGACCATTTCGGCGACTTCCGCCGTGGCCTTATCGGTCACCCGCAGGCCATCGACGAAGCGGCTTTCGACGCCCAGCTTCTTGAGCATCGCGCCGATCTGCGGACCGCCGCCATGGACCACCACCGGGTTGATCCCCACGGCCTTCATCAGCACCACGTCTTCGGCAAAGTCGTGCGCGAGGTCGGGATCGCCCATTGCGTGGCCGCCATACTTCACCACGAAGGTGCGCCCGGCATAGCGCTGGAGATAAGGCAGCGCCTCGACCAGCGTTTCGGCCTTGGCCAGCAGAGCGGGATCGTGTGAGTTTGACATAATGCGCGCCCTTTAGACCCCTCCGCGCGGAATTGAAGTTTTTTTAGGCCCTCGCCTGCAGGGGGGCGCGGTCGAGCCAGTTGCCCAGGCGCACGAACACCACGATCAGCGGCGGGACCATGATGGTGGAAAGCACCAGCTTGGAAATGATCTGGCCTTCCATGATCTGCATCAGCGGCATGTCCTGGCCATAGAAGCTGATCGTGATGAACAGGATCGTGTCGACGATCTGCGACAGCAGGCTGGCGATCCAAGCGCGCAAAACCAGTGCCTTGCCCTGCCCGCCCGCTATCCGGCTGAACAGGTAGACGTTGAGCGTCTGTGAAGTGCCATAGGAAATCAGCCCCGCGAACTGCATCCGCGCCCCCTGCCCCAGCAGCCGGGCAAAGGCTTCCTGATCCTGCCAGAACGGCGCTGGCGGCACGGCGTGGATCACCAGCGTGAGCATGATCATCGAAACGATCAGCGGCACGAAGCCAAAGCGCACCAGCTTGTTCGCCATGTCCTGCCCGAACAGTTCGGCCACCGCGCTCGACATCACCACCAGCAGCAGGAAGGCGAAGATCCCGCTTTCCACCGCCAGATCGCCCAGCAGCGGCCAATGGCCAAGCGATGCCAGCTTGGTGCCGAGCACCCCGGCGAGCACGGCCAGCCCCCCGTAAAGCAGCGAAAAAGCGAAGAGCGAGCGCGGCATGGCGATGGTGCGGGTTTCCATGGGCAAAAGGATTAGCGCGCGGCTGGACGCGGGCAAGTCCTCAACAGCCGGGAATGCCCGGGAAATTGACTGAATTTGGAAAGGCGCTACCTCTGGGGTCAGCAACTCCTCGGGGAACCCTCCTACCCATGCATATCGTCAAGAGCCTGATCGGCATGGCGCTGATCCTTGCCGTCGCCTTCCTGCTTTCCTCCGATCGCAAGGCGATCCGCCTGCGCGTGGTTGGCGCAGCCTTTGCGCTGCAGGCCGGGTTCGCGGCGCTGGTGCTCTACGTGCCCTGGGGCAATGCGATGTTGCAGGGCGCGGCGCACGGCGTGGAAAGCCTGCTCGGATATGCCCATGCGGGGATCGAATTCCTGTTCGGCCCGCTCGCCTCGCCCGAAATTGGCGGCAAGAGCTTCGCCATTTCGGCACTGCCGGTGATCATCTTCTTCGCCGCGCTGATTTCCGTGCTTTACTACCTCGGGATCATGCAGCTGGTGATCAAGTGGATTGGCGGGGGCCTGGAAAAGATCACCGGGATCACCAAGGTCGAAAGCCTGTCGGCGGCATCGAATATCTTTGTCGGCCAGTCGGAAAGCCCGCTGGTGATCCGGCCTTATCTTGCCGCGCTTACGCCCAGCCAGTTGTTCTGCCTGATGACCGTGGGCATGGCGGGCGTCGCGGGCACGATTCTGGCGGCCTATGCCTCGATGGGCATCCGCATCGATTACCTTGTGGCTGCCGCCTTCATGTCGGCCCCGGGTGGGATCCTGATGGCCAAGATCATCATGCCCGATCCCAAAGGCGAAGTGCTGATCGAGCCCGACGACGTGCCGGTGCAGAGCCTCGACGAGGAACGCCCCGCCAACATCATCATGGCCGCTTCGCAGGGCGCGCAGACCGGCGTGAAGCTGGCCGTTGCGGTTGGCGCGATGGTGCTGGCCTTCGTGGCGCTGGTGGCGCTGGCGAACGGCGTGCTGGGCTGGCTCGGCGGCCTCGCCGGCTATCCCGACCTCTCGTTCCAGATGGTGCTGGGCTATGTCTTCGCACCGGTGTTCCTGCTGCTGGGCGCGCCCGACTGGGCCGAAGCGATGCGCGCGGGCGGCTTTTTCGGCTCGAAAGTGGTGCTGAACGAATTCGTCGCCTTCATCGACCTTGGCGCGGCCAAGGACCTTTCGCCGCAGACCATGGGGATCGTCACTTTCGCGCTGTGCGGCTTTGCCAACTTCAGCTCGATCGCGATCCAGATGGCGGTGACGGGGGGCCTTGCACCCAACCAGCGCCCGGTGATCGCGCGGCTCGGGCTGAAGGCGCTAGCCGCTGGCAGCCTTTCTAACCTGATGAGCGCGGCGCTGGCGGGGCTGTTCCTCTCCCTCGCCTAAGGCGCGGAATTCCGGCATTTAAACCTCCGGAATCGAGCAAAACCAGGTAGTTTCCCGAATACATTTCCGCCCCCGTTTGCCGTCTGGCAGGGGGATGGACATCATCATGCTTGCCGCCGCCACCTTTGCGCTCTGCGCCGAGGGGCCTCGCACCACCTGCGTCGTCGATGGCGATACCTTCTGGCTCAATGGCGAAAAGGTGCGCATTGCCGATATCAACGCGCCCGAAACCCACGGCGCCGGCTGCGCTTCCGAACAGGCACTGGGCGACCGCGCGACCAGGCGGCTGATCGTGCTGCTCAACGCCGGGCCGTTCGAGCTCAAAGTCAGCGGCAGCCGCACCACCGACCGTTATGGTCGCTCCTTGCGCGTGGTCGAGCGCGGCGGGCGGAGCATCGGGACGCAGCTCGTGGATGAAGGCCTGGCCGAACCCTGGCACGGCAGGCGCAGCAACTGGTGCGCGATGCTGGCAAGCCGCGAGTGAGCGCGCTACCGATCCAGCGCGGCGCGATTCGCGCCATGAGAGAGGACAAAACTATGCTGCTGATTGAAGGCTGGCTGAAGCTGGCAACGGGTGAATTCGCAAAACTGGCCGATCAGGCCAAGGTCATGGTCGCCACCACGCTGGCCGAGGATGGCTGCATTCACTATTCCTTCGCGCAGGACATTGCCGATCCAGACCTGATCCGCATTTCCGAACGCTGGCGCGATCAGGCGGCGCTCGGCGCCCATTCGGCCAGCGCCCACATGGCCGAATTCCAGAAGACCATGGCGACCTTGAAGGTCGAAGGGGCGGACCTGCGGCTCTATAACGCCGAGGAAGTCAGCAAGCTGATGTAATGCGAACTGGGAGGATCAGATCCCGGCGTACCACTGGTAGCCGTGGTTATCCTCCCAGAACCCGCCCTTGCCGCCGAAGATCGCGGCAAGGCTCGATACCAGTTCGATCCGCATCACGAACTTGGCCTGCTTGTAGCCCAATTGGCGCTCGACCCGCAGGCGCAGCGGCGCGCCGTGGGCCACGCTGAGCGGCGCATCGTTCATCCGCCAGGCAAGGATCGTCTGGGCGTGGAAGGCGTCGATCAGGTCGATCGATTCGTAATAGGGCGCGCCGCCGATCGTGTCGGCGCAGTGGAACACCGCGAAGCGCGCCTCGGGCAGCAGCCCCGCCTGCGCCAGAATCCTGCCAAGTTGCGGCCCTTGCCACTTGCCGATCGCGCTCCATCCCTCGACGCAGTCGTGCCGGGTGATCTGGGTGCGCTGGGGCATGGCCTGCAAAGCGGAGAGCGGCAGGGAGAGCGGGCGCTGGACCAGCCCGCCGACCGCGAGCCGCCACTGGGCGAAACCGCTGGAAAGGTGACGCTGATAGACCGGATCGGCCACCTTGGTGCTGCCATTGGCGCGGAACACCGGCGACATCTCCGCCTCGGAAAATTCGCGCGCCAGGGCATCGCCCATCAGCAGGCGCTGGGCGCGCTGGTTCAGCCCCTCGGCGCTGCCGAGCGCCGCGCGGAACGGCTCCGACGAATTGAGCCGGTCGCAGCCCGAAAGCAGCAGCCCGCCGGCCCCGGCGGCGGTCATGCCCAGCAGGCGGCGGCGGGTCAGGTCCATCAGCGCTCCTCCCGCTCGCGCGGCAGGCGGTACCAGCCCGTCAGCATCGAGCGCACTTCGTTCACCGGCCCGGCCAGCAGCACCATCGCAATATGGATAAGGAAGAAGGCCACCAGCCCTCCCGCCGCAAGAAAGTGCAGCGAGCGCGCGGATTGCCGTCCGCCGAACAGGTCGAGCAGCACCGGGAATGCGGCATCGAGCGCTGGCGACATGGTCATGCCGGTCAGGATCACCAGCGGCAGCAGCCCTAGCAGCACGGCGCAATAGGCCAATTTCTGCAGGCTGTTATACCGCGCCGCCGCTGCGCCAGTCGGGAATTGCAGGCGGGCATGGCTGGCCACTTCATGCGCAAGATGTGCCGGGGCCAGCTCACCAAGGCGCGGGGCCAGATCGCGGCGCAGATGGCCCGACAGCAGCGACCACAGCCCATAGGCGGCGCTCAGCCCCACCAGCACCCAGGCAAAGCCGAAATGCCACAGCCGCGCATCCGACAGGTTGTAGTCCGAGGGAATCGTGATCCAGCCGGGAAAGGGAATCCCGTCATCGCCCCACAGGTCGAGCCAGGCCGGGTCCGGGTTCGCGCCGTATTCGCCCCAGTAGAGCCGGGGGTGGGCGTTGAAGATCATCAACCCGCTCATCAGCATCACGGCCAGGGTGCCCGCGTTAAGCCAATGCCACAGCCGCGTGGGCCAGCGATGCCGACGCACCAGATCGCCGCCGCGTGGCGGCTGGGGATCGACACTGGCTCCAACGGGATCGCTCATCGGCGCGGCTCCTAAGCAGGGAGCACGATAGGCCGCTATCAGGCGGGCGGCAACAGCACCTCGCGGTGGCGTTGGACGGCATCGGCCAGCCAGTCCTTGCCCGCGCGCACCCGGGCAAGGTTGTGGGTGTCCTTGTGCGTCACCAGCCAGAAGCTGCGCAGGATCCGCCGTTCGGGCAGCAGCGGGACCAGACCCGGATCGCCATCGCCGATAAAGCAGGGCAGCACCCCGATCCCCCCGCCCGCGGTGATCAGGCGGTGCTGGGCATTGATGCTGGAAGAGCGCAGCGTGGCGGTGAGGCCGGGATGGACCTCATCCAGATAGCGCAGCACCGGATCGTAGAGCAGGTCGGGGATGTACCCGACGAGGCGGTGTCCCTGCGCCAGATCGGCGGGCCGCTCGGGCTGGCCCGCTTCGGCGAGATAAGCGGGGCTGGCATAAAGCCGCAGCGCATAGTCCGACAGCTTGCGCGCGATCACCGGCCCGGCCTTGGGGCGCGAGAGGGTTACGGCAATGTCCGCCTCGCGCTTGGACAGCGAGAGGAACCCGCTTGAGGCCACCAGATCAAGCGTCAGGCGTGGGTGTGCTTCGGCAAAGGCGGGAATATGGCGAGGCAGGAAAGCGCTGCCGAAGCCTTCCGAGACGCTGATCCGGAGCGTTCCGGACAGGCCTCCGCCCGCCCCGGCCCCTTCGCCAATCCCGGCGGCCGCAATGGCCATCGCCTCGACCTGGGCGAGCAGCGCCTCGCCCGCCTCGGTCAGCACCTGGCCCTCGCGCGTCTGCTCGAACAGGGTCGCGCCGAGCCGCGCCTCGAGCCGGCGCAGACGCCGACCCATCGTGGTTGCATCGACCTTCATCGCGGCCGCCGCACGCGCCAGCTGGCCCGCGCGGGCGATGGCGAGGAAGGCTTGTAAGTCGCTCCAGTCGTTTGCCTGCATATTTGCAGGTCATAGCCGCAAAATTGCGCCTTGTCTGCATTGCCTTGCAGGTGCAGGGCTGGCTGCAAGAGGACTCGAGAGGATCCATTCCCATGCGCAGTATCGATCACTTCATCGTCGGCGGCACCGCCGGCCTCAACTCCACCCGCAAGGGCGCGGTGATGGACCCCAACAACGGCGGCCAGCAGGCCGAAGTCGTGCTCGGCGGGGCCGATGCGCTGGAACGCGCCGTGGCCGCAGCCCAGGCCGCGCAGCCAGCCTGGGCCGCGATGAACCCGCAGCGCCGCGCCCGCGTGATGTTCGACTTCAAGGCGCTGGTCGAAAAGCACATGGACGAGCTGGCCCACATGCTCTCGTCGGAACACGGCAAGGTGATCGCCGATTCCAAGGGCGACATCCAGCGCGGGCTTGAGGTCGTGGAATTCTGCTGCGGCCTGCCGCACGTGCTGAAGGGTGAATATACCCAGGGCGCCGGTCCCGGCATCGACGTCACCTCGTTCCGCCAGCCGCTTGGCATCGGTGCTGGCATCACCCCGTTCAACTTCCCCGCGATGATCCCGCTGTGGATGGGCGCGGTGGCGACCAGCGTCGGCAATGCCTTCATCCTCAAGCCCAGCGAGCGCGACCCCTCGGTTCCGGTGCGCCTGGCCGAACTGTTCCTCGAAGCGGGCCTACCCGCAGGAATCTTCCAGGTCGTCCACGGCGACAAGGAAATGGTCGACCTGATCCTCGATCACCCGGCGATCAGCGCGGTCAGCTTCGTCGGCTCATCCGACATCGCGCACTATGTCTACAACCGCGGCGTGGCCGCCGGAAAGCGTGTGCAGGCGATGGGCGGGGCCAAGAACCACGGCATCGTCATGCCCGATGCGGACCTTGACCAGGTGGTGAACGACCTCACCGGCGCGGCCTTCGGTTCGGCGGGCGAACGCTGCATGGCGCTGCCGGTGGTGGTGCCGGTGGGCGAAGACACCGCCGAGCGCCTCAAGGCCAAGCTGATCCCTGCGATCGAGGCACTGAAGGTCGGCATCTCGACCGATCCCGACGCGCAGTATGGCCCCGTCGTCACCGCGATGCACAAGGCCAACATCGAACGCTGGATCCAGACCGCGATCGACGAAGGCAGCGAACTGGTGATCGACGGGCGCGGCTATACCATGCAGGGGCATGAGGAAGGCTATTTCCTCGGCCCGACGCTGCTCGACAATGTCACGCCCGAAATGCAGTCCTATCACAACGAGATCTTCGGCCCGGTGCTGCAGATCGTCCGCGCAAAGGACTTTGAAGAGGCGCTGAGCCTGCCGAGCAAGCACCAGTATGGCAATGGCGTGGCGATCTTTACCCGCAACGGCCACGCCGCGCGCGAATTCGCCAGCCGCGTGAATGTCGGCATGGTCGGCATCAACGTGCCGATCCCGGTGCCGGTGGCCTATCACTCGTTCGGCGGGTGGAAGCGTTCGGGCTTTGGCGACACCGACCAGTACGGCATGGACGGCATCGGCTTCTGGACCAAGAAGAAGAAGGTCACAGCCCGCTGGCCCGATGGCGGCGGCGATGGATCAAACGCGTTCGTCATCCCGACGATGGGGTAGGCACATGAAGGCGGCGACCCAAAGACTGCTGGTCTTGCTGACCCTTGCGGTCTGGATCGCCTCCTTGTGCTTTCAAACCCTGACAACCAGCTTTTTCAGTCAGAATGGTGACGCGCCGCTTGGCTGGACACTGCTTGAATGGGGGTGGACCGGGCTTTTGGCGGGTTACCTTGATTGGCTCGCGAATCCGATCCTTCTTGTGGTGCTGATGTGGGTATGGATTGGCGGTCTCCATCGAACCATTGGGCTCGCTATGATCGTTTTTCTGTTTCTGACGGTCATTGCAAACCTGACTCGAAGCGAGATACTCGCCAACGAAGCAGGCAGCACGGAGCCAATCACGCATTGGTACGCTGGATTTTATCTTTGGCTTGTTTCACTGGGTTTGGCAGCCATTCTTGGTGCCGTTCGCTTCAAACAATCCAGCAAATCGATCCTTCCCTCAAGGAACGAGTTCAAGGCGTAGTTTATGATCGACCAGTTCTCTCTCACCGCTGACCAGCTCGCCATCCAGGACATGGCGCGCAAGTTCACCGCCGACCGGATCACGCCCTTCGCCGCCCAGTGGGACGAAGAGCATCACTACCCCGTCGATGTCTGGAAGGCTGCGGGCGAACTGGGCTTTGGCGCGATCTATGTTTCGGAAGAGAGCGGCGGGATCGGGCTTGGCCGGCTCGAAGCCGCGCTGATCATGGAAGCCATGGCTTATGGCTGCCCGGCGACCTCGGCCTACATCTCGATCCACAACATGGCCGCGTGGATGATCGACACCTTCGGCGGGGCGGACCTCAAGGAACGCTACCTGCCCGAGCTGGTCAGCATGGAAAAGATCGCCAGCTATTGCCTGACCGAACCCGGTTCGGGTTCGGATGCCGCGGCGCTCAAGACGACGGCGCGCCTCGACGGCGATCACTACGTGCTCAACGGCACCAAGCAGTTCATTTCGGGCTCGGGCTATAACGACGTCTATGTCGTGATGGTGCGCACCGGCGATCACAAGTCCAAGGGCATCACCTGCCTGGTGGTCGACAAGGACACCCCCGGCCTTTCGTTCGGCGCGCCCGAAAAGAAGCTTGGCTGGAACGCCAGCCCGACCGCGCAGGTGATCTTCGAGGATTGCCGCGTGCCGGTGGCCAACCGCGTCGGCGCGGAAGGCGATGGGTTCCGCTTCGCCATGGCGGGGCTTGATGGCGGCCGGCTCAACATCGGGGCCTGCTCGCTTGGCGGGGCGCAGCGCTGCCTCGATGAAGCGATCGCCTATACCAAGGACCGCCAGCAGTTCGGCCAGCCGGTGGCCGATTTCCAGAACACCCAGTTCATGCTGGCCGACATGGCGACCGATCTCGAAGCCGCGCGCGCGCTGCTGTACCTTGCCGCCTGCAAGGTCTCCGCGAACGCGCCTGACAAGTCGCGCTTTTCGGCCATGGCCAAGCGGCTCGCCACCGACAACGGCAGTAGAATCGTCAACGATGCGCTCCAGCTGTTTGGCGGTTACGGCTATCTGAAGGACTATCCGATCGAGCGCTTCTGGCGCGACCTGCGGGTCCATTCGATCCTCGAAGGGACCAACCAGGTGATGCGGATGATCGTGGGACGGGACCTGCTGCGCCAATGACCGAAGACGTTATCATCCGCCGCGACGGGGCCGCCGGGTTCCTCTCGCTCAATCGCCCCAAGGCGATCCACGCGCTGACTCTGCCGATGGTCCACGCGATGACCGAGGCGCTGCTGGCCTGGCGCGATGATCCGCAGGTGCAGACCGTGATCATCGACCACGCGGTCGATCCGGGCGGCGATCCCAAGCTGTCGCGCGGGTTCTGTTCGGGCGGGGACATCGCCTTCCTGCGCAATTCGGCGCTGAACGACGGCGGCGTTTCAGGCCGCCAGTTTTTCCACGACGAATACCAGCTCAACCACCTGATCTTCACCTATGCCAAGCCGATCGTGGCTTTCATGGACGGGATCACCATGGGCGGCGGGGTCGGCATTTCGCAGCCCGCGCGCTTCCACGTGGCGACCGAGAACACCCGTCTCGCCATGCCGGAAACCGGGATCGGCCTGTTCCCCGATGTGGGCGGCGGCTGGTATCTATCGCGCCTGCCGGGCGGGATTGGCCAGTTCCTCGCGCTGACCGGCGCGCGGCTCGACGGGTCCGAGTGTTTCTGGGCCGGGCTTGCCACGCATTTCCTGCGTTCCGCGAGCTTGGCCGAGGCCAAGGCCCGGCTGATCAGCGGCGAAGAGCCGGGCGCCGTGCTCGCCGCGCTGGCCGACAAGACCGATGAGGCCAGGCTCACCGCCAATTCCGGCGCCATCGCGCGGCATTTCACCCACGATACCTTTGAGGAAATCCTCGCCAGTCTGGCCGCCGATGACAGCGAATGGGCGGCCAAGGAACTGGCGACGCTCCGCACCAAGTCGCCCCAGACCTGCAAGGTTGCGCTGCGGCAGTTGACGGAAAGCCTCGACTGCGTGGACTTTGCCGCGAACATGGTGATGGAATACCGCATCGCCAGCCGCGTCCTGACCCTGCCCGACTTTGCCGAGGGCGTGCGCGCGGTGATCGTCGACAAGACAGGCGATCCCCAGTGGAACCCTGCCACTCCCGAAGGCGTGACCGATGCCCTGCTCGACAGCATCTTCGCGCCGCTGCCTGATAACGAAGAATGGAAACCCCTATGAGCTTCGAAAACATCCTCGTCGAACAGCGGGGCGCCGTCACCCTGATCACGCTCAACCGTCCGCAGGCGCTGAACGCGCTCAACGCGGCCGTGCTGGAAGAGCTCATCACCGCATTCGCCGCGTTCGAAGCCGATCCCGCGCAGCGCTGCGCGGTGCTGACCGGGGCTGGCGAAAAGGCCTTTGCCGCGGGCGCCGATATCAAGGAAATGGCTGAAAAGCCGGCGGCGGAATTCTATGCCCAGGACTTCTTCAGCCGCTGGACCAGCCATGTCGTCAAGACCACCCGCAAGCCGTGGATCGCGGCGGTCAACGGCTTTGCGCTGGGTGGCGGGTGCGAACTCGCGATGATGGCGGACTTCATCATCGCGTCCGAAAACGCCAAGTTCGGCCAGCCGGAGATCAAGCTCGGCGTCGGTCCCGGCATGGGCGGCAGCCAGCGCCTGACCCGCGCGATCGGCAAGGCCAAGGCGATGGAAATGTGCCTGACCGGCCGCATGATGGGCGCCGAAGAGGCCGAACGCAGCGGCCTCGTCGCCCGCATCGTGCCGCTGGCTTCGCTGATCGAGGAGGCGGTCAAGACCGCCACCGAAATCGCCGCGATGCCGCCGCTGGCCGCCATCGCCAACAAGGAAATGGTCAACGCCGCGTTCGAAACCACGCTCGACCAGGGCCTGTTGATGGAACGCCGCATCTTCCAGGTCCTGACCGCGACCGAAGACAAGGCGGAAGGCATGGCCGCCTTCATCGAAAAGCGCCCCGGCGTCTGGACGGGGAAGTAAGCCCATGAAAATCGCTTTCATCGGCCTTGGCAACATGGGCGGCGGGATGGCCGCGAACCTGGTGAAGGCCGGGCATGACGTCCACGCCTTCGACCTTTCGCCCGAAGCGCTCGCCCGCGCGAAGGACAACGGCTGCGCCGCCTACACCTCGGTGCGCGAGGCCGTAGTTGGGGCCGAAGCGGTCGTCTCGATGCTGCCCAACGGCAAGATCGTGGAGAGCGTCTATGGTGCCGACGTGATCGGCCATGCGCCAACCTCGGCCCTGCTGCTCGATTGCTCGACCATCGACGTGGCGACGGCGCGCAAGGTGGCCGAGGCTGCCAGCGCGGCCGGCTATGCCATGGTCGACGCCCCCGTCTCCGGCGGGATCGCGGCAGCCAATGGCGGAACGCTGACCTTCATGGTCGGCGGCACGGACGAAGCCTTTGCCCGCGCCGAGCCGATCCTGTCGGCAATGGGCAAGGCCGTGATCCATGCCGGAGCCTCCGGTGCGGGCCAGGCCGCCAAGATCTGCAACAACATGATCCTGGGCGCGACGATGATCGCCACCTGCGAGGCCTTTGCGCTGGCGGAGAAGCTGGGGCTGGACCTCCAGACCTTCTACGACATCTCCAGCAAGGCTTCGGGCCAGTCGTGGTCGATGACCTCGTACTGCCCGGTCCCCGGCGTCGGCCCGGCCAGCCCGGCGGACAACGGCTATCAGGGCGGCTTTGCCGCGGCGCTGATGCTGAAGGATCTCAAGCTGGCGATGGAAGCGGCCCAAACCGCCGGCGCGCAGGTGCCGATGGGCAGCCGCGCCGAAGAACTCTATGCAGCCTTCAATGCGGCCGGGAACGGCGGCATGGACTTCTCAGGCATCATCAAGACGCTCTAGGCCCTTCGACAAGGCCCTGGCGAGTGGCTAAGGGGGGCGGGTGTCACAGCCTGCCTCCGCCCTCCACCGCGAACATCACCTCGCCCCGTTCATCGCGGTCACCCTCGGCATAGCGCTGTTCAGCGTGATGGACGGGCTGATGAAAAGCGCCTCGCTGGCAGCCGGCGCCTATAGCGCAATGCTGCTGCGCTCCATCTTTGGCACGGCGCTGATGTATCCGGTCTGGAAGTGGCGCGAGGGCACCTGGCCCAGTCGCTCCCTGATGAAACTGCACGCACTGCGCGGCGCGGTGAGCGGGGCGATGGCCACCAGTTTTTTTGCGGGCCTTGTCTACCTGCCAATGGCCGAAGGCATCGCGCTGTCGTTCATCGCCCCGCTGATCGCGCTGTACCTCGCCGCCGTGATGCTGGGCGAGAAGATCGGCGGGCGGGCGATCCTGGCCTCGGTGCTGGGCCTCGCCGGGGTGGCGGTCATTGCCGCGGCCCGGCTGGGCGATGCCGAACTGGGCGACAATGCCGCCTGGGGCATCGGCATGATCCTGTTCTCGGCCGTGCTCTATGCCTGGAACCTGATCCTGCAGCGGCGCCAGGCGCTGCTGGCAGGCCCCGCGGAAGTGGCCTTCTTCCAGACCGTGTTCGTCGCGCTGTTCCTCGGGCTGGCCGCGCCATGGCTGGCCGTGATGCCGCCGCCCGCCGCCCTGCGCGACATCTTTGCCGGGGCCGTGCTGGCGATGCTTTCGCTGATGGTGATCTCGTGGGGCTATGGCCGGGCCGAGGCCCAGGCCCTGCTGCCGATCGAATATACCGCCTTCATCTGGGCGGCGATAATGGGCTGGCTGATGTTCGGCGAGGCGCTGACCCTGCCCACGGTGATCGGCGTGGCGCTGATCGTGATCGGCTGCTGGATCGCCGCACCGCGGAAAAGCCACATCGAACAGACTGCACTTTAGTCGAATCCGGCCTCAATCCAGCCCCGCCCCCTTGACGTAAAGGGGATTCGCGCGCATCGGCGGCGCCGACAACTTGCCCTGCTGCACTCGCGAAAAGGGCGCGCGGGGCAGGGTTTCTAAACTCAGGAGATCAGCAGGGATGACCCAGGTCGGACAGGACTCGCTCGGCACGCGCAGCACGCTTACCGTCGGCGGCAAGGATTACGCGTACTACTCGCTCAAGAAGGCCGCGGCCAAGCTGGGCGACATCAGCCGCCTGCCCTTCAGCATGAAGGTCCTGCTCGAAAACCTGCTCCGCTTCGAAGACGGCGGCTTCACCGTTTCGACCGCCGACGCCCAGGCGCTGGTCGACTGGCAGAAGAACCCCACCGAATCGACCAACGAAATCCAGTATCGCCCCGCGCGCGTGCTGCTGCAGGACTTCACCGGCGTGCCCTGCGTCGTCGATCTTGCCGCGATGCGCGATGCCATCGCCAAGCTTGGCGGCGACACCAGCAAGATCAACCCGCTGGTTCCCGTGAACCTCGTGATCGACCACTCGGTGATGGTCGACGAATTCGGCCACCCCAAGGCCTTCGAGGAAAACGTCGAGATCGAATACCACCGCAACATGGAACGCTATGACTTCCTCAAGTGGGGTTCCAAGTCGCTCAACAACTTCTACGCCGTGCCCCCAGGCACCGGCATCTGCCACCAGGTGAACCTCGAAAACATCGCCCAGGCGGTGTGGACCTCGCAGGACCAGAGCGGCGCGACCGTGGCCTATCCCGACACCTGCGTCGGCACCGACAGCCACACCACGATGATCAACGGCCTGGGCGTGCTGGGCTGGGGCGTCGGCGGGATCGAAGCCGAAGCCGCGATGCTTGGCCAGCCGGTCTCGATGCTGATCCCCGAAGTCGTCGGCTTCAAGCTGACCGGCGCCCTGCGCGAAGGCGTGACCGCGACCGACCTGGTGCTGACCTGCACCAACATGCTGCGCAAGCACGGCGTGGTGGGCCGCTTCGTCGAATACTTCGGCCCGGGCCTTGCCTCGCTCAGCCTTGCCGACCGCGCGACGCTAGCCAACATGGCCCCCGAATACGGCGCGACCTGCGGCTTCTTCGGGATCGACGACAAGACGCTCGACTATATGCGCCTGACCGGCCGCGACGAAGCCACCCTGGCTCTCGTCGAAGCCTATGCCAAGGAACAGGGCTTCTGGATCGATCCGACCGCGCCCGACGCCGTGTTCTCCTCGACCCTCGAACTCGACATGGGCACCGTGGTGCCTTCGCTCGCGGGTCCGAAGCGTCCGCAGGATCGCGTCAACCTTGAAGACGTCGACGATGTCTTCGCCAAGGACATGGCCGAAACCTACAAGAAGGCGAACACCCGCGTTCCGGTTGAAGGCAAGGACTTCGACATCGGCGACGGCGACGTGATGATCGCGGCGATCACCAGCTGCACCAACACCTCGAACCCGGGCGTGCTGGTTGCCGCTGGCCTCGTCGCCAAGAAGGCCGACGAGCTGGGCCTCAAGCCCAAGCCGTGGGTCAAGACCTCGCTGGCCCCGGGCTCGCAGGTCGTCACCGACTACCTCGAAAAGGCCGGCCTCCAGCCGCACCTCGACAATGTCGGCTTCAACCTGGTCGGCTATGGCTGCACCACCTGCATCGGCAACTCGGGTCCGCTCGCCGAACCGATCTCGAAGGCGATCAACGAAAACGGCCTCGTCGCCGCGGCCGTGATCTCGGGCAACCGCAACTTCGAAGGCCGCGTTTCGCCCGACGTGCGCGCCAACTTCCTGGCCTCGCCCCCGCTGGTCGTCGCCTATGCGCTCAAGGGCACCGTGATCGACGACTTCGTCACCACCCCCATCGGCAAGGGCAAGGATGGCCAGGACGTGTTCCTCAAGGACATCTGGCCGACCAACCAGGAAGTCGCCTCGACCATGGCCTCGTGCATGGACCGCGCGATGTTCCAGGCCCGCTATGCCGACGTCTACAAGGGAGACAAGCACTGGCAGGCGATCAACGTCACCGGTAGCGAAACCTATTCGTGGCGCGCCGGGTCGACCTATGTCGCCAACCCGCCTTACTTCGAAGGCATGACCATGCAGCCGGCCCCGGTGCAGGACATCGTCGAAGCCAAGCCGCTGCTGATCCTGGGCGATTCGATCACCACCGACCACATCAGCCCGGCCGGCAACATCAAGGCTGACAGCCCGGCTGGCCAGTGGCTGATGGAGCACCAGGTCGCCAAGGCGGACTTCAACTCCTACGGCGCGCGCCGCGGCCACCACGAAGTGATGATGCGCGGCACCTTTGCCAACATCCGCATCAAAAACGAAATGGTCCCCGGCGTCGAAGGCGGCATGAGCCGCTACAACGGCGAAGTCATGCCGGTCTATGACGCGGCGATGAAGCACAAGGCCGATGGCACCCCGATGGTCGTCGTCGCGGGCAAGGAATACGGCACCGGCTCGTCGCGCGACTGGGCGGCCAAGGGCACCAACCTGCTCGGCGTGCGCGCCGTGATCGTCGAAAGCTTCGAGCGCATCCACCGCTCGAACCTGGTCGGCATGGGCGTGCTGCCGCTGCAGTTCAAGGATGGCGACACCCGCCAGAGCCTGGGCCTCGATGGCGATTGCACTTTCACCATCACCGGCGTTGCGAACCTGACCCCGCGTCAGGACGTGACCGTGGAAGTGACCCGCAAGGACGGCTCGAAGTTCAGCTTCACCGCGCTGTGCCGCATCGATACCGCCAACGAGGTCGAATACTTCATGAACGGCGGCATCCTGCAGTACGTGCTGCGCAAGCTGGCCGCCTGATCGGCCAGCGGAGGGGGCGGGCCGCGGTCCGCCCCGATCCGCCCGGCACAGGCGCAAGACAAGACAGGCCCGGAAAACCCACGGTGGTTTTCCGGGCCTGTCTCGTTTTCAGCGCCGGATCGGGAACCGGCGCTGCCCCTGAACTGATCAGTCTTGCGCTGCCACCTTCTTGCGGCGGCGGCTGAAGGTGGCGGCGGCAGCTGCGCCGAACAGCAGCAGCATCGGCGGGGCGGGAACTTCGGTACCGCTGGTGGTGCCGCTGGTGGTGCCGCTCGTCGTCCCGCTGGTGGTGCCCGAACTGGTCGAGGTCGACGACGAGGTCGACGAGGAGCCGCTGCTCGAAGTGCTCGACGAAGTGGACGAGGTGATGTTGCCCGAGGTCGACGAGGAGGTCGACGTCGACGAAGACACGTTGCCCGAAGTCGAGGACGACGACGAGGTCGACGAAGAGGTCGAGGACGAGACGTTACCCGAGGTCGACGACGAAGACGAGCTGTAGTTGCCCGACGAGGTCGAGACGTTGCCCGAGCTGGTCGAAGTCGACGAGCTGGAACTGACCGCGCCGCTCGAGGTCGAGACACCGCCAGTGGAGGTCGAAACGCCGCCGGTCGAAGTCGAAACGCCGCCGGTCGAAGTGGTCGAGCTCGACGAGATCCCGCCGGTCGTGGTCGTGCTGGTCAGGCCGCCGGTCGACGACGATGTCGAGCCGCCCGAAGTCGAAGTCGAACCGCCGGAGGTCGAGCTGGAAGTCGAACCGGTGCTGGTCGAGGTGATCACGACGCTGCCGCTGGATCCGCCCGAGCTGCCGCCGAAGAAGCCGCCAAAGAAGCCGCCGCCAAAGCCGAAGCCGCCCGAACCGCCGATCACGACCGTGCCGCTGCTGCTGCCGCTTTCGGGCATCGGTTGGGGCGGAAGCGGCGGCGCGTAGGCCGGCATCACGGCGAACTGCGGCTGGGCCGGCTGCTCGCAAGTATAGGTCTTGGTCACGACGCGGCGGATGCGCTTCACCTTGCGCGGCTTGGCCGCAACGACGCGCTTGGCCTTGTGCGGCTTGGCCGCCGGCTTGGCATGCTTGACGTAGGTGACCTGCTTGGCCGGGGTCTCGGCCACGTGAACCGCGCCGCCGCCAATCACAGCACCGCCCGCAGCGAAGGCTGCAAGTTTCGTGAGGGCCATCCGAACCGACATAGCTTTGCTCTCTGTTGTTCCCTGGGGGAAATCGCGCGCAACTGCTGC